>NZ_WWJY01000968.1 GCF_009865405.1 Streptomyces sp. SID3212 | reverse complement strand
TCCCCACCCCACTGGTGTTGCAATTCAACACGCGAGGTGTCATACTTGAGACACAAGGGCGGGGCCGCGAACCCCGCCCACCACCCAACCGAAAGGCATACAGTGTCCGATCTCGAAGACGGCGTGATGCAGCGCCTGACCGCCCGCATCGCGTTCACCTACGCCCGGCTGGTGACCGTCTGCGCGGCCCTCCCGATCCCGGTGGCCCTCCCGAAGGGTCAGGTCTCCCACCGGGAGACCGTCCCGGCGGTCCGCCGGATCACCGAGCTGATCACGGAAACCCTCCTCCCGGACGAGCAGAGGGGGCAGCTCGTCACCGCCGCCACCATGTGGCTGATCGCGGTCGACCTGCACATCCTTCTCACGGATGAGGACGGGGAGGGGTTCATCGAATCCCGCGCCGTCGGCGCCCTGGGGGTCCTGATCATGGCCATGGGGGATCTTGACGCCCTGGGTCGCTGGCAGGCGCTCAACCCCAGCTAGGCCCAACCCCCACCCCGCGCGCGCCCCCGGCATCCAGCCGGGGGCGCGCCCCATTCCCCACCCCATTGGTGTTGCAATTCAACACGCGAGCTGCCATACTTGAGACACAAGGGGCGGGGCCGCGAACCCCGCCCACCACCCAACCGAAAGGGATGCGATGTCCGACTTCGAAGAGAACGCCCGGCGGTCCGTGATCGTGCACCTGCACCACGCCTACCTCCACCTGGTGGCCGTCTGCGCCAACCTCCCCGTGCCGATCTCCCTGCCGGAGGACTTCGAGCCGCGAGAGACCGTGGCGGTCCTGGAGCGGGTCGCGGAGATCTCCGACGACCAGCCCATGCCCGAGGACCAGCAGGCCGACCTGTTCACCGGCGCGATCATGATCCTCGCGGCAACGGACCTCGTCGCCGCGATGAACGCCCGGTTTGTCGAGTGGAGGCCCATGGCGGCCATGGCGACCCTTGAGGTTGCCCTGGACGCCCTGCACGACCTGATGGAGTGGCAGGCCGAGAACGACTGACCAACCCCTCGCTGCGCCCCCGGCACCCAGCCGGGGGCGCGCCCCTTTTTGCTGCATGCGAGGGTTGCAATTCAACACGCGAAGGGTCATACTTGAGACCACGGGGAAGAGCAGCAGCAGCCCGGAAATGAAGCGACCGGCAGGACCGGGCCGAGGCCCAGACGCCCCGAGGGGCGCTCGCGAAACCCTGCCGGTCTCACCCAACCCTCCTGAAAGGGTCACGACCAATGGTAGCCACGCCCAGCGCCCGGGACGAAACGCTCGCCGAGATTGCGGTCCGACACGGCCGCGACTACGAGACAGTGCGCGGCCAGTGGGCCCGCCAAGCTGTCTGGCCGCCCGCCACCGGCAAGCGCGGCAAATGGAAGCTCTACGACTCCGCCACCGTCGACGCGGTGATCGCCCGGCACTTCGTCCGGGACACGGGCAGCCTGGAACCCCGCCGGCTGTACACCGCGAAGGAGATCGAGGCCGCCACGGGCATCAGCGCCGGCACCATCCGCACCGACCGGACCAAGCTGCGCGCCGACGGCACACCCCGCTGGCCCGCCCCCGACGACACCAGCGAGAAGGCCCACCGCTGGTACGGCGACACCATCACCACCGAACTGAAAAAGCGGCGCAAGTACAAGCGCTCAGCGCCGAAAAAGTAGCCTCGCCGCCGACCTCCGCAGTTTCCGCACATGCCCGTACGCTCTGCGTCACCATGGACTCATGGCCGACGACATCAACTGGGCTGAGCGAGCTGCCCGACTTCGAGCTTCGTACTACCGATACCTTGCCGCCCGTTCCGACGTCGAGGCAGCAACAGCCCGCATGTCCGTGTCGATGCGGCGCTTCGCCGAAGCCATTCAGCGCGGCAACGATCAAGAGATCGCCCAGCACCCCGACCTCGCTGAGGTCAACGTGATCCTCGACGCGTACTACGACCCACCCGCCTGACGCCCCGTTGTCGGCCCCCGCCGAACGGTGGGGGACATCCCACCCGACTCTGCTGCGCCGCTATTCGGCAGGGCCTCACTCCGTTCCGACCCAAGGAGGACCGTTGATCAGCTCACGAGCCGCCGCAGCAGGCGCCCTCTACGCGCTCACCCGCGTCTCTGCCGACCTTGGCGACCACTGGATCCAAACCCACAACCAAGCCCTTACGAAGGCCCAGGACAGCGCCGCTGGCCGCCGAGCGTGCGCGGCCCACGTCGCCACCTACGTCGCCGCCCAGGCCGTAACCGTCGGAGCCGGAGCACTCCTGCTCGGCATCCGCATCACCCCCGGCCGCGCCATCGCCGCCCTCGCCGTCTCTGGCATCACCCACTACGCCGCCGACCGCCGCGCGCCCGTACGACGCCTGGCCGAGACGATCGGGAAGAAGGGGTTCTACGACCTCGGCGGCCCGCTCGGCGGGTCCTATCTGCTGGATCAGTCACTGCATCACGCCGCCGAGGCTGTGGCTGTCGCCATCCTCGCGACCGGCACACCGCGCGCCTTCGTCGTGTAACGGACCCATCACCCCGGGGACGCGCACACCGCCCGTACGGCACGCTGGCCTCTCCGCACACACAGTCCTGGGGGGACCCATGCGCACCCGCAACACCACTGCCCTCGCCGCCACGATGCTGCTCGGCACGCTCGCTGCGTGCAGCAGCGGCACCGACGACCAGGAGGCGACCAAGGCCTCGCCGGTGTCGACCAAGGCGCCGGCCAAGGCCTCGCCGAGTCCGGCCGCACCGATGCCACTGGGGACGGTCTTCACGCTCCCCGTAGCTGAGGACGGGTCGATCACCACGGCGACTGTCCTCGGCTACGAGCAGGGGACCATCAAGCCCCAGAGGTCAGCCGACGCCGAGTTCGGCACCAAGGGCTACGTCTGGGCGGCCATCGAGCTGAAGGTCTGCAACAAGAAGGGCAACCTTGGCGTCACGCGGTACCCCTGGGCCCTCGCCTACACCGACGGCACCCGCATCGAGCCCAGCGGCGTGACGTACGGCGACTTCCCCAAACCTGAGTACCCGTACGAGGCGACCGTGAAGACCGGGGACTGCGTGCGCGGCAAAACCGTGTTCCCGGTCCCCGGTAACCAGCGACCCGAGCGGGTGCTCTACACCACCGACATCCTGCCCGAGCCCGCTGAGTGGGCCGTCCCCGCCAAGTAGCGTGCCCTGGCGGCCGGGTGGCGCCCCACAGCCTCCCGGCCGCCAGACCGGCAACCTGCGGACCAATTTCGCAGCCCACGAGACCTCTCACAGCCCATGCGCCGCTTGCGTTCTGTGTGATCATCCCGCATATTGGGGGCACGTCCACCGTGCCAGGACACGGACGAAGGCCCGCCCCGAGCGGGCCTTTCGCATGTCCAGGCCGACCCCCAGACCACTCAGGGGCGAGTGGGGCGAGAGGAGAGCCGCCCGGCGTGTGCGGCGCCGGGCGGCCACCCGCCACACCCGAACCAACGTCCCCAGGGGGCCTCATGACCGTGATTGCCGGGCTCGTCCACACCGGCCGTGTCCACCTGGCCGGAGACTCCGCCGGAGTCGGCGGCTACAGCCTTACAGTCCGCCGGGACCCCAAGGTCTTCCGCAACGGCCCCTACGTCATGGGCTTCACGTCCAGCTTCCGCATGGGCCAGCTGCTCCAGCACGCTCTGCGGCCGCCACGTCCCAAGGGCGACCTGGAGGAGTTCATGGTCACCAAGTTCATCGACGCCGTACGTACCTGCCTCAAGGACGGTGGATGGGCGAAGAAGGACAGCGAGCAGGAAGAGGCCGGGATCTTCCTGGTCGGCGTGGTCGGGCGTCTGTTCGTCGTGCACGCCGACTACCAGGTCGGCGAATCCGCCGACGGATACATGGCGGTCGGCTGCGGAGACGACCTCGCTCTCGGCGCCCTCCACGCAACCGCCGCGCTCGACATGAAGCCCAAGGCGCGCCTCACCGCCGCGCTCGCGGCCGCCGAGCGCCACAGCGCCGGCGTCACCGGACCGTACGCGTACGCCAGCACACCCCGCCTGCGCGCGACGTAACGCCCATGGCTGGCAACCTCCGCAACGGCCGCCCGTACCGAGCCCTGTGCGTCTGGCAGCGCAACCTCGGGCTTCCGTGCTGGTTGTGCGGCCACAACATCGCCTACGAGATCACCGGGCCCGAGGCGGGCAAGCACCCGCTCGCCTTCACCCTGGACCACCTCGTGCCCCTGTCGCGCGGCGGCGACCTCCTCGACCCGGCCAACGCCCGCTCAGCGCACAGGAGATGCAACAGCGCCCGCGGCAACCGCACGTCGATCAAGCAACCCCGAGCCTCACGGAGATGGTGACCATGGCCGTACCAGCAGTCCCCGCTTCCTTCCTCGTGCACCTCGCCGACGGGCGCACTTGGAGCGGAGTGCAGTTCATCCCCGGCGGCTTTGTCTGTGTCCACACGCCCGACGACCCCGGCGGCATCTGCACCATCGCTACGTCCACCGATGACCTGCTGGCCGACCGGGCGCCGGGGCACCCGCTCCACGGCGCCCGAGTGGAATGGGCGGACTGAGCATGGCCGGCGGCGAGACCACGGCAGAGATCACCTGTCCTGCCTGCCAAGCAGCAGTGACCGTGCCCGTAACGGTCCGCTACCGACCCGGGGTTGACGCACTGGTAGCCGTCGACACGAGCCGGATGTGGCAGCACCTCGCCGAACACGAGACGGAGATGGCCTCCGAGCCGACCGTGACGTTGGCCAGCGCCTGCCTTCTGTCGAAGTGGGGCTTCAACGACGGCCAAGCCCCCGAGCAGTGGCTCGACTGGTGCGAGGCCAACGGCATCGACTACAACCGGCTCGACTACCCGCTCGCCCGCCTCGTTCGCGACCACCTTGTCCCCGCCCTCGACCAGGCCGTCACCGTCGTGGACATCGGGACCTCCCACAACCCGATCCGCGCCGAAACGGTCGACGGGGCCGACACCACCGAAGCCTGGTACGGACGAGCACCGGAACCGACGCTCACCCCGGACACGGTCGACGTCCCGATGACCGAAGTGCTGCGCCTCGCGCTGGAGGAAGCCGGCCTCGCAGAGCCGCCCCGCCTTCCCCCGAGCCTCCTCTGACCCGCCCGACCTCACGGAGATGGTGACCATGACGGCGGCGCGCCCGAAGCGATCCGACCTGACCACGGTCGCGCTCCTCACGGCAGTCCAGCGCCACGGGTTCAACGCTTGGGAGACTTTGGCCGCCGCATACCCGCCGAAGCTCGTCCAGGCCGCCATCCAACGAGACATCAAGGCTGGGCACCTGGAGTACGGCGTGTCGCTGGAGCGACCCTGGCTGACGCCGCAAGGGACGTGGCGGCTGAACGCCGACAGCCGGAGGTGAGCCCGTGCTGTACGTAGTCACCGGCCCACCCGGGGCGGGCAAGTCCTCCTGGATCCGGGCCCACGCCAAGGCCGTCGACATCGTCATCGACCTGGACCTGATGGCGCTGGCCATGGCCGGGCCGGGCGCTGACCACCACAGCCACACCAAGGCGCTGCTGCGCGTCGTCCACCGCGCCCGCCAGGCGGCCGTGTACGAGGCGGAGCAGGTACTCGACACCACCGACGTCTACCTGATCCACACCATGCCCCAGGCCAAGGCCCGCGCGCGCTACAAGCGGCTCGGCGCGCGGATCATCGTTGTCGATCCGGGCGAAGCGATCGTGCGCCAGCGGGTGCGGGACATGAGGCAGCCCGCGATGGAGGGTGTCGTGACCCGCTGGTACCGGGACCACCGGCAGGGCGGATCGCGTCCCGTCACCACCCAGGCGTCCCGGGCATGGTGACCGCCGGGCACTGACCGACGGTCACGGAGCGCCAGCAGCCGCGCCGGTGATCGCGTCCCGGCGGGGAGAGTGGATTCAAAGTTCAGGGGGAAGGCGGGCGACCCAAACGCCCTTCTCGCCCGGACTTTTGCGCGGCCATTTTTGAAGCCGCTATTCACCCGCAGCTCGACTTGGCCACTTTAGCGACCGTCACAGTCCGTAATCACCCGCCGGTGACCCTGAGTGAATTAGCAGATGGTCACGGGGGGTGACGATGGGGATCGCCGACCAAGTCCGCGCCGAGATCGACGGCCTCGGTGTGGAGTCGGTCGCCCCCGGCCTCGCCGCAGTGGTCGTCCGCCTGGCCGAAACGCTGGACGCGATCCCGGTCGGGGAGGCCGCGACCGCCCAGGCCGTCGTCGCCGACAAGCTCGCCGCAGCCCTGAACCGCCTCCGGGCCCTCGCCCCGCCAGCGACCAAGGGGGACGCGGTCAATGAGCTTGCGGAACGGGCCGAGAAGCGGCGAGCGGCAGCCCAGCAGCGGCATGCCGGGTCCGGCTGAGCCGACTGTCTACGGGTCGCAGGAGCCGCGGATCCGGACCGCGCCGGCGGACTCCATCACCAGCGCCGGCCAGGAGGCCGTCGAACTGGCCGCGCAGGCCGGCCTGCACCTCGACCCGTGGCAGCAGCTGGTGCTGCACGAGGGCATGGGCGAGAAGCCGGGGGGCGGCTGGTCCGCGTTCGAGGTCTGCACGAACGTCCCGAGGCAGAACGGCAAGGGCGGGATCATCGAGGCCCGCGAGCTGTGGGGCCTGTTCCTCGGCGGCGAGCGGATGATCCTGCACTCCGCCCACCAGTTCAAAACGTCCAAGGTGGCGTTCCGCCGCATCGTGGGACTCATCACCAACTGCGATGACCTGCGCAAACGCGTCAAGGCCGTCCGCTACACGACGGGTGAGGAGTCCATCGAACTCCTCGACGGGGCGATCCTCCAGTTCCTCGCCCGCTCCGGGGGCAGCGGGCGCGGGTTCACGGGCGACTGCAACATCATGGACGAGGCGATGTACCTGGGGCGCGACGCCATGTCGGCCTTGATGTTCACGATGGCGGCCATCGCCGACCCGCAGCTGTGGTACTTCGGCTCGGCCGGCGTCGGCTCCCCGTCCGTACAGCTCGCCCGGCTGCGCCGGCGGGCCCTGGAAGCGCTGGAGTTCGGCAGGCCCGACCCGTCGCTCGCCTACTTCGAGTGGTCGATCGACCAACACCGTGACGAGTGCCCGCCCGACTGCGCGGAGCACGACGACCCCGAGTCGCCCGAGGCGGTGCTCAGGGCCAACCCCGGCGTTGGCTACCGGCTGACGCTGGAGAAGTCCATGAACGAGCGCCTCAGCGTGAGCCCCGAGGACTACGCCCGCGAGCGCCTGGGCGTCGGCGAGTACCCGTCGGACGTCGAGGACACCTGGCGGGTGATCCCCGAGGACACGTGGCGGGCCCTCGGTGACGGAACGTCAGTCCCCTCGGACCCGGTGGCGTTCGCCGTCGACACGACCCCCGAGCGGTCACACAGCGCGATCACCGTGGCCGGGCCCAGCGGTGACGCTGTGCACGTGGAGGTGGTCGACCACCGGCCGGGGACCGGGTGGGTGGTGACCCGGCTGGTGGACCTGGTCGAGAAGTGGCGGCCGTGCGCGGTGGTCATCGACGCCGGCGGGCCGGCCGCCTCCCTGATCCCCGCGTTGAGGAAGGCGCTGGTCGAGAAGAAGCTGGACCAGGTCGGCGGTAGGGACCTGCTGGTGGAGATGAAGACGCGTGAAGTCGTCGCGGCCGCCGGCCAGTTCTACGACGCGGTCATCGAGCAGGGCATCGTCCACCTGGACCAGGCGCCGCTGGCCACCGCGCTCGCGGGGGCGGACAAGCGGCCGGTGGGCGAGGGCTGGGCCTGGGCGAGGCGCGGCGTGACCGTCGACATCAGCCCGCTGGTCAGCGCCACGCACGCCGCGTGGGGCTACGCCGAGCGGGCGCACGTGGAGCCGGAAGGGGCGCCGAACCTGTGGTGAGCGAGCGAGCACTGTTGATCGCGGAGGTGCTGTTCGTCCTGGTCGCGGTCGCGGGTATCGCCTTGTGGAGCGTGCCGGCCGGGCTGCTGGCCGCCGGGGTCCTCGGGACGCTGGCGTGCGAGCGCGCGTCGGCCGCCGGCCGTACGGGCAGCGGCGTACGGGCTGAGGACGCGAAGGGGCGTGAGGGCCGGTGAGCCTGTTCGGTCTGTTCGAGGGGCGCGGTATCGAGAACCCCGCGCAGCCCCTCACCTCCGCCTCGGTGCTGGAGTATCTCGGCGGCCGTGAGCTTGAGGCCGGCGTCTCGGTCTCGGAGAGGTCGAGCCTGCACATGCCGGCGGTGTGGCGGTCGGTGAACGTGATCGCCAACGTCGCCTCGGCGCTGCCGCTGCCCACCTACCTGACCGGCACGAAGAAGAAGGACACCTCCCCCCTCCTGGCCGACCCCCACCCGGACCTCACGCCGTTGGAGCTGTGGCGGCTGGGCTACGTACACCGGGTCCTGTGGGGCAACACCTACATGCAGAAGGTCCGCAACGGTGCCGGCCAGATCAAGGAGCTGTGGCCGATCACCCCCGACCGCGTCAAGGTGGGACGGGTGAAGTCTTCCGACGATCTGCCGTCGGGCAAGATCTTCGGCGTCACGGACGACTGGGGCGAGACGCAGCCGCTGACATCCCGGGAGATCCTGCACATCCCCGGGCTGGGGTACGACGGGCTGACGGGCTGCTCGCCCGTACGGCTGGCCGCCCAGGGCATCAGCCTGGCCCAGGCGGCGGAGATGTCCGCGGCCCGCATGTTCGGGTCGGGCAACATGATCGGCGGCGTCCTTCAAACCGAGCAGAGGCTGGACCCGGACCAGGCGAACGCCCTCAAGGAGCGGTGGCGGGCCAAGATGTCCGGCGTCCGCAACGCGCACGAGGTGGCGGTCCTGGACTCCGGGGCGAGCTTCAAGCCGGTGGCGATGCCGAACGTGGACGCCCAGTTCCTGGAGTCCCGGGAGTTCCAGGTGGTCGAGGTGGCCCGCATGTTCGGCGTACCCCTGTTCCTCCTGATGGAGACGGCGAAGTCGACCAGCTGGGGGACGGGGCTGGAGCAGCAGGCACAGGGCTGGGTGACGTTCGACCTGGCACCGACGTGGCTGACGCCGACCGAGCAGCGGATCACGAAGGAGCTGCTGCCGACCGGTGTGCAGTACGCGAAGTACCAGCTCGGCGGACTCCTTCGCGGGGACAGCGCGGGGCGGGCGACCTTCTACCGGGCGATGCGCGACGTCGGCGCGTACAGCGCGAACGACATCCGCGACCTGGAGGACCGGACGCCGATCGGTCCGGAGGGCGACATCTACCTCCAGCCGATGTACATGGCCCCGCTCGGGTCGAACCCGCTGGCCGATTCGCCGGCCGGGGATTCCAGGGCGGCCCGCGCGGCCGCTCTCATTGCGGAGGCACAGCGGCTGATGGCCAGCACTGACGAGACGGGGGACGGCGCATGAACTTGACCAGGACCACGGCCGAGGAGCGTCGGCGTCTGCCGCTGTCCACGGCCGACGTGGCGATCCGGGCGGAGGGCGACGCAGGGGCCCAGAGGTTCCGTGGGTACGCGGCGAAGTTCAACTCCCGTACGGCGATCGGCAATCCGCTGCGCTGGGGGTTCTACGAGGAGATCGCGCCCGGCGCCTTCACGAAGACGCTGACGGAGGGCGACGCAAGGTTCCTCGTGGACCACGACTCGTACTACGTGGTGTCCAGGGTCAGCGCCGGCACGCTCAGCCTGGCGGAGGACTCGCTGGGCCTGCCGGTCGACTCGGCGCTGGACACGGAGCTGAGCTACGTCTCCGACCTCAAGGCCAACGTCCGCAACAAGAACATCACGGGGATGTCGTTCGGGTTCTACGTGATCAAGGACGACTGGACGACGGAGACCGTGGAGACGGTCGACGGCGACTCCGTCGAGGTCGAGGTACGGCGCATCCTGGAGGTCCGGCTGATCGAGGTGTCCGCGGTGACCTTCCCCGCGTACGTGGACACCGAGGCCGAGCTGGCGAGCGTGGCCAGCGCCCTGGTCCAGCGCGGTGACCGCAGCGCGATCGAACGGCGCGCGGCCTACCGGCCGGAGCTGCGGGACCTGTTCCAGATCCTCGACGCGGAGCGGCCCCCGCCCGCCGCGGCCCGCCAGGCGCCGCCGGCGGAGGAACGAGCGGCGATCCCCGCGCACACGACCGACACCTCCGACGCCGCCTGGGACGGTCCGGCCAACGCCGGCGACCTGCCCGCCGAGGAGACGGCGCTGCGCCTGGCGCACGCCTGGGCGGACCCCGACGGCGACGCCGCCGCCAGGTCGTCCTATCGGTTCATCCACCACTTCGTGGGCGTGGACGGCGACGTGGGCGCGGCCTCAACGGTCGCGTGCACCACGGCGATCGGCGTCCTGAACGGCGCCCGCGGCGGCACCACCCTGGCGGACGAGGACCGCCAGGCGGTCTACAAGCACCTGGCCCGGCACCTGAAGGACGCCGGCCAGAAGGCACCAGAACTCAAGCAGGTCGAGGGCGAGCCGGGTGAGTCCACTCGCGAGACCAGCACAACGCAGGACGCAGTCGTGGACGCGGACGACTCCGAGTCGGGAGAGACCACTCGGACCGGCAACGACGCGATGGCCCTGCGCATGAGGGGCTTGGCCGCACGGTACGGCCTACAGCTCAGCTCCTCGTAACCCACTCACCCCGAAGCCCCGGCTCTGTGAGCTGGGGCTTTGTCATGCCTGGAAAGGATCAGACATGCCCGCTCAGCTGGACCGGCTCATCGATGAGCAGAACAAGACGTGGCAGCGGATGCAGGACATCCAGACCCTCGCCGAGCGCGAGGAGCGCGACTGGACGGCCGAGGAGCGCACCAACTGGGACGCCGCCGAGGCGCGGCTGACCGAGGTGTCCGGCGACATCGAGCGCATCAACAAGATGGCCGCGCTCGACAAGATCGACCGCAGCCAGATCGTCACCACCACCGGCGAGCCCGAGGGGCGCCGCGGCGGCGACGCTGCGGAGAAGGCGAAGCGGTACGCCGACACCTTCGGGGTCTACCTGCGCGGCGGCATGGACCGGCTCAGCCCGGACCAGCGGAACATGATGATGGATCACGAGGTCGACCTGCGCGCGATGGGCGCGGGCATCGACACGGCGGGCGGGTTCACCGTCCCCGAGGAGTTCCGCAACATCATGACCGAGACGATGAAGGCCTTCGGCGGCCTCCTCGGCCTGGCCGACGTCATCACGACGTCGACCGGTGCGGACCTGAAGTGGCCGACGAACGACGACACCAGCAACGAGGGCGAGATCCTCGGCGAGAACCAGCCCGCCGGCGAGCAGGACCTGGCGGTCGGCGGGAAGACGCTCAAGGCCCACATCTTCTCGTCCAAGCAGGTCCGGCTGTCGCTGTCGCTCCTCCAGGACTCGGCGTTCGGCCTGGAGTCGTGGGTGCCGAAGAAGCTGGGCGAGCGCATCGGCCGCCGCGCCGCCCGCGCCTGGACCACGGGAACCGGCGTCGACCAGCCCGAGGGTCTGACGACCGGCGCGGCCGTCGGGAAGCAGGGAGCAGGCGGTCAGACCACGTCCGTCATCTACGACGACCTGATCGACCTGGAGCACAGCGTCGACAGCGCGTACCGGCCGAACGGCCGTTACCTGATGCACGACTTCACGCTGAAGGTCATCCGCAAGTTGAAGGACGGACAGTCCCGGCCGCTGTGGACTCCCGTCCCGGCGCCCGGCTTCCCGTCCACGATCAACGGGTTCGAGTACACCCTCGACAACTCGATGCCGATCCCGGCCGCCTCGGCGAAGACGATCGCGTTCGGCGACTTCAAGGCGGGCTACGTCATCCGCCAGGTCCAGGCCGTGCAGACCCTGCGCCTGGTCGAGCGGTACGCCGAGTACCTCCAGGTCGCCTTCCTCGGCTTCGCCCGTATGGACGGCGGGATCCAGGACTCGTCCGCGATCCGCCTGTACCAGCACGCCGCATCCTGACCACCCGCACGTACGGGCCCAGGCTGCCGTGCCTGGGCCCGTCGGCATTCACACGAAGGAGTGCGTCATGAGGGACGCGTACAGCAACATCACCGTGCGGGAGACTTTGGCGATCGCCGCCCGCACCGCCTCGGCGAACGGCACCGGCGTCGACCGCTACCTCAGCGGGGCCGCGTTCCAGGACGTCATGATCATCGTGCACACCGGGACGATCACCGACGGCACGCATGCCATCGACGTGCAGGAGTCCGATGACAACGCCACGTTCACCTCTGTGGCGGCCTCCGAGTTGCAGGGCACCGAGCCGTCCATCGGCGCGGCCGACGACAACAAGATGTTCGTCGTCGGGTACAAGGGCATCAAGCGGTACGTACGCGCGGCCGTCACCGCCTCGGGGACCACGTCGGGCGGTACGTACGGCGCGTCGGTGCTGCTGGCCAACCCGCGTACCGCCCCGGTGGTGCACGCCTGATGGCGCGCATCCGGATCCTGGAGGCGGCCGCCGGCGACAACTTCTCCTGGGCACCGGGCGACGTGGTCGACCTGCCCGAGGAGCAGGCCGCCAGCTGGGCCGACGGACACCGCGCCGTACGGGCCGACGACAGCGGACCGGCGCCGGCCTTCACCGACGAACCGCCGAGGATCACCGTCAGGACTACGGACGGGGCCGACCTGCCCGTCCTCGGCGCAACGTTGGTCGAGGCCCTCGTGGACGACGACGGGTCCTACACCGAGGCGTCGTGGTCCGTGACCGTCGACCTGCCCACCGAGCAGCCGGTCGAGGGGACCCCCTCCTCCGCCGAGCAGCCCGACCCCGTCGGCAGCGAACCGGCCGGCGCGCCCTCGGCGGCCCCTGCCGCCGGCGAGCCGGACGACTCTGCCGAGGCTGACGAGGACGAGGGGGAGGACGTGTTCGATCCGATCGGCCACAACGTCCCCAGCGTCCTCGCCCACCTGGAGGACGCCGACGAAGCGGAGGTGCTGCGGGTGCTGGACCTGGAGGCGGCCGGCGAGGCGCGGAAGACCATCCTCAAGGAGCGGGAGGCGATCCTCGCGCGGGCCCGCGCCCGCACCGCCGGACGGACAGAGGACGAGACCGGGGCGGAGGTCGCGGCCGACGACTCGCGACGGGGTGGTCGCGCGGGCCAGCCCGAGCGTCGCGCGTGGTGACAGGAGGCCAGCCGTGCCGTTCGACCTCGGCTCGACCGCCCGCCTGACGGCCACGTGCCGCGACCCCGGCGGCGCCCCGGCCACCGCCGCCACCGTCACTCTGACCCTCGGTCTGCCCGACGGCACCACCACCACGGTCCCCGCCATCGAGACCGTGACCGGCAGCTACCAGGCCGACTACGTCACCGTCCAGCCCGGGCGCCACACCCTGAGGTGGGTGTTCACCGGCCCGGCCCACGCGTACACCGACGTCCTCGACGTCCAACCGGCCACGACGCACGCGATGTTCTCGCTGGCCGACGGCCGCAAGCACCTGCGACTCACCTCCACGAACGAGGACGAGGAGCTGCGGGAGTGGATCGACACGACGACCCGCGGCGTTGAATGGTTCGTCGGTCCGGTCGCGATCCGTACGGTCACCGAGCTGCACAACGTCCGCCGCGCCGACGTCCTGGCGCTGCGCCAGGTGCCGGCCGTCGAGGTGTCGGCGATCGAGGCAGTCCTGTCCGGGGACAGTCCGTACGAGGTCGCCGACACCGACCTCGACCCCGCGACGGGCATCCTGCGCCGCCTCGACGGAGGCCTGTTCCACGGGCCGCTGCGCGTCGTCTACACAGCAGGCCGGCGCATCGTCCAGGACAACATCACCTCTGCCGGCAAGCTGATCCTCCAGCACCTCTGGCGGACCAGGCAGGGCCCCGGCCGGCCGCAGATGGGAACCTCCGACTACGACGTCACCGAGCCGGTGCCGGGCCTGGGCTACGCCATCCCCAACCGGGCCATGCAGCTGCTGAGCCCGGACCAACTCCCCCCAGGAATGGCATAGATGTACACCTCCGCCGTGCCCGGAGTCATAGATCAACTGATCGCTGTCCTGCGGGCGGACCCCGGCCTGAACGGGATCCAGGTGATCGACGGACCGCCGGCGGAAGACATGTCCGCCACGGAGTTCGTCGCCGTGGGATGGACCCTCACAGACAGCACAGCCGCTGAGCTTCAGCAGCGGTTCAACGCCGCTGGCGCCCGGACCCGGGACGAGGACTTCAGCATCGCGGGCTGGGTCGAGTCCTGGACCGGAGACGCAGAGATCGGCCCGCGCCGACGCAGGGCCTTCGAGCTGCTGGGGCTGGTCGAGGTCGCGCTGCGCGCATCGGACGCGAACCCTGAGGCGCCCACCCTGAACGGGTCGGCCCTCTGGGCACAGCTGGCCAACGCCTCCCTTCAGCAGGCATTCACCGACCAAGGGGCCAGGGCCGGCATCGCCTTCACGATCACCGGCCGCTCCCGGCTCTGACCCGCTCCACCTTCCAGGAGGAACCCATGGCGCGCGTGCGCTACATCGGACCCGTCCCCGTCCACGTGCCGGAGCTGGGGGCGTCTCGCGTCGTCCAGCTGGACGAGACCGTCGAGGTCCCCGACTCCCGGTACGCCGCCTACGTCTGCCAGCCGCAGACGTGGGAGTCGGTCGAGGAGCCCAAGGACGAGACACCGCCCCCGCCGGCGAAGAAGGCCGCGGTCAAGCCGCAGCAGAAGGAGGGCTGATCCATGGGGATCGGATCCGGCCTCGGCGCACAGATCGGCCTGGCCGCCGAGTCGACCTACGGCACCTACGTGGCGCCGACGCTGTTCCCCGAGTTCAGCAAGTCGTCGCTGGCGTACAAGAAGACGACCGCGCAGTCCTCGGGCATCGCGGCCGGCCGGCAGCTGGCAGTGGCGTCGCGGCGTGTGGTGACTCAGAGGGAGGGCGCGGGAACGGTGGAGATGGAGGTCATGAACAAGCTCATGGGCCTGATCCTCCAGAACTTCATGGGCACCACCGTGACCCCGGTGCAGCAGATGGCCACGGCCGCGTACCTCCAGACCCACACCCTCGCCGACGTCGTCGGCAAGAGCCTGACGATCCAGCAGGGAATCCCGCTGACGACGGGCACCGTCACCGACAAGACGTTCGTCGGCTGCAAGATCATCAGCGCTGAGTTCAGCTGTGAGGTCGGCGGGATGCTGACCGTCAGCCTGGAGATCGACGCCCAGGGCGTGGACGAGACGCAGACCCTGGCCGCCGCGTCGTACCCGACGGGCATGGCCCCGTTCCACTTCGCGCAGATGGCCGTGAAGACCGGCAGCTACGGCACGGAGACCGCGCGTGACGGCATCCGCAAGGTGTCCGTCAAGTTCGAGCGCCCGCAGGCGACGGACCGCTTCTACGCGAACTCCTCGGCGACGAAGAAGGAACCGATCTCCAACGACCTGACGAAGATCACCGGCAGCGTCGAGATGGACTACGTCGACACGGTCCTTGACGACATGAACACCTCCGACGCCGGGACCGCGTTCGTGTGGGAGTTCATCGGCCCGATCATCGCGAGCACGTACCGGGAGACGTTCCGGATCAAGTTGCCGGTGATCAAGTTCAACGAGGGGCCGCCGACGGTCGAGGGCTACGAAGTGATCAAGCCGACCCTCAGCTTCGAGGGGCTCTTCGACGGGACGAACCTGCCCGCGATCGAGTACATGTCCACGGACATCACTCTCTGACCGGAGGGGCGTCGTGGCCAGCAGCATCCAGATCCAGGGCACCGGTCAACTGCTGGACCTGAGCCGGCGCCTGCGTGCCGCGTCCGGGGCGCCCGTCCAGCAGAACTTCCAGAGGCGCATCCGCCGCGCGGCCGAGCCGCTGCACCGCGACCTGGTCGACGTGATGACGAACCTGTCGATCACCAGCCCCGGCCGGTCCGCGGGGAAGCGTGGCGGACCGCCGGGCACCAGCCGCCCGCTGCGCCGCACGCTCGCGCAGGCGATCCGCATCAGCGTCCGGACCAGCGGCAACCCCGGGGCCCGCGTGTGGGTCGACAAGGGCCGACTGCCGTCCGACCTGAAGAACATGGCCAAGGCCCTGAACGACGAGTACTCGGGGCGCCTGCGCCACCCCGTGTTCAACAACCGGCGCCGGTGGGTCAACCAGTGGGTCACGCCCCTGTGGTGGACGAACACCGTGCGCCAGCACGAAGCCCGTATGCGCGCCGAAGTGCAGCGCGTCACCGACGACGTCCGCCGCGATCTCGGCGGCTGACCACGCCAGGAGCACCAGTGATCATCAAGTACACCCCCGAGACCGGCGAGCCCGAGCTGTTCGATGCGAGCAAGCTCCTCACGTCGGAGGCCGCGATCGTATGCCGCACGATCGACCGCCAGTGGGGCGAGGTGAAGCGCGGCATCCTCGGCGACGACCCGGACTCGCTGCGGGCGGTGGTGTGGGTGATGAAGAAGCGCACCACCCCGGCTCTTCGCCTCAGCGAGTTCGACCCGACCATCGACCAGCTGCGATCCCAGTGGGACCAGCGCGAGGTCCGCGAGTACGCGGGTGTGGCCCTCGCCGCTGACGTCACCGACAAGGAACGCCAGGAGGAGATCGACCGCCTGGTCCGCAACGCCGCCGACGTCGCGGCGGCGCAGGCCGTGGTCGATGAGCTGACTGCGGCGCAGGACCCCGAAGCGTCGGGCCCAAAAGAGGCGACGCCCGCGACCGGGAGCCGGACCTTGACGAAACGGTCCTGACCTACCTCGGCCAGTTCGCCGAGCGCCTCGGACTCGGCGCACGCGACATCGATGACCTGACCGTC
The DNA here is from genome assembly GCF_009865405.1 of Streptomyces sp. SID3212. Classification (GTDB taxonomy): domain Bacteria; phylum Actinomycetota; class Actinomycetes; order Streptomycetales; family Streptomycetaceae; genus Streptomyces. Next base: position 29,560 of record NZ_WWJY01000968.1, on the reverse strand, counting down.
ACCGAGTTCTACACCTACGTCGATTACCTCGACCGCCGCGAGGCCCAGGCCAAAGCACAGATGGAGGCGGTCGCGCATGGCTGAGCGTATGACGTTCGTCCTAGACGGACGCGACAACCTCTCCACCACCCTCGACCGGGCAGGGGACTCCGCCGACCGCCTGGATCGGCGGATCACCGGCGCCATGAACCACAGCAACCAGGCCGTCGGCCGGTTCACCCGCGACAGCCAAGGCCGCCTGCATGACGCGCGCGGCCACTTCCTGTCCACCGGCGAGGCGACCCGGGTCATGGCCGCTCACGCCGCGCAGCTCGCCCCGGCCCTGACCCGGGTGGCGAGCGCGACCACCGTGGTGAACAACCAGCTCGGCACCCTGAGCAACTACACCCGCGACGCGAACGGGCGGCTACGCGATGCGCGCGGCCGGTTCCTCGGTGCGGGCGACGGGGCGAACACCGCCGACGGTGCGGTCGGCGGGCTGGCCTCCCGCCTTCGCAGCTTGGTCGGCGCCGGTGACGGCGCTTCGGAATCCCTCGGCAAGGGCGGCGGCCTCAGCGGCAGCATGGGCATCGTCGCGGCGATCGCTGCCCTCTCGCTGCTGCCGGCGCTCGGCGCTCTCATCCCGATGCTGGCGGGGCTCGGCCTGCTCGCGGGCACCGTGAAGTTGGGGTTCAAGGGGGTCGGCGAGGCGGTCGCCCTCGCGACGACCGACAAGAAGGAGTACGCCAAGGCCCTGAAGAAACTGCCCGCGCCCGCACGGGAGTTCACCAAGGCCCTGGTCGGAGTCAAGAAGGAATTCTCAGAGCTGGCCGGGCCGATCCAGAAGGCCATGCTGCCCGGGTTCACCAAGGCCGCGAGGGAAGCCGGCCCGGTCGTTGACATCCTCGGCAAGGGCATGACCGAGCTGGGTGGCGGCCTCGGCGACGCGGCGGCCGGCGCCTCCCGGCTCATGAAGGACTCCGGGTTCCAGAAGGACTTCGGCCAGACCCTCAAGCTGGGCAACGTCTTCGTCAAAGACCTGACGTCCAGCATGGGCCCGTTCGTACGGGCGCTGGTCGACTTCGGCGCGGCCAGCGGCCCCACCCTCCGGTCGTTCTCGTCCGGGATCTCCGGGCTCCTCGGCAAGGGCGGCGGTGGGCTGGCCGGATTCTTCGACGGGCTCAAGACTGGCGTCGGTGGTGCGTCGGCCCTGCTCGACGGGTTGTTCGGTGCGGTCAACCGGGTCCTGCCCGCCTTCGGCCGGCTCTCTGGTTCCGTCGCCGACGCCTTCGGCCCACTCCTCGGCGAGCTGGCCGACTTCGGAGGCAAAGCCGTATCCGTCCTGATGGACGGGCTTGGCGGTGCGGCCAAGTGGCTGTCGCCCGTTTTCCACGACCTGGCCTTCGGGGTGAAGGCCGTGACCACCGTCCTCGGCCTCATCGGTCCGACCGTGAAGGACATGGCCGCCGCGATCTTCGGCAGCTTCATGCCCGCGTTCTCCGAGGTCGACAAGGCCAAGGGCCCGCTCCAGAGCCTGCTCGACAACGTCAACGAGAACAAGGGTGCGATCCAGGAGTTCGCGCGGTCCTTCTCCAGCGGCGTCATCGACATCGCGGGTTCCGTGATCAGCAACCTCCCCGGGATGCTGGGCATCTTCCGCATGGTCACGGGCGGCATGGTCAGCTCGCTGGGCGGCGTCCTGCACGCGGCGGCTGCCACGTTCGGCTGGATCCCCGGTATCGGCGGCAAGCTCAAGTCCGCCGACCAGGCGTTCGCGTCGTTCAAGGACAGCTACGTCTCCGGGCTCAAGTCTGCGGAGGCGTCCACCCGCGAGTTCGCCGAAGGCGCCCTGCCCAAGCTCCAGGCCGGCCGACTCCAGATGAACATCAACAACTGGGAGTCGCAGATCGCGACGGCGAAGGGGCAGCTCAAGTCCGTTCCTGCCAGCAAGCGGGCCGATCTGCTGGCGCGGATCAACGACCTTCAGCAGAAGGCTGCCGCCGCTCGCGGCGAGTTGCAGACAATCAAGTCCAAGACGGTCGACATCCGCGCGCGGGACGCGGCGTCCGCCACAGCCCGTGCGATCCAGGCGGCCATCGCCCGGATCCAGGGCAAGACCGTCACGGTCCACACCATCAACATGACCAGCACCGTCGCCCGGAACAACGCGAACTACCGGGCGAAGGGCGGCCCGATCCACCGCGCTGCCGGCGGTCCGGTGGGCTTCCCCGGCGGGGGACACGTACGCGGTCCGGGCACGGAGACGTCCGACTCGATCGCCACGTTCCTGTCCGACAACGAGTACGTGATCAAGGCCAAGTCGGTGGCGAAGTACGGGCTGCCGATGCTCGATGCCCTGAACGACGGGCGCTTGGAGATGGCGGCGGCCGGTCCGTCCGGTGGCGCCATGTCGAGTGCCGGACGGGACGCAGGGCGCGGCCTGGCCTCCGGGCTCCGGTCCTCGCTGGCCCCGGTGGAGAAGGCCAGCCGCGCGATGGCCGCGGCCGTCGAGAGCGGCATCCGGGCGGAGCTGGAGATCGCCTCCCCGTCGAGGAAGACGAAGGCGCTCGCCGACGACACGGGCAAGGGCTTCGTCGCTGGATTGACCGGGTCCAAGGCCAGGATCGCCGCCATGGCGAAGGACCTGGTGGCGGACATCTGGAAGGCGTGGAAGGGCACCAAGTCCACGAAGGATTCCCAGCTCGTCGCCATGGTCAACCGGGACACGGCGAAGCTCCAGGCGCTGGCCACCAAGAGGGACGTCGTCGCGGCGAAGATCAAGGCGGCGAAGGCGTACGAGAAGGAGATCCGGGACAACGCCCGCCAGGGCGCGGGGCTCAGCAGTCTCGGGCTCCAGCCGGAGGAGGTCACGGCCGGCTCCATCAAGGGCGGCCTCGCGGCGAAGCTCGCCGAGATCAAGACGTTCTCGTCGCGGATCTACGCCCTGTCGAAGAAGGGCCTGAATAAGGGGCTGCTGCGGCAGATCCTCAACATGGGCCCGGAGGCTGGGGGCGCCTACGCGTCGGCGTTGATGGGTGCGGACAAGGCCACGTTCGCCAGCATCAACAAGCTCCAGTCGGACCTCGACGCGAGCACCGCGACCCTTGGCCGGGTCGGTGCGGATGCGCTCTACGACGCGGGCAAGAACAGCGGCAAGGGCTTCCTCGCCGGGCTGGCCGGGGAGCAGAAGGCCATCGAAGCCCAGATGGTGAAGATCGCCAAGGGCATGGAGAAGGCCATCAAGAAAGCCCTGGGCATCAACTCGCCCGCCAGGGTGATGATGCCGCACGGCGAGAACGCCACGAAGGGTGTCGGCGTTGGCGCGCTGGCCGGTATCCCTTTCCTCGACCGGGCGATGAACACGGTGGCCGGCCGGGTCTCCTCGGTCCGCCCGGTGATGGGCGCCGCCGTCCTGCCCAGCGCAGCGATGGCGACGACGGGTACTCACGTGACGTGCCTGCACATCACCATCCCCGGGCTCGTGGTCGACCCGGTGGCAACGGCTCGGATGATCGACACCCTGCAAACCAAGTACGGGCGCTACACCGGAACCGGCGGGAGGCCCTGACGTGGCTGTGCTGATGGAGGTGGGCTGGGGCGGACTGATCTCCGACCCCAGCTCGATCACGTGGACGGACATCAGCCAGCGCGTCCACATGCCCTCGCTGGTCGACATCAGCCGGGGCGCCGCCGACGAGAAGGCCGAGACCCAGGTCGCCACCATGACGGCGGTCCTGGACAACGAGGACGGGGCGCTGACTCCGGGCAACGCGACCTCGGTGTGGTATCCGTTCGTGCGGCGGAACACGCCGGTTCGCTTCGCGGTGACCACGACAACAGCGCGCACCGGCGCCGCACCGTGGCCCCTCGTCCAGTTGGCCGACGACTTCGACAACGGGAGCGTGGACGCGGCGCTGTGGCCCAACAGTTACGGCGGCGCGGTCGAGGTGGGTGGCCGCGCGCGGATCCCGCTGACACCGGGGGTGCCCGCGGCCTACCAGTCCGCGCGCTCCTGGGTGCTGACCGGCAGCCAGTTCAGCATCAAGATCGCCGCCCTGCCCGCCGTGAACGGCAGCAGCGCGGCGTCGGCCAGTGTGATGGTGACCGGCACGACGGCCGGGACCCGGGTGGGGTTCACGTACAGCCCGGTGGCCGCGACCCTGCGCCTGGTGTCCGAGGTGGGCTACTTCGACGCCGGGGCCACCGAGCTGACCGGCAGCGGCCTGGGCAACCTGTGGCTGAGGATCCGCGAGGACTCCGGATCGTTGTACTGGGAGACCTCGGACGACGGCTACACCTGGACTGTGCGCCGCACCCTCGCCACCCCGGCCTGGGTCACCGCACAGCAGGTCGCCGTCGAGCTGGTCGCCACCCGCACCGGCGGCGCCCCGGACTACGTCGAGTACGACCTCGCCAACCACCGCGTGCACAGCAGGTTCTGGGGAGTCCTCAACGACCTGCCCGTCAGGTGGGCGGGCCTGGAGTCGAAGGTCTACATCTCCGCGTCCGACCAGCTGAAACCGATCAACAAGTTGCCCGTCCTCAAGTCCTGCCTGGCCGAGGAGATCCGCACGTCGGACACCCTGACCGGGATCTACTCGTTCCTGTCCGCGTACTACCCGCTCACCGAACCCAGCGGGGCGTTCTCCGCCGGCGACCTGTCCGGCCGGGGCGCGGCGGCCATCGCACAGACCCAGGTCAGCACCGGCGGAACCTTGGACTTTGGCACCGACGGACTGGCGGCGGGCGGTGACACCAGCGTGACCTTCACCCCCGCTAGCACGAGCGCGGGCAAGTATCTGACCGGCGACCTCGGTGGCGGCTTTCAGTCGGACAGCAACGTGACCGACGAGCACACCTCGTTGACCCCCGTGGTGGAATTCTGGTTCAAGTCGACCACTGTCAGCCGGGCGATCCTCGGCCTGTACGAACCCGGGCTGGACCACCAGATCGTCTTCGCCCTCAACGCGTCCGGCGTGCTGACGATCGAGTCGACGGAGACCGGGGACGCGCTGTCCGTGGTGACCACGGGCAGCGGGGTCCTGACCAATGGCCAGTGGCACCACGTCGTCCACGACAACTCGAACAAGACCGTGTGGATCGACGGCTTCCAGGTGGGCGGCACCCTCTCCATCCCCACCATGATCAACCACAGAATCCTGCACGTCGGCGGATACCGGGGCGCCCGGTTGTTCTCCGGGCAGATCGCACACGTCGCGATCCACCACGGCACCGGCCCGGCCGCCCTGGTCTACTCCGACCACTGGACTGCGGGGACCACGGCTTTCGGTGGCGAGCCTGCCGACGAACGGATCGAGCGGCTCGCTCGGTACGCCGGCGTCGACAGCGTCACCATCTTCGGGACGACCCACGACGCGATCGCGGCCCAGGGTGAGGGCGGTACCGGGGCGCTGGCCCGGATGCGTGAGGTCGAGACCACCGAGTCCGGCCGCCTCTACGCGGAGCGGGACTACTTCGGACTCGCTTACCAGTCAAGGGATGTCCGGTACAACCCGGACCCCAGCGGCGAGGTCTTCGTCATCGACCACGCCGACCTCGACACCAATGATCTCGAACTCACCGACGACGATCAGAAACTGATCAACTCGGTGGAGGCGTCGAGCCCCGGAGGTGCGACGCAGCGGGTCACCGCCCCCGAGTCGATCGCCGCGTTCGGCGAATACCCGCAGCAGCTCACCTTGCTGAAGGTCACCGACAACTCTGTGCTGGACGCGGCGTACTGGACGATCTCCCGGTACGCCGATCCCTTGCCTGAGCTGCGTGAAGTCCCGATCCAGGCGTACACCCTTCCGTTCTACGCGGACATCCTCGACGCGGACATCAGCTCGTACTTCACCGTCTACAACCTGCCGCCCCAGACCGCGCCCGAGGCGCGGGTCGTGGTCGAGGGCTACACGGAGAAGATCGGCGAGCAGTCCCACCTGATCACCTTCCGTACCAGCGCCGCCGCCCGCGACTCCGTGTGGGTCCTGGAAGACCCGGTGTACGGCGTCCTCGACCAGACCACCCGCCTCGCCTACTAGGAGTCCCCGTGCCCATCGCGATCGTCCGCAGCGAGACGTACTACCTGCCACCCCCGCGACTCCCACGCGACGCCTGGGTTGGCATCCCCCTGGCCGAGCGGGTCTTCGTGTGGATGGGGTACCGCCTCAACCTGCGCCTCACCCCACCGGAAGGCGACGTGGATCACGTCGCCTTCGCCCGCATCGACAGCAACCGGTGGCTGGTGGAATGCGTGTGCGGGGCGGCGCAGGTCACCAGCCCGGTCGACCCCCGGTCCGCGTGCACGCAGTGCGGGTACGGGTGGTGCGCCATGGTCGTCCCCACCCCGGAGGAAGTCGAGGCGATCGAGGCCGAGTTGCTGGCGATTCCCCAGCCGCATCTTCGGTTCTGGTGGCACCCCGACGACCCGGCCAACCCCGCCACCCCGCCGGACCCCGAGCCGGCTGACCCGCCGGCCGAGGACGAGGAACCGCAGTGACGTTCTCCCCACGCACCTGGTCCGTCGGTGAGATCGTCACCGCGGCAATGATGAACACAGAAGTCCGCGACCAGTTCAACAGCATCTTCGCGGCGTGGACGACGTACACCCCGACCTGGTCCGCGCCCACCCCGCCGACCCTGGGGAATGGGTCGATCACCGGCCGGTACATCAAGGTGGGCCGGACCTGCACCGTGTCGTGGCTGCTGACCATCGGGTCCACCACGACCCTCGGGAGCGGTGCGTATCTGTACGGTCTGCCCTTCACCGCGGCGTCCAGCACGGTGCACTACCTGGGCAGCGCCCGGCTGGTGGGTACGGACGTGTGGCACGGGCAGGTCTCCGTGTCGACCGGGGCGTCGTCCGCGAACTTCACGTTCCCGGCGAGCGCAACGAACGCCCGCTCGGCCAACCAGTCCGCCAGCGTCCCCGAGACCCTGGCCGCCGGCACGACTGTGCGCGGGACCGTCACATACCAGACCGCAACCTGACCCACCCCACCCCGAGCCCCGCGCCGATCCCGGCCCGGGGCTCTCTGCATGCCCGGAGGACCTCATGGCACAGCACGACCCGCAGGACCTGGGCCGCGTCGCATATGCGGCGTACGGCCAGACCACCGACGGTCGTACGTACGACGACCAGCCGCTGCCCACGTGGGAGGAGCTCAGCGACCGGACCCGCGCGGCGTGGGCCGCCGCGGCGGTCGCGGCCGTCCGCGCCACCACCACGCACCCGGAGGGCTGACCCATGGCCACACCGATGACCGCCAAGCGGTTCCTGGAGATCCTCCTGGCCGAGGGCCTGGAGGTTGTCCAGGTCGGCGACTGGCGCACCTACAACCGCAACCACAAGGGCCCCTGGGGCCCGGTCCACGGCGTGATGATCCATCACACGGTCACCAAGGGCACTGCCACCACCGTCGACATCTGCCGGCACGGGTACGCGGCCCTGCCGGGCCCGCTGTGCCACGGCGTGATCGCGAAGGACGGCCGGGTCCACCTGGTCGGGTACGGGCGGGCGAACCACGCGGGCAGCGGGGACGACGATGTCCTCCAGGCCGTGGTGGACGAGCGCGCGCTGCCGGCGGACAACGAGGCGAACACCGACGGGAACCGGTACTTCTACGGCTTCGAGTGCGAGAACCTCGGTGACGGCAAGGACCCCTGGCCTGATGTCCAGCTGGAGGCGATCGAGAAGGCCGCCGCCGCGATCTGCCGGTTCCACGACTGGGGGCCCGGGTCGGTGATCGGTCACCTGGAGTGGCAGCCGGGCAAGGTCGACCCGCGCGGCTTCACGATGGACTCGATGCGGGCCCGGGTCGGCGACCGCCTGGACGCGGCCACGCCCGGCAAGCCCAAGCCACCCACCCGGCCGCCGTTCCCCGGCCGCCAGTTCTTCGGCCCCGGCAAGGCCAACGCGTACGTGACGCAGCTCGGCAAGCAGCTCGTGGCGCGCGGCTACGGGCGGTTCTACAAGGTCGGCCCGGGCCCGAGTTGGGGCGAGGCCGACCGGAAGGCGGTCGCCGCGTTCCAGGCCTCCGAGCCGCAGCTGCGCGCCGACGCCGACGGGCTGCCCGGCCCCCTCACCTGGCACCTGCTCTGGGCCTGACACCCCGGCGATTCGCCATCTCTGACATTCGCGGTTCTTTTACCACCGCGAATGTCAGACCCCTTCTGACCTGCACTCCTCGTAGAACGGAATCATCATGCGAGTCTCCAGCTTCGCGAAGGCCCTCGCGGCCGCGGCCGCGGCCGGCGCCGCCTCCGTCTCGACCGCCGTCCTCGACGGGACCTTCACCACCGGCGAGGGCGTCACCGCCGTCCTCTCCGTCCTCGGCGCCCTGGGCATCACCTACGCCGTGCCCAACAAGCGCCCGAGCGCCTGATGGTGGCCGCGTCCGCCCGGCTCTGGGCGCGGCTGGACTGGCGCGGCACGTCGCTCCTGATCTCCGGGGTCGCCTGGATCAGCTACGGCGCGTCCATCGCCGTCCAGCCCCGCTACGGCACCACCCGAGGCATCGCCGTCCTCCTGGACATCATGCCCATGGCGGCCTGGGGCTGGGGGTGGATCGGGGCCGGGCTGGTGTGCCTCGGGTACTGCCTCGCCCCGGCTGGCCGGGACCTGCCCGGCATCGGCGCCGCGATGGCGCCGCCGCTGCTGTGGGCCGTCGCCTATGCGCTCGGGTGGATGACCGGGACCAGCTCCACCGCGTGGGGGGCCATCGCTCCCTGGGCCTCCCACGCCGCGCTGATCCTGGTCATCGCGGAGATCACCCGCCCCCGGCAGATCGTGGTGCGGTATGGAGTCGGCTAGCGGCGGGTGGCTCGGGGTCCTGGCGCTCCTCGTCTCGACCGGCGGCGCGGTCGCGACCGCATGGCTGGGAGGCCGCACCCGAACCACCCCGCAGGAAGTCGCCGACGCGCAGGAGCCGCTGACCCCGGCCCCGCCGCAGTCCGCTGACACCTGGGTCGTGTCGCCCGAAATGTACAGCTGGTTCCAGGACCAGATGTCCACGCTGCACCGCCGCGTCGGCGACCTGGAGGACGCCGAGCAGGAACAGCGCCAGCGCGGCGACCGCCTGGAGCGGCTGCTCGGCCTGGCCCTCGCGCACATCGACCAGCAGGACCAGCGGATGGTCGCGGCCGGGATGCCGCTCGTACCAATGGACCCCGAACTCACCGCAGCGCGCGGCAGCATGTAGCAAAGCCCCCTGTCCGACCCGTAAGGGCCGGACAGGGGGCGCTCTTTGCGTTCCTGGCGCACATGAGAATGGTCCCGCCCCTAACCTGACAGTGACGAAGCTGTAGGAGAGGGGCGAGACCGTGCAATCTGATGCTACCCCGGACCCGTACGCCAGCCCGATCGCGTTCGGGCAACGGCTGAGAATCCTCCGCACCCGACGCGGCATGACGCGTGAGCAGCTCGGTGGGCTGTGTGGCCGCTCTGCGTCCTGGGTCCGAGGACTCGAAGAGGGCCGACTCAAGACACCCAAGCTGGAAACGATTTTTCGGCTCGCCGATGCGCTGCGCGTACGGGACCTGGCCGAACTCACCGGAGACCAATCCGTGCACGTAGACCTGTTCGCAGGCCCCGGCCACCCACGCCTCGCTGGCGTGAAAGCAGCGCTCGACGCCTTCCCGCTGACGTCCGCCCGCGAGGCGCCGCCACTCGCCCACATCCGGGCCAGGCTCGCCAGCGCCTGGTCCGCCCGGCATGACGCGCCGAACCACCGCGAGGTCGTCGGAGCCCTTCTGCCCGACCTGATCCGGGATGCGCAGCTCGCCGTGCGGCAGGCAGACCGTTCCGACGAGCGGCGTACGGCCCAGAGCGCGCTCTCGGAGGTCTACAGTCTGTCCCAGTTCTTCGTGGCCTATCAGCCGGATGCCGCTCTGCTGTGGCGTGTGGCGGAGCGAGGCATGGTCGCCGCCCAGGATTCCGAGGATCCCCATGCGATCGGCGTAGCGGCGTGGCTCACCGCCCAGGCCCATCGCGACTCAGGCCCAGGGCATTTCGAGGCGGCGGAAGCCGTGACGTCGGAGGCCCTGGCCTACCTCGAACCGCGTCTCCCGGGTGCCTCTGACGGGGTCGTCGCGATCGTTGGGGCGCTCACCTTCGAGGCCGGTTACACCGCGGCGCGAATGCGGGAGACGGGTACGGCGTGGCGGTTCTGGGACGAGGCGAACAAGATCGCCAAACGGTTGCCTGCCGGGTACTTTCACCCGGTGACCTCGTTCTCCAGGGCCATCATGAGCGCGCACGCCGTCACCGTGGCGGTCGAACTGCACCAGGGCGGCGAGTCCGTACGCCAGGCCACCGCGTCGGAGGCGTCCACAATCCCCTCGCGGCCGCGCCGCGCCCGCCACCGGATCGAGGAGGCCCGCGCCTATCAGCTGGACGCGCAGCCGGACGTGGCCCTCGACACCCTTGCGCGGGCGCACGAGGCCGCGCCCGAAACGATCAAGTACAACGGCTACGCGAAGTCGATCATCTTGGAGGAGACGGAGTCCCGGGTGCCGGACCGCCGGCGCCGGGCATCCGAACTGGCGGTCAGGCTCGGCCTCCTGACCGCCTGACCGAGGGCGCACAATCTGTGCGCCTGCCCCCGCCGCCCCGCCCCTACGGTCGTCATCAGAGCCAATCCTGATGACGATAGGGGCAGGCGTGGATAGCAAAATGCGATCCGAACCGGCGGTCACCGAGTGGCTGCTGTCCTCCCAGGACCACCCACGAATCCCCCTGGGGGACTGGAGTGTCGGGCGGCCCGCGCTCCTGCGCGGAGGGCGAGCTTTCGACGCGGTCCGTATGCGGGCGGAACTGGTACACGCTGCGATCGGCTGCACCGCGCCCGCCGACGTGGCCGCCGCCCTGGCCGAGTTGCTCGACGGCCCCGTCATCGCCGACCCGGGCAGCTGGTACTACGGGCTCGTCCCACCGAGGACGACAGAGACGTGGCGCTCCTCGCTCGCAGTAGTTCTCGGTAGCGGCTCCTGGATCGTCGTACCCGTGCTCACCAAGGAGGGGCCGGCAGGACCGTACTGGGCTGTGCCTCCAGCCCAGTACGGCACGCTCTGCGACCCACAGGACTTGGCCGAGCTGCTCCGGGTCGGCGACGTGCGCCTCGGAGGCGTCGCACCATGACGGCCCCCGTGGCGAGTCCGGAGCACCAGGCGGCCTACCTCCTGCTCCTGGACCACGCAGGCGGCTGCACCCCTTGCAACGCCCTCCCACGCCAGGCTTGCGAGGAAGGCGCGCGCCGCCGGCGCGCGGCAATGACGGCCAGGCACGCGGACATCCCCGTGATCCCTCTCTGGAACGGTCCGCCGATCACGCCTGCGGACCAAAGGCGCCACGTTTCCTACAGCCCCGAGCACGGGGTGACCTTCGTTCCCCCCTGGGAGTGAACCGTGCCCGTCCACGAGGTACCCCTGGCGCCAGCAACGCCAGATTGACCCCATGGCCCTGATCTGTCCCCTCTGTCAAGCACCCGAATCGATCGCCTACGTCGAGAACGAAGACGGGAAGACGCCCTACGCCTGTCTCATCTGCGAGCGCTACCCCACCCGCGCGACGCCCTACGCCGTCGTCACGACCGACCCCGCGCCGTGCATCTCCTGCGGCGGACCCATTGTCGACACCTACCGATATGGCGCCACCGGATACCTCACCGACATCCACCGCACCGCATGCCCGCGCTGCGGACGAGACCGCACCGTGAAGGAGAAGGCAAATGCCTCAGATAACGCAGAACGTGCCCTGCCCTACCCCCGGCTGTAACGGGTCCCGCGCCGACGTCTACGAGACCGACGACCGCGGCAACATCGTGGGCCGCATCGCCAGTTACCCCTGCTCATCCTGCGGGAAGTGAAGGCACAGCCCCCGGATGGCTGCGGCGGGTGCTACTCCCGTGGCGCCGACCACGGCTTCCCCGCCGGAGACTCGCGCGGCAACCCGATCCGGCCCGGCTGGTTCACCCTCGGGCCAGCACCGGACGACGCGCCGCGCGCTCACTGACCCCCGCCCCGGCCGATGACTCCTCTCGGGAGAACCCCCGGCCGGGGCGGTGTACCACCGCCTATCCATCCGAACAGGAGGCACACCGCTATGAGTCCCATCACCGACGTACCCGCGACGCGCGCCAGGTCGCTGCTCACCGCCAGGGAGTTCGCCTACATCCGCGCCACGGTTACCGACATCGGGTGGCGCGCAACGACGCACACCGCGTAGGACATAGGCCGGCCCCGCCCACCAGTGCTCTGTGGGCGGGGCCGGCCTATGTCCTATGGCGAGCCTCATCTCACAGCGAGTAGGCGTCCACCCGGCTCAATCGTGGTTGGCCGTCGACCGTCCGTACCACCACATGAGCTGGCTGATCGTCTTCATGCCCAATGTCACCCGCAACTCGGCCAGCTCCTTGTTGATGGTCCGTGACGCCAGGCCGAGCTGCGCCCCCACCTGGTCCTGGGATCCCCCTGCGGCCAGGCCGCGGAGAATGGCGTGCTGCCGTGAAGTGATCGCTGCGCTGGTGGGTTTGCTTGGCGCCCCCCACACGGCCGCCTGTTCCCACATCATCTCGAACAGCGATCTTGCCCACATGACGGTGCCGGGATCGGTCACGTGCCATCCCGCGTGGCGGTCGGCGCGCTGCACCGCGTGGTTCTCGATGAAGAGGTGATCGCTATCGATCACGATCATGCGGGGGAATGGTGCACTCGATGTCCTGACCTCGGCTCCCAGCACCATGACCTCGGCGACGTACTGCTGCGTCTGTGCGTGGTCGCGACCGGCTGCGGGGTAGATCGTACGGACGTGTACCCCGCGGGTGAGGGCGGCGACGGTGCGGGCGGTGCCCATGGCCTGCATCTCGGGGGTGCGGTCCGCAGGGTGTTCGGGTTGAGCGGCGTAGAGCTCAACCGTGGCAGCGCCGGTGACTTCCCCGATCCGCGCGTTCATCTGTTCCCTGCTGGGCAGGAATTCGCCGGCCGCTCCGCCGAAGAACCTGTCGAGGTCGAATGTTCCCTTCAACCCTTCCAGTACCGGCACCAGCGACAGGTTACTGATGGTCGAGGCCAGATCGGTCTGCACCGTCGCGAGCAGCTCGTTGGTGGCCCCGCGCGGGTCCAGCGCGTAGTACTGCCCCCCGTGGCTCTGGATCAGCCCGATGGCGAGTAGTGCACTGACGTCGCGCCCGCCAACTGCCGTGCCAGCAGCGATCATCTTGTACGTATCCACGTCTGTCAGCGACAGCGACGCGTGCCCCGAATCAATGTCTGACATAACCCTTTACTCCCCCTTTGCCGATTGCGGGTTTACGCATGGGCGCATTCTCGCATCTGCGCATGTCTAGATCTCACCGTGGACGCATGCAACAGTGCGGTGAGTGAGCTTCCGCTTGCTCACACGTTCGAGCTTCTGGAGCCTGTCGTGATCAGAATTCGCGCCGTAGCAGCAACCGGGCTGCTGGCAGTCGCCGCCCTCGTCGCCACCGCAGGGGCCGCTCAGGCCGCGCCTGGCGACGTCGGCTGGGTGGCCTCGGCGCCCGCGCCTGGCGACGTCGGCTGGGTGGCCCCGGCGCCCGCGCCTGGCGACGTCGGCTGGGTGCCGCCGACTGCTGCGGCTAGCGACGTGGGCTGGTGATTGGCGCTACCCCCTCCCGCCACCTCGCCAACGCTGCCGCCGACCGATGACGTTGACCGGGGATAGGGCTGGGGCCGCGTTAGGACCTGCGTGCAGGGGCCGATGGTCCGCAACGCCGGGCGTTCAGGAGTGGGGCGTTGAGTCCTCGCGGACCAGCTCCGACGTCGAGACGCCGATGGCGTCGGCGATCCTGAACAGGGTGTCCAAGAGGGGGCTCGCGTGCCCCTGTTCGATTCGGTTGTACGACGCCCGGTCGATTCCGCTCCGCAGTCCCACGGACTCCTGCGAGAGGTTCGCGCGGATGCGGGCCTGCCGGATGCGTTCGCCCACTACCCTGCGCCGGGCAATGATCCGGTCGTCGAGGTGCGGGGACGGGGACACGCAGTCACATTCGGCCAGCTCTGACCGGATGTATGTAGGCGTGACCCTACAGTTTGTGATCTTGAAAGCGGGGGGGACTACATGTCAACGGCGACGGCGGTAGCGGGGCTCGCCTGCCTGATCGCGGGAGCGGCGGCCTGGGTCTCGCTCCGGGGGCAGCGCCAGCAGCGCCACCTCCGGCGAGAGGTCGATGACCTGCGGGCCGAGGTAGCCGCCGCTCGGATAGCCGGGGCGCTCTCCGCCGATGCAACTCAGGGTTGAAGTGGTGCGCCCCCCGGGGAGGGGGCGCACCACTTCCTCTCACACACGTCTCACAATCTGTGTGCGATCCTGCGGAGCGCGAGGCTCAGACCTGGCCGTGACCCGCTTTTCCTGGACTGTATGGACGCCCATGGACACGTTCCATACAACTACGGATCAGAAGGTTGCAGGTTCGAATCCTGCCGAGTGCACGTTAAGAATCTGGTTAAAGGCCAGGTCAGAGGCCCTGAATCGTCACCACGGTTCGGGGCCTTTCGTGTGCCCCGAGGTGCCACGTCTCACAAAATCTCACAATCGCTGTGGATCATGCTTGCTCAAGCAGCCCGGCCAGTTTGTCCGAACCAGCCCTGAGTGACTGCGGGTCGGCATGTACGTACCGGCGCTTCGTGAAGCCCAGGTCGGCGTGGCCGGCCCACGCCGACACCACCGTGTCGGGCACGCCGTTGTTCGCCATCCAACTCAGGCACGAGTGACGGGCGTCGTAGAGCCGGACCTTCCGCATGTCGGCCGCCTCCATCAACTTGTACGCCCGGCGTCGAAGCCAGTCGGTCTTGACCGAGCGGCCCAACTCATCGACCACCACGCGGCCTGACCCGGCGTAGCCATCGCCAGACGCCAGTTTCTCCTTCGCCTGCGCCAGTCTGAGCAGCTTGAGTGCTACCCAGAGGACCGTCGGCATGGGCAGCTTCCGGTAGCTGGCCGCGCTCTTCGTGTCCTTCTCTACGACCGCGCCGGCGACGAGCGTGCGGGTGATCTCCACCGAGATGGTGCGCGCTTCCAGGTCGACGTCCTCCCACCGAAGTCCGCAGACCTCAGCTGGCCGCAGCCCGATCAGGGACAGCAGCATCACCGCGTACAGACGGTCGGTCGACACGAAGGCGAGGAACGACCGGACTTCGGCCTCATCCCACGGCACCCGCGTCCGCGCCGCGGCCGCTGCGTCCTTCCTGGCCTGGCGCGGGATGGTCACGTGTACCGCCACGTTCCGCGTCACCAAGCCCCGCCGGATCCCCAGGTTGAGAGCGGCCCGCAGACGGCCGAGCGTGAGGCTTACCGTCCGCACGCCGACTCCTGTCCCCGGCCTCCCGCCGATCCGCCGCGCGCTGGTCAGCATCCAGTCGATCAACGACTCGACGTCGTCCTCGGTGAGTGTCTGCACCTTCCGGTCGCCGAGGTGCACTCGGACGTACCGCATCGCGTCCTCGTAGCTGCGCTTCGTCGCGGTCTCGACGTCCCGCGTGGCCGTCTTCAGCCACATGTCGATGAGTTCCTCGACCGTGACCTTCGACGGGAGCACGTAGGTTCCCGTCGCCCTCTGGTGCTGGATGCGGGCGTACTCGGTGACCGCCTCCTTCTTGGTGTCCTTCGTGACGGTCTGCTGCCGGCGCTTCCCGGTGGCCGGGTCCTGCCCGACGTCTACCACGAACCTGTACCGGACCTTCCCGTTACCGAGAACGATCTTCTTGATCGGATCGGCCATGACCTCTTCCTAGTCGTCGTCTTCACGGCTTATCTGCCTCCTGGCGTCCGCGCCGACCCGGCGCAGCACCTCGGCCCGGACCCGGGGCGGCAGATCGGCGAGGATGTCCAGCGCCATCTGCACGCGAGGGTCCGTGGGTTCTTCCGGTGACTGTTCTGCGGCCTCCTGTCTTTTGATCTCGCGGAGGATCTCCGCCGCGTCCCCTCGGCCCGCGTCATCCAGCTGTACGGGCTGGACCCCCACCACGTGAGCCATGTGCGCCAGGGTCTTCGCCGGCGCCACTGTTGGCGTGAACGGAATCCGTCGGCTGTAGCCCTGCTCGATGTGGCGCCACCGTCCACCCCCCAGGCGAATCCGAGTTCGCTCCGCAGCCCTCTCGGGACTGAGTCCTCTCGCCATCCGCGCTACGCGGATCACGTCGGCTTCGGGCGGTGGTGCGGGTGGGGACGCGCTCACCACGGGGGTCCTCTCGGGGATGCAGTATCAAACTTCCCTGAACTTTAGGACACCACCAGGTCAGGCAGTAGAGCAACGCCCCTTTCGGGCAAGGATCGGCTTGTTCTTTCTTGTACTTCCTTGAACTTTTGGCTACCGTGCTGCCATGAGAGCCCATTACCAAGACCCCGCGCAAATCCGGCGGCGCCGTATCGAGGCCGGGCTGACACAGGAAGCACTCGGAGCCCGCGCTGGATACAGCAAGGGACATGTATCGGGCGTGGAGCGCGGCATCGCGGGGGCGTCTGCTCAGGCGCTGGCGCGACTGGCCGAGGCGCTCGGCTGTGAGGTCTCCGACCTGATGGCTGCCCCCGAGCACGCGCCCGCGTCGGCATGACCACGGCGCAGGTACCAACCCTCACCGAGGTGAGGTCATGGCCGGCAACTGTGAGTGTCGCCGAAGCGGCGCACGCCCTCGGTGTCAGCAAGTCGCACCTCTACGACTTGGTCAGGCGCGGCGAGGCGCCCGTGCGGATCGTGCCCCTCGGTACCCGCCACCGCGTCGTGACCGCGTCGCTGGTCCACCTACTCGAAACCGCCTGATCTACATGCACGAGGCCGCTCGGACCGGGCCTGGTCCGAGCGGCCCCACCACAACCGGATACCTCATCCACTCAGAAACGAGGACCAGTTGATCACGCAGACTAAGACCCCGGCCCCGCCGGACCAACTCTCCGCACCGTGGCGTACGGCCCAGCAGGCCGCGATGAGCGCCACGTGGGCAGCGACGGGCGCCGTGTCGGTCGACCCAGCGTTCACCACGCAGACCCGGACCAGCAGCGGCTACGTCACCGATGTCCACTACGACGGCCTGGCCGGCGTGCTCGCGTTCGCGACGGCGCACGGCGAGCTGATGCACACCCGCTCCCACCTGGACACGGCCCGGCCGGAACTGCGGACGTATACGGCCAGCACGCTCATCGACGGTGTGAAGGTCACCGCCTGGGCAACAGCGCCCGTCGAGCCGGACCCCGACACGATCGCCGACCCGCCGCCTCCGCTGACCAACGCCGTACGGCTGATCGCCGACCAGGCGGTGCAGGGATGAGCGACAACCTGACCGCCGCGCTGGTGGGGTTGGAGTCCTGGGCGTTCCGTGCCGGGCAGGTGGGCCGCCGTCTCGTCCAGGAGCACCCGGAGCTGGCCTCCGCCGACGTGGCCTCGATGGCGTTCTGGAACTCGGCGAACCTGACTTTGACCGACGTGTCCCTGGGCTCTGGCGAGATCGAGCGGTGGGCGGCGCTCCTCGGGATCGAGCTGACCCACGAGGTGACCCAGTCCCGCAACCCCACCCCTAGCCACGCCGCCTTCGATTGCTTGAAGGGTGAGATGGAGTTCGACGGTGTGCGCGTCGAACTGCGCGGCATACGCGGGCTGACGCAGGAGCAGTGGGACGCCGCCCAGGCCCAGCCCGAGGGCGGGGTGGCGGCATGAGCGCCCGTGAGGCCGCGGTCCAGGCCGTCAAGGACCACCCCAGCACCACGTTCATGGCGCCGTACGAGTCGCTGGCCGACGCCGTCCTCACCGCAGCTGCGCCGCTGGTCCGGGCCACCTCGTTCCTCGAAGCGGCCGACGTGATCAGCAACGACGACGACTGCGGATGCGGCGGCTGCGACAGCTGCATCGCCAACAAGCTTGCCGCGACGCTGCGCGAAGTGGCCGCCGGCGGGGAGGAGAAGAACACCTCGGGCACGTCGCCCGAGGCCGCGTTCACTCCTGTTGACCCGGTGCTGGCCCTGATCATTGCCGACGCGCTCTACGCGTACCAGAGCGTCGCGCAGACCGAGACCCTCCGCCACCTCTCGCAGCGCCGGTGCCTCGCCGAGCACCTGGCCGGTGTGCTGGGTGGTGCGGTGCGGTCGTCGCCGGCCGTCGCCCGCGCGGATCGGGAGCGCGCCGAGCTGGTCACACTGCGGACCCAGGACACGGAGCTGCGGGGGCTGCTGTCTCCGAGCGGGCGGGACCGCCGTGTCCCCGCCCCGGTAGGCGAGTCGGTGACGGCGGTGGTCGCGTGGCTCCTCGATGAGGTCGAGCGGCTGCGGCCGGACACGATGTACGTCGCCGAGCACGAGGGCTTCATGCTCCGTGCCTACGCCACGCAGGAGGCGGCGGCCGCACACATCGAGCACCTCCTGGTCCAGGAGGACGGGCCCGAGGTCAGGCCGCGGATCGTGTGGCAGGTCAGCGATCCCGCCGACCCGATTCGCTGCTGGGACGTGTACGTCATCGACCCGTTCAGCAGGGAGCCGGTGCCGACCGGCTACATGATCACCGCTGCCGGGATCGCCGCCGAGTTCGACCCGGCGTGTGTAGTGGAGGGCGAGTGATCGCGCACTCCACCCGCATCACGACGGCCGCCGTCGTCCTGGCCGTCGCGATCACCGTCGTGTTCGCGCTGATGATGGCGGCGGCCGCCGACGGCCTCGCGCTGCCCCTCCTGTTCTGGCTGGTCGCCCTCGTCGTAGCCCTGGGCGGGGGCGCCCTGATCGCGGAACGGATCGCGCCGACGCGCGAGCAGCTGCTCCTCCGCCGGTTCCGCCGCGCCGCCCGGGCCCGCGCCCGCGCGGCCCACCGCCACCGGAGATCGTGATGGACAGCTCCCGCGCGTGGCTCGACCACGCGGCCTGCCTCGGACACGACCTCCTGTTCGTCGGGACCAGGGACGCCGAGCCCCGGCATCGGGAAGCTAAGCGGATCTGCACCCCCTGCGAGGTACGGCCGGAGTGCCTGGTCGACGCCCTGTCCACGGAGGGGCGCCTGGGCTCGACGGCTCGGGCCGTTGTCCGGGGCGGCATGGGCCCCTACCAGCGGGCGCAGCTCAGCGCAGAGGCGACCGCCCACCTGATCGAGAAAGGGGGCCGGCCGTGACCGCTACAGACCTGATCATCCTCGGCCTGGTGGCGCTCATGCTCTGCACGGGGCTGGCCGTATGGCTGGTCGCCATCGGCGCCGCAGTGCTCGGCCTGGCCCGCTGGACCACCCGCCTCGTACGGCGGCGGCCGCCGTTTCCCGAGCCGGAGCCGGAGCCAGAGCACGCCCGTACCGGCCCGCCGCCGGCCGCGTATCTGGCCTGCCACACCCCGGCCTGCGGCCACATGTCCACACCGCACGACGTGACGCCGACCGGTGGCCTGGCCTGCCGCGACTGCGGCCGTGTCGCCGTCCAGATCTGATCCTTCGCCACGGCGGCCGGTGCCCGCGCACCGGCCGCCCCTCCACCCAGGAGACACCTGTGTCCAGCAAGACTCTGCCCTGGTACGACGGCCTGACCGACGGCGTGCACGCCCTCGGCGAGTCGGCCCGCGAGTACCGCACCGCCCTGACCGCCATCCAGCTGGCAGTCGCCGGCGTCGACATCGACCGCGTGATCAGCCAACCGGGCCTGGCCCAGTTCGCCATCCCCACCGGGACCCACAGGGTGGACGCGGTCAGCACCCGGGAGCCGCACTCCACCGCGCTCTTCCACCTCGGAGACCTCTACCGCCGTACGGAGGACACGCTCCGGGAGAGGTTCGAGGAGGCGTCGAGGCACTACGCGTACGGCGCGGTGTGGGCGGTGCGCCAGCTCGTGGTCGAGGGCGAGATGCCGCCGCTGGTCTGCCCTCCCGCTCACCTGGGCGAGATGCCCGAGCTGAACTGGAACAAGGCGTCGGCCCTGGCCGCGGCGCGGGCCCGGGTCACCGTGTGCAGCCTTGCCGCAGAGTACGGCGAGGAGCTGATGGGCCGGGAGTACGTGAGCGATCACGAGGCCGGCCAGATGACCGATGCCTTGGACGCTGCCGTCGGCATCGGCGAGGCGCTCTACGCGTACGGACAACTCGCCGAAGCGGCAGTGCATTTCGCGCTGCTGGGGCCGAAGGCCGAGTGGCTCGCCGCGCGGCGGGCGGCCGCAGCCTCGCAGGGGTGAGCCGGTGAACGGGTCTCACCGCCCCGTCTGCGAGGCCCTGACGGAGGTCAGGCCGCACGCCTACGGCTACGCCGAAAGGTTCCTCCCCGGATGGCGGTGCCCCGCTCACTCGCCGAACGCCGAGAACAGCCGGCCCGAGCCCAAGCGGATACCGGGCTGGCCGCCCGGCCCGTACTGGATTCCCCGCCACCCCGAACGACAGGACCAGGACCAGTGATCGCTTCCTCCCGGCCGAGTCCGGCCGATGTCGCGGCCCGGATCGCCGACCGCAACCTTGCTGCCCCGGGCGCCCTTGGCCCGGACGATCTCCCGTTCCGTCTCTTGTACGAGCGCGGCATCCTCCGGTCGGGCATGCACCGGCACACCCGCCTGGTCGCCCTCGCGCTCGCGTCCCACGCGGACTACGTCACCGGCACCATCGCGGACCGCGACCAGCCCTTCCTGATCCGCTTGGCCGACGAGACCAGACTCCTTCGGCCTCAGGTCGTGGTCGCGCTCAACACCCTTCTGCAACGCGGCTGGGTGAAGCGTGCGGTCCGGGCGCCCGGTCTCCGCCTGGACTACGAGACCAGCGTGCTGATCCTCACGATTCCCGGGCTCCTCCTGGACGGCCTCAGGGAGGCGTGACCACCGAGCCGGGGCGTGCACACCCGCGCCCCGGCTGTCTCGATCCACGCTGGCACCACCTGAGAGGTCTCTGTGCACGAAGAGCAGCCCGGCCAGGGCGGAGGCGTCCCCAACGCCTTCCGCAACGCGATCTTCTGGCGCTGGTCCAGGACGATGCCGCGCCCCCTGCGCGGCCCATTCCTGACGCTGCTGTACGCCCTCGGAACCGCCGCCAACCCGGGCGGCGCGCTGCGGTTCCGGGACGGCACGGTGATCCGGATCCAGGACATCGCGCGCGCCGTCGGCTCGGACGAGAAAGACGTCCGCCGGATGATCACAGCGGCGATTGCCGCCGGCGTCGTCTCCGTCCAGGGCGCGCGCGGCCGCGGCCGCCGCCCCACCTACGTCATCCTCGTCACACCCTGCCCGGACTGGACGGCCGCCGTCGCGTCCCTCGCCCTCACCCGCCCGAAGAAGAAGCCGGCGAAGTCGCCTTGGCGCGGGCCGGAGTTCGGGGGACCGACCCCCGAACCTGCCGCGTCCCCGAGTTCGGGGGACCAACCCCCGAAGTCGGGCGGGTCCAGTTCGGGGGACCGACCCCGGAACAACCCATGATCACCCAGGAACTACCCCAGGTGACGGCTGATGTGGGTGGTGATCAGCGGGACGCGCGCGAGCCCCTCATCGAGGAGCCGCCACCGACCGCCGAACCCCCGCCGTCCTCGCCGCCGCCGCTGCGCGGGGTGCCGACGCCGCCGGGCGCCCGCGCCGCCGCCCGGGCCCGGGGTCAACGAGGCGGCAGGCAGGGGCCGTTGCTGCTCCCGGTCCGTACGCCCCCGCACGTCAGCCCTGACCGGGCGCAGCTCCGCGCGGCCGCCACACCCGAGGCGATCCGCCGCGCGCTCGCCGACCTCGGCACCACCGGCGCCATCGACCTCTACGGCTGGCGCCTCACCGCCCCGCACGTGCCCGACTTCGACACCGGCACCTGACCGGAGGACCACATGCCCACACTCCCTGAGCACGACGTCACCACCTGCGCGGGCTGCCACGCCCCGATCCGCTGGACCGTCACCGCCGCCGGCCGACCGCTCGCCGTCGAGGCCGAGCCCGACGAGACCGGCACCGGTAACACGGCCTGCTACACCGACGGCACCGGCCGCCTCCGCTCGCGCGGCCTGTCCAAGGAGCGCCCGGCGCTGGAGCACGCGGAGTGGCGGGCCACCCCGCACATCGCCAACTGCCCGAACCCGCCGAGGCCCAGGCGCAGCAGCGGTACGCCGCGCCGCCGTACGGGCGTGCGGCCCGCCCCGTGGCAGCAGCGATGAACCGCGCCCCGGTCGCGGACGCCATCGCCGCGGACATCGCCGCCCAGGCCCTCGCCGCCTTCGACGGCCGGATCACCCGCGAGGAGGCCGACCGGTTCGCTCACGAGGCTGTCGAGTCGCTGCGCCGGGACGGCTGGCACATCGCCGCCCAGCGCGAATGCGCGACGGACGACTGCACCCGGCAGGCCTCGCAGTGGCGCACCATCTGCGAGACCTGCCGCACCCACCTCCGCAGAACCGGCGACCCGGCGAAGGCCCGCGCAGAACCCGACTGGACCGCAGTGGAGAGCGCCGCCCGGGAGCGCCGCCCGCTGCCCGGCATGACCCCCCAGGAACGGCGCCTGGCCGGCGTACGGATGACCGGCCTCGGGCTGTCCGAGGCCGAGATCGCCGACATCTTCGCCGTGAAACCCCGCACCGTCCGACGCTGGCGCGCCCAGGAACGCGACGCCACAGCCCAGGAGCAGTGATGGAACCGCCCTTCCCGTTCTACGGCCACGACGCCCACCCTCTGCCACAACGACCGCAAGGAACATCGGACATGCCCATCAACACGCTTGCCTCCGCTCAGCCCGTGACCGCCCGCGACGCGGCCGAGCAGCTGCTCGCCGACGGCCACCACGTCCACGTCGTCTCCGGGCACCAGACCACCTGCCTCGGTACCGGAGCCGCGCCTGCGACGC
The DNA here is from genome assembly GCF_009865405.1 of Streptomyces sp. SID3212. GTDB lineage: Bacteria > Actinomycetota > Actinomycetes > Streptomycetales > Streptomycetaceae > Streptomyces. The sequence continues at coordinate 6,804 of NZ_WWJY01000968.1, read as the reverse complement.
GTGTGCTCCCGCCCCGGTTCGGGCGCCGCATCCCGAAGAAGTCCCGCGTCCAGGCGGGCGCGTTCGGGATACGCGAGGTCCGCCTTGCCTGCTTCTGCGCCACCGCCGCGCAGGCCGTGGTCGAGTCCTTCGCCCGGCCCGAGGACACCACCCACACCGTCCGCGCGGACGACCACGAGGTCGTCATCGGGTACGCCGATCTCCGGTGGCCGATCGACGTATCCGAGTGGGCACACACCAGCGGCCACGCGCACACCGACGCGGCGGCCGCCGTCATCACCGCGGTGCAGGCGTGATCGCCGCCCGGGCGCGCGTCGTCCTCCTGGCCCTGACCAGCCTGAGCCTGCTCTCCCTCGGTGTGCTCACGGTCCAGGCCGACGGCATCCCGTACGCGGTCGGCTTCGCGGTCCTGGCGGGGATCACGGCCGACGCGGCGGGCCAGGCCCACCTCGCCTACCAGCGGCGCCGTTCCCTGGAGCGCGGGTGGAGGCGGCGGCCGTGACCACCGGCGAGCCGCAGCTGGTCGTCTACCGGTGGCGCTGCCCGTACTGCACTGACGGTGACATGGGCCCGAGCCAGGGTCGGTGCCTCCACTGCGACGGGACAGGGCTGACCAACGACGTCGACAGCTGGCCCGAGGAGCAGCTCGTCCCGGCCCCCGTCCCGCCGGGCGTGATGCGCCGCCCCTGCGCGGACTGCGCGTACCGGGTCGGCTCGCCGGAGATGGAGGCCAACGGCGCCTGCCTGCCCGAGGACATGCCGTTCTGGTGCCACCACGGCATGCCTCACGGATACGGCCAGAGCTACCAGGCCCTCGGCACCTACCGTCCCGCCGGCGCCGCCCGGACAATTCCCCTCGGGGAACTCCTGTGTGCCGGCTGGTGGGCACTCCAGACCGGCCGCCCCCTCCCGGTCGAACCCTTCCGCGACACCGACATCCCCAAGGAGAAGCACGTGGCCATCGAGAACACCAGCACCCCGTCCAGCCGCGAGGTGTTCGGGCTGCTCGCCATGGCGACCGGCGAGACGAACGCCCTGATCGCCGGGCAGGAGCGGGCCGGCCAGGCGCAGCTCGTCCACTCCGACCAGGTGCCGACCGACCTGCGCTCACCGCGCGAGGAGTTCGAGGCGCTGGGCTTCGTGTTCGGCGAACCCACCCCGGCCGACCCGCTGTTCATGTCCGCGACCCTTCCGGCCGGATGGAAGCGCGAGGCCTCCGACCACGACATGTGGTCGTACGTCGTGGACGAGCACGGCCGCCGCCGCGTCCGCCTGTTCTACAGGGCGGCGTTCTACGACCGGCGCGCCAGCATGGACCTCCTGTCGGTCGACCGCTACGTCGCGGACCAGCTCTACTACGGGAAGCCGGTGGTCAGCGACGACACCTGGGCCACGCCCCAGGCCATCGTGGAAGTGGCGCGCGCCGGCGCCGACAAGGCCGAGAGGCAGCGCGTTGAGTGGGCCTCTCGCGACGGCCTCGACGCCGTCAAGCTCGCCGCCGAGTCCGCCGCCGAGCGCGACGGCTACCAGACCCTCCTCGACCAGTACGCCCCGGCCGCCCCGGAAGGCGCCGGCCGATGACCGCCGACCTGGACCGTCCGTGCCCGCACCTGGACTTCGCCGCCTACGTGGCGGTGAACCGGCTGACCGCCGCCGACGACGACCCCACCGTCGTCGGCTACAGCGCCGACATCACCGTTGAATGTGACGACTGCGGCGAGCCGTTCCGCTGGACCGGCCTGGACGCCGGCGTCTCTCCGGCCGGCCCGACGTGCAGCGTGGACGAGAAGACGATGTGCGCCCCGCTGCGCCCCGCCTCCGCCGACCCCGACTTCGGCCTCGGTCTCCCCGGAGTCGCGGTGATCCGACGTGCCTGAGTTCGTCCGCGGCTTCCGCCTCCACCACCACGGCGTCCTCTACCACGGCGCCCAGTTCCCCTCCGGGCGCGTGATCGCGGTGGACGACACCCAAGTGTTCGCCCACGCGACCGGCGCGGTGTCCGTCGAGGAGCTGCTGCGCGGAGGATTCCACGATGCCCGCATCGAGTGGGCCGACGACCCCGCCCCGGACGGGGGCTGACATGCCGCAGCGCATCACCACCTCCGAGATCGCCGACCGCCTGACCGACGGTTGGAGCACGGCGGCCGCCGCCGGCTGAGCGTCACCCGCCCCTGAACATGCAGCAGGGGGCGTCCTCATAGTCTCCCCAGACCAGGACGCCCCCCAGGTGATCATCACCCTACGCCCCGCCTGCCCCATGGAGCGCCCCTGATGGCCACCACATCCGCCGCCGCACGCCACCTCGACACCGTCATCACCCACTGGCCCGACCTCTACGGCATCCTCGGCACCCGCACCCCCGCCACCTGGCCGCCCGCCGCCAGGATGTCGGAGTTCATCACCAGCCTCGCCGAACTGGACACGGCCACCGCCGAGGCGACCCGCGCCCGCGCCCGCTACCTCCGCACCCAGGAACGCGACCCCGGGCAGATCGGCGCGTCGGACCCGCCACTGCGCATCGCCCTCCTCGACGTGATGCACCCGCTGGAGTCCGGCCTCCTGCGCATGGCCGACGCCGTCGCCCAAGCCGTGCAGCGCCCGGCCTACACCGCGAGCACCGGCCGGGGCTGGACGGATCCCATCCACCGCGAGATGTCCATGCTCGCCGTACGCGACGCCGCCGACCCGCAGCGCTGGAGACCCGACCTCCTCAGAACCCGCAACGCCGTCGCCGCCGCGACCTGGCTGCGCGCCCGCGCCGAGGGGCATCCAGGTCCCGTACGACCGTTGCCCGAGGAACTGCGCCGCCACCTCACCACGGTGGCCCGCTCCGCGGCGGCCGCCGTCGACCGCGCCCTCGACCTGGCCGACCGTACGGCGCAGCTGGTCCGCCCCTGCCCTCTGTGTGGCGGACGCATCGACGTCCAGGGCGGAGGCGGCGTGGACCCGACTGCCCGGTGCCGCCGCTGCGGCCATACCTGGGCCACACCGCCGGCCACCACGGAGTAGGCCGTCGTGGGCGTCAGCGGTGTGGGTTGAGAGCGTTGAGGTGTGCGGTGAATTGGGGGTCCGGGTGCGGCGGAGTGTGGTGCCCGGTGGCCGGGTCGAGGTAGCCCCACGCGCCGCGCTCGCCACGGCCGCAGAGCATCAGGGTCACAGTGTGGCCGGGGGCTGTGTGGATGCCACGCACTTCGTGGTACAGGCTCCGGTCCACACGGTTGGCGTCGCCCTGGTTGTGCTCCGTGCCCATGTCCGTACGGACCACTCCGGAGTGAACGGTGTACCGGTCCTCCGTGTAACCGCCGAGCAGGATCTTCGACTCGAACTGCCACGGGTGGGAGTGCGGGCGGGGAGCACCGTCCGGTCCCCTCAGATCCGGCGCGTACCACATGTTGATCTTGACGGTTCTGTCGCGATCCTCCCTCAAGGTGAGTTCCGCCTTGCTGATGCGCCCGTTCCTGTCCGGGACAAGCCACCATCCGTCCGGCTGAGTGAACGCCTGCCAGGTGAGCGGAGGTAAGGCCGGGGCGTGGGCGGTCACGCCGGCCTGCACGACGTCGTACAGCGCCTCCGTCAGGAGGAGGCCGGGAGCAATCTCGGTGGTCTGCATGGCCGCCACGATGCCCGCACAGGTACCCGCTGACCAGGGATTTCCTCACATTGGAAACGTGGAAACGGCGGAAACTGTCCTGAGCAGGGCCGCTGTCCTCCGGGCCTTGCGAATTGGAAACACGACTGATCATGGAAGCTTGCGAAACGCACCGCCGGTTACCTCGGGGCAGGGGTCAGGTCGCGTTCCATTCGTGGGCGCGGCCGCCCCGCCACGCCACCCAGGCCGGGTCATCGAGCAGCTGCTCGGCGTCCGGCAGGCCGACCCGGCGGAGGAACTCAACCAGGTCGCGATCGTTGTGCGCGAGGCCGAGGATCACACCGCGCACCGTGACCCGCCGGCCGCGGGTCGCGGACGGCTGGTGCACGACTATCGGAGCGCCGCTCATCTCTCCATGCTGCTCCGGGCCGATCACTCCAGCACCCCGAGTGCCGTGTCCGGCCGGCACAGCACACATGCCGGGAGACCCTGCTCGACCAGCGCCCGTACGGCCTGGTCCCGGGTGAGCGCCTCGACCGGCCGTGCGGGCCTCCAGCACGCGCCGGTATGGAGCATCAGCGGCGGGTGGCCGTGGAGCGGACTCCGCTCCAGCCCCCACTCGGGTGGCTCGGGCGGCGGCTGTGGGGGCCGACGGGCGGCCTCATCTGCGACACGCTGCTCCTCCTCGACAATCCAGCGGTCGACGCGAGCAAGGTCGCCGAGCAGGAACCGTCGCAAGAAGTGCAGCTGCTCCAGTCGCGACGACTCTTCGGACATGCGTTCGATAATAGGTCAGGCGGAACCCATGATCGCCCTCGGCTGGCGCTCGTCACGCGGCGCCCAGCATGGCGGGATGGCAGGTCGGGCACAGTTCGCCATCCCGCACCCGCCAGCGAGGATTGAACTCGGCGGCGGGGTGGTCACCGCACCCGCACCACGGCGGCAGCTGCCCCACCCCGGCGGCCGGGCGTACGGGCGGGAGCTTGTCCAGGAGGCGGCGGCGCACCAGTCCGGCCGGTGAGCCGACCTGCTCGGGCAGTCCGGCCGTCAACGCCCGGCGCAGCTGCCCCGCGTCCGCACCCCGCTCCAGCCACACGGCCGCGAGGGGCGCAAGGCGTACGAGTTCCCGCTCCCCCAGCGTCAGCCGTGGCTCATCCAGCGCGATGAGGACCAGGACGTCGTACGCCCTCTGCTCGATGTCGGAGAGCGCAGCACTCCGCCCGCCCTCCCTGCCCTCGGCGGGGGGCGTAGCGGCCGGTGCCTGCGGGGTGGGGGGGAGGGGAGGTTCCTCGGGGGTGATCACAGGGGTGGTTCGGGGGTCTTCAAGTCCCCCCGCCGGGAACTGTGAGTCCCCCCGTACGGGACTCTCAGTCCCCCCGTCGCCTTCCGTACGAGGGGACTGTGAGTCCCCCGGACCACGGGACTGTGAGTCCCCCCGTACGGAAGGGGTCCGCGGCTGGCCGAGGTCGCTGCGCCTCTTCCGGTCCGGCGGCGGTGCGATGTCGGGCCGGTCCTCCATGGTCAGGGGAGGAAGGCCGGCCTGGATGCGCTCGTCGTTCATCCGGGCCGGGTTGGGGAACCAGGCGTACGGGATGAGCAGGTCGTAGACGGTCGGGCGCCGGTCGGCGCGGATGTAGCGGGCGGCGGACTGGTCGCCCTTGGCGATCAGCCCGCGCTTCACCAGGCGCTGGAGTACGCGCTGGACGGTCTTCGGGTCGGCCATCACCGTCGCGGCGATCGTGTCGCGGCTGGGGAACGCGGTACATCCGTCGGCCCGGGCGGCCCGCTCACCGAGCGTGACGAGGATGAGCCGCTCCAAGCTGTCGGCGACGGGAGCGTCCTTCAACGCCCAGAGGATCGGGTCAAGGCTCATGGGCCGGTCCTCAGGCTGGCGAAAGGCGTGTTCGATACCCTCACGGCAGCACCTTTCCTGACAGGGGGGTGTATCGGCGGGCGAGCACCCGCTGGTTCTTCGGCCGGGCGGTTCCCTCCGTCCGGCCGTTGCGTTGCCGGGCCGCTTTCCAGCGGGCCCCGCGCCACCCTAGAATGACCCCATGAAAGGGTCAAGGTCAACTAAGCCACGGAGGACCGGTGCACGCGCTCTTGCTGCTCAGTAGGCGCGATCCGATACCTTTGCCCCCACCACTAGGGCAAGGAGTCGATGTGCCGGAGCAGGGCCGCGCCGCAGAGCTGCCGCTCGACACCGAGGCGGTCGCCGCGAGGGTCGGCGTGACCGCCGGGACGGTACGGCTCTACCTCAAGCGCACCCGCCGCCGCATCAGGGACGGTCACCCCGTACGGCCGCAGGACTTCCCGCTGCCGGACGTGCAGATCGGCCGGTCGCCGGCCTGGGTCGAATCCACCATCGCCGCGTGGCTGGCGCACCGACCCGGTCGCGGGCGCACCACTCCCTAGCGTCCCCGTCTTGACACTCACGCTTCGGCACACCTAAGTTTGACCCCATCGCAGGGTCAAACCTTGCGGGATTCCGCTGGTCGTAGCAGCCCGTGGGATCCGAGAACGGCGGCGTCCGGTCGTAGCAACCGGACGCCGCCGCCACCGTCGCCGCTGCTGTAGCGGGCAGCGTGCGACCACCCGACAGTCCTGCTTGTGACCAGGAGCGTCAGACGTGATGAATCGTATCCGGGGCGGCACGACCGCCCCTGCCCGCACCGACCTGCCCCAGAGCCACGCCGCCCAGCTGCTCATCGAGACGGCCGTACGGCTGGAGGCCGAGACCCCGTTCGTGGTCCTGGCCGAGCGCGACCTCGACGCGGCGTACGACGCAGCGGCCGAGCAGGTGCTCGCCGGCGTCCCCTCGGCCGTCTCCGCCCAGGCCCGCAGTTGCGCCGCCGCCGCCCTTCCCCGGGTGCGCTACGAGTTGCTGGAGACGGCCGGCGAGTACGCCCTCCGCCTGCGCGCCGTTGCGGGGGAGCTGTGATGGACGCCGCCGCCCTGGACATCGTGCTCCGTGCTGCGGCCACCCGGATCGAGGCCATGACCCCGGGCGCCCGCATGCAGCAGAGCGCGCTGCGCACCGCTGTGCAGCTCAGCGTCTGGGACCACCACGGCGTCTACAACGACGCGGCGGTCGGCCCGGACATCATCACGGCGCTCGCCGCCGCCGACGACGTCCCGCTGGCCGGCACCCGCCGGGAGTACGCCGTACGGCTGCGCGCCGCGCTCACCGCGCGCCGGGTCGCCGCCCTCCACCA
>NZ_WWJY01000967.1 GCF_009865405.1 Streptomyces sp. SID3212 | reverse complement strand
CGGTGACGTCGTACATGATGTAGAACTTCCGGCCGTTGGCCTCCGCCGACTGCCGTACCCGCTGTGCCATGACGTCGCGCGTGGGGCCCTCGCCGCCGAACGGGTTGAACCGCTGGAGCGCGGCGGTGTCGATGTTGTTCTCCCGCATCCACCGGAAGTGGGTGTCGACGGTCTGCTGGTCGTACGACGAGAAGAGCGTCGCGGGCTGCCCGTCGTTGGTGTTCGCGTAAGCGGTGCGGTAACCGCGGCTGTACTCCCGCATGTCGGGCCACGACTTGATGGTGGTATTGCTCGGCGACGGGGGCTGGCCGGCATTCCTGCTCCAGTGCCACCAACTGTTGATGGGGGCGCCGTCGCCGATGCAGGCGAACCATCCCTGATAGCCGACGGTGATTTTCCCGACGACGTCGCCGGGGGGACTCGCGGCGGGTGCCAGGGGGGCGGCCTCGGCCGCCATGGCACCCCGCTGGGCAGCGAGAACGCCGCCCACGGAAGCGGATGCGGCCAGCGCGGACGCGATGACCGACCGTCGTGAAATGCTCACGGAGGATATCCTCCCGTCAGGTGTCTGCCAGAAACACACGATTCCCTCGGGAGTGGGGGGAGTTGTTGGCCGGTGGCAGTCCGGCCGGCCCCAAGGGCACGCCTGTGCAAGGTAGTCGGACCGCACATCCCGCACAAGGTGCGTTGTGCATGCATTCCGTCAAGAAAATGCGAAGGTCTGTCAGTCCATTTACTTGCCACTTTCCGTTTCCGGCGGAATGCGGAAAAGCGCGCGGGGAGTTCCGCCCGTGTCCGGCGCGCCCGGCGCGCTCCCCTCATGACCCTTTGCGCTCGCTTGCGCACCGAGCGTGCCGGGCACCATCCGGTCGAAGGTCGAAGGTCGAGGGGGGAGGTGCGCGGTGCACGGACCGGCGACGGCCGGCTGGCTGCTGGTCGCGCTCTGCGCGGGAGCCGGGGGTTACTGCCTGCTCCGCATGCGCGGCGTCGCGGGTGAGGCGCGCGGTACGGCGGGCGGCGAGGCGCTGATGGGATTCGGGATGGCCGCCATGGCCGTCCCCGCGGTGGTGCTGTCACCGCCGCGGTGGGCGTGGTTGGCGTACGCGGCGGTGTTCGGCGCGGCCGCACTGGGGACGGCCGTCCG
>NZ_WWJY01000966.1 GCF_009865405.1 Streptomyces sp. SID3212 | reverse complement strand
CAGGACGTCCGCGCGGGCGCCCGGCTGGACGCGCAGCGCCTCCGGCAGCAGGCGGCAGGCCCGGACGACCTGGTTGTCGAGGAAGGGGGCGTGGAGGCGCTGGCTGCGGATCTCGGCGGCCTGTTCCAGCACGCGGTGGTCCGCGGCGTACCGGGCGAGCGCCGCCCGCGCACGGGCCTCGCCGGGGCGCGGCACGGACGTGGGGC
>NZ_WWJY01000965.1 GCF_009865405.1 Streptomyces sp. SID3212 | reverse complement strand
ATCCGATAACGCCCTTAACGATATTATCCAAAACCACGACTTGATCCTGGTTCCGGTTTTACCGTCTGATATTGATATTCGCGCAGGCGCAAAATTTATCGGCAATATTCTTTTATCCCAGGCTATGCGCAAACAGCGTCGTCCACTGGCAGTCATTGCCAACCGCGTCAAACACCAAACACAGGCCTGGCAGCGCCTGCAAAAATTTTTGC
>NZ_WWJY01000964.1 GCF_009865405.1 Streptomyces sp. SID3212 | reverse complement strand
GGACGCGCGGCGGGTCTGGGGCCCGCTGACGGAGGGCCTGGACGTCCCCCGGGACCTGGACCTCGGCAACCGCGCCCGTGCCCTGCGCCGGCTCGGCGTCGAGGAGGCCGCGCACACCCGCCTGGTCGCCGCGGTCCACGAGCACCTGCCCCACCGGGAGGCCGCGCTCCTGGTAAGTGCCCGTCAGTGGCCGCTCCTCGCGGCTCGGATGCACCGCATGGACCAGCACGGCGTACCCGTTGGCGCGCACCTTGCCCGCCTGGCTCCCGATGACGCCCCCTGGCGCCGCGGCCGCGCCTCCGATGCCCCGGGCCGCCTGCTGCTCGCCGCCCACCAGGCGCTCACCACCCCGCTCGATGCCGAG
>NZ_WWJY01000097.1 GCF_009865405.1 Streptomyces sp. SID3212 | reverse complement strand
CCCTTCGCGCTCTCCGCGGCGGGCGCGGCGAGCACGACGGTCCCGGTGAACGGTGGATCGGCGGGGGCGTCGCCGCACGCCCACACCACACCGGTCACCAGCGAGGCGGTCACGCTCAGCGTGAGGGTGAGACGGCAGGCGCGGCTCGGCCCTCTCCGGCGTCGATGTCGGGTGTTACGCGGCGCCATGGCCGCGGCGGCGGGCGCGGCGGACGAGGAGCAGGCCCGCGGCTCCGACCGCACCGGTGACGAGCCAGGGGGTCAGCCCCGTGGACGAGTCGTCTCCGCCTTCGAGGCTCGCGACCCCGCCGCCGCCCGCGGCCACGGCCCC
>NZ_WWJY01000963.1 GCF_009865405.1 Streptomyces sp. SID3212 | reverse complement strand
CCGCGCCCGCCCCGTACCAGGTCCTCCGCCATCCCCTCGACCGTGAGCGGTCCGTACGGCAGCAGACCCACCGCGGCCTCCGCCGCGGCACTCTCGTCCGGGTAGCCGAGGACGGCCAGGGCGCGGGCGGGCGGTGACTCGACCAGCCGTACGGTCGCCTCCGTGACGACGCCGAGCGTGCCCTCGCTGCCGCAGAAGGCGCGGGCGAGATCCACCCCGGCCTCGGGGAGCAGCGCGTCGAGCGCGTACCCGGAGATGCGCCGGGGCAGCCCGGCCGGGTAACCGGTCCGCAGCAGCGCCAGATTCCCGCCGACCAGCTCCTCCAGGCCCCGCGACAACGCCGCCCCGCCCGGCCCGGACACGCGGGAGCCCCCCGCCCCCG
>NZ_WWJY01000962.1 GCF_009865405.1 Streptomyces sp. SID3212 | reverse complement strand
AGCGGGGCGCCCGCGCCGCCGCGCCCTTCCTCGTCCTCACCCCGGCCGCCGTCTGGGTCGGCGCCTCCGCCGACGCGTACTTCGCCGCCGTCGGCGCCTGGGCCCTCGCCCTGCTGACCCTGTCCGCGACCCGAACCGTCCGCGCCCCGCACGCGGCGGCCCTGGCGGCGGGACTGCTCCTCGGCTGGACCGTCTACCTGTCCTACGGGCTGACGCTGATGGTCGTCCCGGTCGCGGCGATCCTGCTGCTGACCCGTACCGCACGGCCGCTGCCCCTCCTGGCGCTGGGATTCCTCGCCGTCGCGGTCACCTTCACGCTGGCGGGCTTCCGCTGGTGGGAGGCGTACGACCTGCTCGTGGAGCGCTACTACCAGGGCGTGGGAGGCGAACGCCCGTACGCCTACTGGGTGTGGGGCAATCCGGCCAATGTGGTGATCGCCGCCGGTCTCGCCTCCGCCGCCGGGATCCGCCGGGCCCTGGCCGCCACCCCGGACCCGCTGCGGCGGCTG
>NZ_WWJY01000961.1 GCF_009865405.1 Streptomyces sp. SID3212 | reverse complement strand
GGCGCCGGGGAGCGCTGGGGGGCGTTCCTCGGACGGGCCAGGGACACCTGGGACCGGTCCAGGCGGCCGCTGTTGGAGGAGCCGTTGCCGCCCGACCGGGCGCCGTTCGCGCGCGATCCGTATCCGGCGGTACGGCACAGACGCCTGCTGCGCGGCGCGCGCCGGGCCGGGACGGTCGCGGAGATCGGTGCCTGGGAGCTGGCGGACCCGCGCCTCGCCGCCCTGCTGGACGGGTACGCGCTGTCGTACGGCCTCGATCCGCGGCGTGCCCCGGCGAGCGCGGCCGTGCTGCCGTATCTGGAGCAGACCTTCGGCAGCTGGTATGTGGGCGGCGGGATACGGGAGTTGGCCCGGGCGGTGTACGAACGGTGCCTGGCGCGCCGGGTGGAGTTCGTCTTCGGCGCCGGGGTGACGAGGATCGTCGAGAAGGACGGCGCGGCCACGGGCGTCGAGTTGGCGGACGGCACGGTCGTGACGGCGGACCGGGTGGTGGCGGGTGTCGCGCCAGGCCCGCTCGCCGGGCGGGAGGTCCGGGAGGCGGGCGACGTACGGCCGGAGG
>NZ_WWJY01000960.1 GCF_009865405.1 Streptomyces sp. SID3212 | reverse complement strand
GAGAACAGCAGCGGCAGGAGGAGCCGGGGCGGCAGCCCCGCGAACACCGCGCCCTCCGCCTGCGCCGCGGCCACCGCGTCGAGCTTGGCGCGGGTCGACTCGGCCGCGAGCGGCAGCTCGGCCTGGCGGCCGGGCCGCTCCATCCCGTACCAGCGCGCCAGCCTGACCAGGCGGGGGTGGCTCATGTTGAAGTCGAAGAGGGCGCCCGCGTAGCCGGGGAGGTCGTGGGGTGTGAGCGGAACGGTCTCCAGGAGCTCCCCGACGGCCCGCTCGACCACGGCCGCGAACAGCCCCTCCTTGCTGCCGAAGTGCACGTAGATCAGATTCTTGTTCGCCCCCGCGCCGGCCGCGATGCGATCCACCCGGGCGCCGGCGATCCCGTACGCGGCGAACTCCTCCGTCGCGGCCTCCAGCAGGCGGTTCCTCGTGGCGTTCGGGTCTCTGGGCATGGGGCCACCGTACAACTGACAAACCGGTCGGTTACGTCTGCCTTGCATCCGCCGGAGAGCAGGGTCTACAGTCAAGTAACTGGACAGTCAGTTACTTAGTCACCGCCGTTGTCGCAGCACATGCGTGTCCGTCCCGAGGAGTGATCCGCCCCATGTCCGAGTGGTCCCTACAGAACCTTCCCCGCCAGCAGGGCCGTCTCGCCGTCGTGACCGGCGCCAACAGCGGCATCGGCGAGGTCACCGCCGTCGAGCTGGCGCGCGCGGGCGCCGAGGTCGTCCTGGCGGGACGCTCCGCCGACAAGGTCCGCGCCGCCGCCGACC
>NZ_WWJY01000959.1 GCF_009865405.1 Streptomyces sp. SID3212 | reverse complement strand
CCACCGGTCCGGCCCCCGCGCCCGGCGCGCCGCCGCCGTCCGGCACCCTGCCCGACCCCGGCGCCCACGACAGCTTCACCGTCAGATGCCCCTCCGCCGAGCTCTTGGCGATCACCGCACCGGCCTCCGCCATCAGCTTCACCCCGAACTCCAGCTCCACGGAGTCCGGTTTCAGCGGCCCGTCCCGGAACACCGCCAGGGCCGATTCGGCCGCCGCGCGGATCCCGACCAGCGCCTCGTCGAACGTACGGCCCGCCTGCGCGAGGGAGTTGCCACGGCTGACAGGCCTCGCGCCCGGCGCGTCACGGTCGACCTCGACCATCACCCGCGCCCCGCTGTCGGTGGTGAACTCCATCAGTGCCGTCATCGTCGCCCCCGCGGTAGGAAATGCGTAGGAGCGACCATTGTGGATCAGCGCCGCCCGGCAGGAGACGGTTTAGCCTCATCGGTATGTACGACGAAAGGGCCTCGCGGCTGGACGGCGCGGTCGTCTGGACGAAGACGGCGGAGGAGACCACGAAGGTCAGCCAGGCCCCGCAGACCGCGAAGGTCACGCAGGCCACGCAAACCACGCAAACCACGCAGACCACAGAGGCCACAGAGGCCACGAAGACCGCGACACGCGCGGGCGGTACCGCCCCGTACCCCGTACTCCCCGACGGCTGCATGGACCTGCTCTGGATCGGGGGCCGGCTGCTCGTCGCCGGGCCCGACACCCGCGCCCACCACTCCACCGTGCCCGCAACGGGCTGCTCCGGGGTGCGGTTCGCGCCCGGCACCGCGCCCGCCCTGCTCGGGGTGCCCGCCCACGAACTGCGCGACCGCCGCGTCGAACTGGCCGACCTGTGGTCCCCGGCGGAGGTACGGCGGCTCACCGCGCGCCTCGACGCCGCCCGGGACCCGGCCGCCGCGCTGGAGGC
>NZ_WWJY01000958.1 GCF_009865405.1 Streptomyces sp. SID3212 | reverse complement strand
ACCACGGGTCGGCCGGTGCGCCCGGGCCGCACGGGTCGCGCCCCGCAGCCGACATGCCGGTGGACGGCGGGCCTGTCGGCACTGCGGGCCTCTCCGGCAAGGGCAAGGGCAAGGCGCACGCCGGTGTCCCGGGCGCCGGGCCGGGGGTGGGTGTGGAGCCCGGTGCGCCGGTGGGATCGCGCCTCCCCCACGAGCCCGGAACAGCCGTGCCCCTGGCCGATGCGTCCCACCGCCTCACGCCGGACCAGATCGCCCGGCTGTGGGCCAGGGACGCGGACCGGGTCGACGCGCTGTTCGGCGCGGCGGACGATCCGCTGCGTGAGGTACGGCGGGACGCCTGGCGGGACTTCGCGCAGGCCCGGCACGATCTGGGCCGGAACCAGGCCCTGCTGCGGGAGGGTCCGGCGAGCACGTCGTCCGGTCCGAGCGTCCACGACCTGGCGCTGCGCGAGCGGCTGGACACCGCCGGGCAGCACTACACCGACGCCCACCGGCGCCTCACCGACCTCGGGGTGGACCCGGCCGCCGTCGACCGGGGCATGCGGTCGATCCACACCCAGAGCCTGCTGGAACGCCCCCGGCTGGACGGCGGCATGTTCCACACCGACCACACCCCCCAGGTCCATCCCCAACCGCAGCCCCAGCCCCAACCGCACGGCATCGCGAACCTGCTCGCGGGACCGGGCCCGGGCCCGCACACGCCGCCCGCACCGCCCGTCCCCCTCCGGGGTTTCGACGGACAGCCCACCGGTCAGGTCCTCCACGTCGACCCGGCGGGCGGCGGCCCCCGGCTCGAAGGCCCCGGAGGGGCGGCCGTCGAGCTGCGGGACGGCCGGGTGCGGGTCGCCGGACCCGACGGCGGATACCGGGACTTCGACGCGACCGGCGGTCAACTGCTCCAGGAGCGGCTGCCGTTGTACGGGCCCGACGGACGCCCCTTCCACCGCGCGGCCGTCGACGTGGGCCCCGGCGGCACGTACGCCCTGCACCAGGGCGGCGGACGTCAACTC
>NZ_WWJY01000957.1 GCF_009865405.1 Streptomyces sp. SID3212 | reverse complement strand
CCGGCTCGGGTGCGACTTTCGCCTCGAGCGCCGTTTCCCGCTCGGGCGCGACCTTCGCCTCGGGGAGCGTTCCCGGCTCGGACGCCACCTTCGCCTCGGACGCCGTTCCCGGCTCGGGTGCCTCCTCGGCCCTGGGGGCCCTTTCGGGCATGGGCGCTGCCTTCGGCCCGAGGGCCGCTTCCGGCTCGGACGCCGCCTCGGGCTCGGACGCCGCCTCGGGCTCGGATGCCGCCTTGGGCTCGGGCGCCGCCTCTCGCTCCGGGGCCGTTTCTGGTCGGTCCGCGACCCGGGACCCGGGGGCCACGCCCAGCGCGAGCGTTCCTCCGGCCGTGGGCGGCGCCCCCACCAAGGCGCCCTCCGAGGACAACACCTCGCTCGTCAACACCTGTATCAGCACCAGCCGCGCGGAGCAGCTCGCGCCGTACGTGGCGCCCGTCGCCCTGCTGTACGTCAGCAGCCCCGCCCGCGCGGCCACGACGTTCTTCGACCTGTCCCGGGGCAACCGGGCCCGGATCGCCGGGGGCGCGGCGCTGGTCCTCCTGCTGACCGTCACGGTCACCACCCTGGCGGGCATCCGGCTCGTACGGCCCCTCCGGGCCCTGACCCACGCGGCCCGGCGCATGGAGGACGGCGACACCTCCGCGCGCGTGCGCGTGACCGGGGGCGACGAACTGGGGCGTCTCGCCGTGGCGTTCAACTCCATGTCGGAGCGGCGCGAGCAGCTGGAGTCCGTACGGAAGGCGATGGTCAGCGATGTCGCGCACGAGCTGCGGACGCCGCTGAGCAACATCCGGGGGTGGCTGGAGGCGGCGGAGGACGGGGTCGTCGCGCACGACCAGCTCCTCCTGACGTCCCTCCTGGAGGAGGCGCTGCTGCTCCAGCACGTCATCGACGACCTGCGGGACCTGTCGGCGGCGGACGCGGGTGAGTTGCGGCTGCGGAAGGAGTGGGTCGATGTGGGGGAGCTGCTGGCGCAGGCGGGGGTCGCGCATCGCGTGAACGCGGAGGGGGCGGGGGTGGTGCTTTCGGTTTCTGGGTCCTCAGCCTCCCCCTCGGCGGGGCTACTTCTGGAGGCGGATCCCGTACGGCTGCGCCAGGCGGTGGGCAACCTGGTCTCGAACGCGATCCGGCACACCCCACGCGGGGGCGTGGTCACGCTACGGGCCCGTGCGGCCGGGCCTCACGTCCTGATCGAGGTCGAGGACACGGGGAGCGGGATCGCCCCGGACGAACTCCCCCACGTCTTCGACCGTTTCTGGCGCGCGGAGAAGTCGCGGAGCCGGGGGACGGGTGGGAGTGGGTTGGGTCTGTCGATCGTGCGGAAGTTGGCGGAGGCGCATGGGGGTGGGGTGGGGGCGAGTAGTGAGGTGGGCGTGGGAACGGTCTTCACGTTGACGCTCCCTTTGTCCTCAATCGCCGGACGGGCTTGAT
>NZ_WWJY01000956.1 GCF_009865405.1 Streptomyces sp. SID3212 | reverse complement strand
CGATCCGCCCGGCCAGCGAGCCCACCGCCCCCGCCGCGCCGGTGACGAGGACGGTGTCGCCGGGACCCACCCGGGCCAGCCGGGTCAGCGCGCCGTACGCGGCCGACCCCTGGGCGAGGTGGGCGACCGGGTCCGGCAGCACGCCGTCCACAGGCGTGCACCCGGTGACGGGGAGCAGGGCGTGCTCCCGCCAGCCCAGCAGGTGGGAGACGGTGTCGCCGGGGCGCAGCGGGCTGTCGTCCGCCGCCGCGACCACCCGGCCGACGGCCGGCCCGAACAGGGTGTCACCCGCGTGGAGCGCGGGCAGCGGGACCCCGTCGACCTCCCCGCCGATGAGGGTGCGCAGACCGGGGAAGACGAGAAAGTGGCTGTTCCTGACGACCACCTGCCCCGGTCCCGGCGCCGGAAGAGGCGCTTCGGCGACGGCGAAGTGCTCCGGAGCGGGCAGTCCCGGGGGTGTGGCGACGAGCCGGATCTCGCGCGTGACGGCGGGGAGGACGGGGGGAGCGGGGAGGGCTGGGGTCATGGGCGACGCTAACCCCTGACGCGCACGTCAACGTCAAGACACCGCCCCAGGACGGCGTCCTCAGTCCGTGACCCGGCTGCGGTTCTGGTACGCCAGGTCCAGGTACTCCGGGTGCCGGCTCATCCACGACGAGATGAAGGGACACGTCGCCAGGACCGGGAGATCCCGGGTCCGCGCGTCGTCGAGGACCGCTCGGGCCAGTACGCCGCCGACGCCCTGCCCCTCGTACTCCCGCTCCACCTCCGTATGCGGGTAGACCACCAGGTTTCCCGTACGGATGTAGTCGGCGAAGCCGGCCAGCCGGCCGTCGACGCGGGCTTCAAAGCGGTTGAGCTCCTCGACGTCCTTCACGGTCACGAACACGGTCTCCGACACGCTGTCTCCGTACGCTGGTGGGCCTCGGCGGACGCCCACGCCGGGCCGCCCGTCCGCGTCCCATCATCCCGCCCCGGCGGGCCCGATTGCGGAGGGTCCGGCCCCGGCGCACGCTGGAAGGTGGTGCAAGCAGTGAAGTGAGGCGTCATGACCCCTTCCATCGTTCACCACAGGACGGCATCCGTGGACGGGCTGGACGTGTTCTACCGGGAGGCCGGTGACCCGGCGAACCCGGCGATCCTGTTGCTCCACGGATTCCCGTCCAGCTCCCACATGTTCCGCGACCTGATCCGCGCGCTGGCGGACGACTACCACCTGGTGGCACCCGACCACATCGGCTTCGGCCGTTCGGCGATGCCCTCCGCCGACACCTTCGACTACGGCTTCGAGAAGCTGACGGAGGTCACGGAAGGGCTGGTCGCCCACCTCGGGCTGGAGCGTTTCGCCCTGTACATCCATGACTACGGGGCTCCGATCGGTCTGCGCATGGCCAGCCGGCGGCCCGAGCGGATCACCGCCCTGATCACGCAGAGCGGGAACGCGTACATGGAGGGTTTCACCCCCTTCTGGGACCTCCTGTTCGCCCACGCCAAGGACCGCGCGGGCAACGAGGCGGAGGTACGGAAGCTGTTCACCCCGGAGGCGACCCGCTGGCAGTACACCCAGGGCACGCCGCGGGACCGGCTGGACCGGATCGCGCCCGAGGCGTGGCTCATGGACCAGGCCGGCCTCGACCGGCCGGGGAACAGCGAGATCCAGCTCCAGCTCTTCTGGGACTACCAGTTCAACCTGGACCTCTATCCGGTCTTCCACGAGTACTTCCGCGCGCACCAGCCCCCGCTCCTCGTCACATGGGGCGCGAACGACGAGATCTTCGGGGCGGCGGGCGCCGAGGCGTACCGGCAGGATCTGCCGAAGGGCGAGTTCCACCTGCTCGACGCCGGGCACTTCGCGCTGGAGACCCACGGCGACGAGATCGCCGGACACATCGGCGACTTCATGGCGCCGCTCGTCTGAGAACCGTTCGTCCGAGCCTGTTCGCCCGGGCCTCACGAAGTCCGGGCCTCATGAAAGGGGAGGTCGCCGATGGCAGGTTCCGTGGACCCCGACCGTACGGAATGGGACGTCATCGTCCTGGGAGGCGCCGCCGCCGGTGAGAACGCGGCCCAGTACGCCACCCAGTTCTCCGAGCTCGACGCGGTGCTGGTCGAGGCGGAACTGCTCGGCGGCGAGTGCTCGTACTGGGCGTGCATGCCCAGCAAGGCACTGCTGCGCCCCGGCGACGTCCTGGACACCGCGCACCACGTGCCCGGCGTCGCCGCCCTGGTGGCGGGCGCCACCCTCGACGTCCCCGCCGTACTGGCCCACCGGGACGCCGTCGTCAACCACCTCGACGACACCTCCCAGATCCGGTGGGCGCTGGACACGGGCATCGACGTGGTGCGGGGGTACGGAAGGCTCGCGGGGGAGCGCGTCGTACGGGTGACCGGGCCCGACGGCGGCATCCGTACGCTGACGGCCCGTCACGCCGTCGTGATCGACACGGGATCGAGCAGCACCGTGCCACCGATCCCCGGCCTGGCCGAGGCCCGCCCGTGGACCTCACGGGACGTCACCAACCTGCACGAGGTGCCGCGCCGCGTGGTGATCCTCGGCGGAGGTGTGGTCGCCTGCGAATCGGCGACCTGGCTCCGGTCGCTGGGGGTCGCCGAACTCACCCTGGTCCACCGCGACGACGGCCTCCTCCCGCGCTCCGAACCCTTCGCCGGGCGCATGGTCGGCGACGCGCTCGGCGCCGCGGGCGTGCGGCTGCTGCCCGGCCGGGCGATCACCGGGGTGCGCCGGGAGGACTCCCGCGACACGGGAACGGGGACGCCGCACGGCGGCGAGGTCACGTGCGTGCTGGACGACGGTACGACCCTGGTCGCCGACGAGGTGGTGGTCGCCGCCGGGCGCACCCCGAACACCGGGGACATCGGCCTGTCGTCGGTGGGCCGTCCCGACGGCGGCTATCTGGAGGTGGACCACCACCAGTCGGTGTGCGCCGTACCGGGCGAATGGCTCTACGCCGTCGGTGACGCCTGCGGGCGGGCGCTGCTGACCCACATGGGCAAGTACCAGGCGCGGGTGGCCGGCGAGGTCATCGCCGCGCGCGCCGCGGGACAGCGGCCGGACAGCGCGGAGGACAGCCCGCTGAACGCCGCCGCCGGACATCGCGGCGCCCCGCAGGTGACCTTCACCGACCCGGAGGTCGGCTCGGCCGGCCTCACCGAGCGGGAGGCGCGCGCGGCGGGCATCGACGTCGAGACCGTGGAGTACGACATGGCCGGTCTCGCCGGTACGTACGTCATGCGCGAGGACTACACCGGCCGGGCCCGGCTGGTCCTCGACCGGGCCACGGACACCCTGGTGGGGGCCACGTTCGTCGGACCGGACATCTCCGACCTCGTCCACGCGGCGACCACGGCCGTCGTCGCGCGGATTCCGGTCCCCGTCCTGTGGCACGTCGTCCCCAGCTACCCCACGCCGTCCGAGGTCTGGCTCCGGCTGCTGGAGACCCTGCGGACCCAGCGCCGCGCCGGGCGGGTCAGCTCCTGATGAACGCCAGCAGGTCGGTGTTGAACCGCTCCTTGAACGGGCTGACCGACATCAGCCCGTGCGGCGCCCCCTGATAGACCTTGAGCGTTGAATCCTTCACGATCTTCGCCGACTTGGGGCCCGCCGCCACGATGGGCACGATCTGGTCGTCGTCCCCGTGGATGATCAGGGTCGGGACGTCGAAACGCTTGAGGTCCTCGGTCAGGTCGGTCTCCGAGAAGGCCTTGACGCAGTCGTACGCGCCCTTGAAGCCGACCTGCATCGACCACATCCAGAAGGCGTCCCGCACGCCCTGCGAGACCTTCGAACCCTCGCGGTTCGCCCCGTAGAACGGCGCGCCGAGGTCCGCGTAGAACTGCGACCGGTCGGCCAGCAGACCGGCCCGGATGTCGTCGAAGGCCCCGATCGGCGTGCCCTCCGGGTTGGCGTCCGTCCGGAGCATCAGCGGCGGGATCGCGCTCAGGAGCACCACCTTGGCGACCCGGGACGTCCCGTGCCTGCCGATGTAGCGGGTGACCTCACCGCCGCCGGTGGAGTGGCCGACGAGGATCACGTCCCGCAGGTCCAGCGCCTCGATCAGCTGGGCGAGGTCGTCCGCGTACGTGTCCATGTCGTTGCCGTTCCACGGCTGTTCCGAGCGGCCGTGCCCCCGGCGGTCGTGCGCGACGGCCCGGAAGCCCTCGCGGGCGACGAGGTGCATCTGGTCGTCCCAGGCGTCGGCGTTGAGCGGCCAGCCGTGGCTGAACACGACGGGCTGTCCCGACCCCCAGTCCTTGTAGTGGAGGTCGGTCCCGTCGGTCGTGGTGAGGGTGCCCATGACGTGCGTTCCTTCCGGCAGAGGTCTGCGGATGCTGACACCCGCCGGTCACCCGCTCAAGCCGACCCACCAGCGAGCCGCCATTTGCCCCGTACCGTGGTTCGTTCGGCCCACACGCAGGCCCGCCCGCCCGTACGTGTTCGCGTACGGGCGGGCGTGCGTCTGGGCCGCGCTGTCAGGGCTGGAGGGCGAACCGCACCGTCCTGGACTTCTTCCACTCCGCGTGGTCGAGATCCTTCGCCTCGGTCCCGTCCCCGTACAGATCCGCCGAACCGTTGTCGGTGATCAGCTGGACGCGCGGGTCCTGCGCGCCCGCGTCGGGCACGTCGACGATGGCCTCCCAGCCGCCCGGGTCGGTCGTCGGCAGGTCGAGCCGCTTGACCGGCGCGTGTCCCGCGACGCCGTCCCAGGAGTAGAGGGCGTACGGCGCTGAGTTGTCCTCGGCCGCCCAGGAGCCGGCGAGGAGCAGGAGCCCGCCCGAGGCGTCGCGCCGGATGTCCCGGACGCTCAGCCCGCCGAGGTCGAGCGTGACGGGCGTACCGAAGGTGGCGTGGACCTTCCCGCCGACGGACGTGGCGAGCTTGTCCATGTTGGTGACCGGCACCAGCAGCGCCTTCCCGCCGTTGGCCGGCGGCACAAGAGGCGCCCGGAAACCGACGTAGGCGGTGGTGGTGCTGCCGGGGGCGAACTCCAGGCCCTCCGCGTTGAACCCGTCGATCTGCTTGGGGATCTGGCCGGACGCGGCGCCCGCCGCGAAGCCGTACCGGTTCTGGGCCGCCTTGTCCCAGGCGATCAGGTCCGCGCGCAGCCCCTGGTACGAACCGGCCAGGGCCAGCTGGGTGTCGGCGCCGGAACCGGACACGGTCGTGGTGAAGAGCGTCGAACGCTCCGCCTTCACCTTGCCGTCCTTGTTGTTGCCCAGGGAGCCGTTCCAGTAGATCGTGTTGCCGACGCGGGTCCCCGCCTCGATGTCGATCTCGCCGTCGACCTTGAGCTGCGAGCTGAAGTCCCAGGTCCTCACCGGGGCGCCCGACGCGTCCCGCCGGTACAGGCGCAGGGTGTTGGACTCGTCGTCGGCCACCACCGCGTAGCCCCCGCCGGCGTCCACCGCCGCGGAGGCGTCGCTGGAGCCCGTGAAGTAGCGGGTGTCGGCGGGGGAGCGCACCGCCGCGGACGCCGCGTAGTGGAGCTTCGTGGTGGCGGTCCTGCCGCCCGCGCCGGTGACCTGGATCGTCAGGTCCGTGTAGCCGGTGGTACGCGCCTGTACGGCGATCTCACGACTGCCGCCGGTGCCCGTGACGGTGACATCTCCCGTACCAGCGACCGAGGCGCGGGAACTGGCCGAGGCGCGGACCGTCAGCGCCGCCGCGTCGGTGGCCTGCTGCGCCACCCGCACCGTCACCGTCGGGTCTCCCGTCGCGCCCACCGC
Organism: Streptomyces sp. SID3212; assembly: GCF_009865405.1. Taxonomy (GTDB): domain Bacteria; phylum Actinomycetota; class Actinomycetes; order Streptomycetales; family Streptomycetaceae; genus Streptomyces. The sequence continues at coordinate 18,757 of NZ_WWJY01000956.1, read as the reverse complement.
GCCCGACACATAGGCGGTGGACAGGCTGATGGTGGGGGTGGCGGGGGCCGCGGCGGCGGCCGGGAGGGCGGCGGGCACGGAGAGACCGGCGACGAGCGCCAGCGTGACACCGCGACAGACCGCCGGGCGGCGGCGCCGGTCGGAGGACGCGGTACGGGACGCGGTACGGGACAACACCACGGTGACGACCCTTCGTTGACGGCTCACCCGATCCGCGGACGAGCACACGGTCAACAGGATGGAGCAGCTGTTGATCATTCTGGGCGGGGTCGCGGTGTCCGGCCGGTGAACGGTGGGTCAAGGGAGGGTTCGTAGGAAAATCCGTCCGGCGGGGTCCGTCGTGCCCGGGGTCCGTGCGACCGGCGTGTCACCGGCCGGCCGGGGCCGCGGTCGATAACGTCGGAGTCTCTCCCGACCGCTCCCCTGGGGGTACCGCACGTGGCGGATCTTGTCTTCGTCGTGGTCACAGTCGCCGTGTTCGCCCTGCTCCACCTGATCGCGAAGGGGGTCGGCCGGCTGTGAGCACCGACAACATCGTCGGCCTGTCGGCGGCGGCGCTGCTCGTCGCGTACCTCGTCTTCTGCCTGATGTTCCCCGAGCGCTTCTGACCGCGCCCGTACCCGCCTCCGCTCTCCCTCCCGCAACGCCTCGAACGGTGGAAAGCCCTCGATGAACGACACCCTCGCGGGGTGGCTCCAGATCCTCGCCCTGGTGGCGGCGCTCGCGCTGTCCTTCCGGCCGCTGGGCGACTACATGGCGTACGTCCTCACCTCGCCCCGCCACTCGGCGCTGGAGCGCGCGCTGTACCGCCTCGGAGGTGTCAACGCCGACGCCGACCAGCCCTGGTCGGCGTTCCTGCGCAGTGTGCTCGCCTTCGCGCTCGTCTCCGTGCTCTTCCTCTACGGCTTCCTGCGGCTCCAGAACCACTTCGTGCTGGGACTCGGCACCCCGGCCATGGACACCGACCAGTCCTTCAACACGGCCGTGTCGTTCGTGACCAACACCAACTGGCAGTCGTACTCGGGCGAGTCGGCCCTCGGTCACCTGGTGCAGATGTCCGGTCTCGCGGTCCAGAACTTCGTCTCCGCCGCCGTCGGCATCGCCGTCGTGGCCGCCCTCATCCGCGGCTTCACCCGGCAACGGACCGACCAGGTCGGCAACTTCTGGGTGGACGTCACCCGGATCGTGCTGCGTGTCCTGCTGCCCGTCTGTGTCGTCTTCGCGATCGTGCTGGTGGCGGCCGGGGTGGTGCAGAACCTCCACGGCCTCCAGTCGGTCACCACCGTGGCGGGCGGCGAGCAGCGCATCACGGGAGGCCCGGTCGCCTCCCAGGAGGTCATCAAGGAACTGGGCACCAACGGCGGCGGTTTCTACAACGCCAACTCCGCCCACCCCTTCGAGAACCCCAACGGGTTCACCAACTGGCTCCAGATCTACCTGCTGATGGTGATCGCCGTCTGCCTGCCCCGCACCTTCGGCACGATGGTCGGCGACCGCAGGCAGGGGTACGCGATCGTCGCCGTCATGGCGGTGATCTGGGCCGCCTCCGTGGCGATCGTGACCGTCAACGAGCTGTACAAGGTGAGCAGTACGGCGGGCCACGCGGCCGGCGGCATGATGGAGGGCAAGGAGCAGCGGTTCGGCGTCTGGGCCTCCGCCCTGTTCGCCGCCTCCACCACCCTGACGTCCACCGGCGCCGTGAACTCCTTCCTCGACTCGTACACCCCGCTCGGCGGCGGCATGACGATCTTCAACATGATGCTCGGGGAGATCGCCCCCGGCGGTACGGGCTCCGGCCTCTACGGCATCCTGATCCTGGCGATCGTCGGTGTGTTCGTGGCGGGCCTGATGGTGGGCCGTACGCCCGAATACCTGGGCAAGAAGCTGCGCGGACAGCAGATGAAGTTCGCCTCGCTGTACATCCTCACCACCCCGGCGGTCGTCCTGGTCGGGGCGGGCGTCGCGATGTCGCTGCCGGGGGAGCGGGCCGCGATGCTCAACTCCGGGCCGCACGGCTTCTCCGAGGTGCTGTACGCCTTCACCTCGGCGGCCAACAACAACGGATCGGCCTTCGCCGGGCTGTCGGTCAACACGGTCTGGTACAACACCGCGCTGGGCCTGGCGATGGCCGTGGGCCGCTATCTGCCGATCGTGTTCGTCCTGGCCCTCGCCGGGTCCCTCGCCCAGCAGCAGGCGGTCCCCGCCACCGCGGGCACGCTGCCCACGCACCGGCCGCTCTTCGTCGGCCTGCTGATCGGCGTGATCCTCATCGTCGTCGGCCTCACCTACTTCCCCGCGCTCGCGCTGGGTCCGCTCGCGGAAGGGCTGCACTGATGGCCACGACCTCGGCCCCGCCCCCGGGCCCGCCCGCGCAGGACGCCTCCCGGGTCTCCGGCGGTCTGCTCGACCCGCGACAACTGGTGGCGTCCTTCCCCGAGGCGCTGCGCAAACTCGATCCGCGGGTGATGTTCCGTAACCCCGTCATGTTCGTCGTCGAGGTGGGCGCGGTCCTGACCACGTACTCGGCGATCAAGGATCCCAGTGTCTTCGCCTGGGTGATCACCGTCTGGCTCTGGCTGACCAGTGTCTTCGCCAACCTGTCCGAGGCGGTGGCCGAGGGGCGCGGCAAGGCACAGGCCGAGACGCTGCGCCGTACGCGATCGGACACCGTCGCCCGCCGCCTCACGCACGGGTGGCGGCCGGCCGGGGCCGACCGGGACGAGGAGGAGGTGGCCGCCGACCGGTTGCGGGTGGGCGACTTCGTGGTGGTCGAGGCGGGGCAGGTCATCCCCGGCGACGGCGATGTGGTCGAAGGGGTCGCCAGCGTGGACGAGTCGGCGATCACCGGGGAGTCGGCCCCGGTCATCCGCGAGTCCGGCGGCGACCGGTCGGGCGTCACCGGCGGGACGAAGGTGCTGTCGGACCGGGTGGTCGTACGGATCACCTCGAAGCCGGGCGAGACCTTCATCGACCGGATGATCGCCCTGGTCGAGGGCGCCGCCCGGCAGAAGACACCGAACGAGATCGCCCTCAACATCCTGCTGGCCTCACTGACCGTCGTCTTCCTCGTCGCCGTGACCACCCTCCAGCCCTTCGCGATCTTCGCGCATGCCGAGCAGACCATCGTCATCCTGGTGGCCCTGACGGTCGCGCTGATCCCGACGACCATCGGCGCCCTGCTCTCGGCGATCGGCATCGCGGGCATGGACCGGCTGGTGCAGCGCAACGTGCTCGCCATGTCGGGCCGCGCGGTCGAGGCGGCCGGGGACGTCAACACCCTGCTGCTGGACAAGACCGGCACCATCACCCTCGGCAACCGGCAGGCCGCCGAGTTCCTGCCCGCCGAAGGGGTCGGGGCGGAGGAACTGGCCGACGCCGCCCAGCTGTCGTCGCTCGTGGACGAGACCCCCGAGGGCCGCTCGATCGTCGTCCTGGCCAAGCAGCGGTACGCGCTGCGGGCCCGGGGCGAGGGGGAGTTGGCGGGTGCCTCCTTCGTCCCGTTCACCGCGCAGACCCGGATGAGCGGTGTCGACCTCGAAGGCCCGGACGGCGGGCACGCGTTGCGCAAGGGCGCGGCGGCCGCGGTGATGCGCTGGGTGCGCGAGAACGGCGGTGAGACGATGGGCGGGGTCGGCACCCTCGTGGACGGCATCTCCGCCAGCGGGGGGACACCCCTTGTCGTCGCGGAGTCGACCCGCCGGGGCGACACCCGTACCGCCCGGGTCCTCGGGGTGATCCACCTCAAGGACGTCGTCAAGGAGGGCATGCGGGAGCGGTTCGCCGAACTGCGGCTGATGGGGATCAAGACGGTCATGATCACGGGTGACAACCCGCTGACCGCACGGGCCATCGCGGACGAGGCGGGCGTCGACGACTTCCTCGCGGAGGCCACCCCGGAGGACAAGATCGCGCTGATCCGGCGCGAGCAGGCCGGCGGCAAGCTGGTGGCCATGGCGGGGGACGGCACGAACGACGCCCCGGCGCTGGCGCAGGCGGACGTGGGCGTGGCCATGAACACCGGCACCTCGGCCGCCAAGGAGGCCGGGAACATGGTGGACCTCGACTCCAACCCCACCAAGCTCATCGAGATCGTGGAGATCGGCAAACAGCTGCTCATCACCCGCGGCGCGCTCACGACCTTCTCCATCGCCAACGACGTCGCGAAGTACTTCGCGATCATCCCGGCCATGTTCGCCGCCGTCATCCCCGGGCTGGACCAGCTCAACGTCATGCGCCTGCACAGCCCGACGTCGGCGATCTCCGCCGCGGTCATCTTCAACGCGCTGATCATCGTGGCGATGATCCCGCTCGCCCTGCGCGGCGTCCGCTACCGGCCGTCGTCCGCGTCCGCGCTCCTGGCCCGCAACATCCTGCTGTACGGGCTGGGCGGCCTGGTCCTCCCGTTCGCGGGGATCAAAGTCATCGACCTGATCGTCCAGTTCATCCCCGGCCTGCGCTGACCCCCAGGAGAACGCCCCGTCATGCCCTCCTCCCTCTCCTCCGTCGTCCGGCAGCACCTGGCGGCGCTGCGGATGCTGCTGGTGTTCAGCGTGATCACCGGCGTCGCGTACCCGCTGGCCCTCACCGGGATCGCCCAGGGGCTCTTCGCCCACCAGGCCAACGGCTCACTGATCAAGGACGGCGGGCGGACCGTCGGCTCCAGCCTGATCGGCCAGAACTTCACCCTGCCGCTCCGCGAGGGGGAGACCACCGGCCGTCCCGACCCCCGCTGGTTCCAGCCGCGCCCGCCGGCGGCCGGCACCGCCGGGTATGACCCGACCGCCACCGGCGCCTCCAACCTGGGCCCCAACGACGCGGGGCTGGTGGCCACCATCAGGCAGCGCAGGGCCGCGGTGGCCGCGTTCGACGGGGTGCGGCCGGAGACCGTGCCCGTCGACGCGCTGACGTCCTCGGGCTCGGGCCTCGACCCGGACATCTCGAAGGCGTACGCCCACCAGCAGGTGGCCAGGGTCGCCAGGGCCCGCGGGCTGAGCCCGGCCCTCGTACGGGAGACGGTCTCGCACCACATCAAGAGCCGGAACGTGGGCTTCCTGGGCCAGCAGGCGGTCAACGTCGTGGAACTGAACCACGAACTCGCGGCCCTGAGCTGACACGCGGGCAGGGGGCCCGGATCGGACCGGACCCCCTCCCCCTTCCGTACTACGCCCTCCGGCTCAGGTCAGCGTCACCTTCTTCGGCGGTGACGTACTGGACAGGAAGCTGCCGTTACCCCCGTAGACGGCGGTCACGGTCGCCGTGCCCTTCTTCTTCGGCAGGGTGACGGAGAAGCTCAGCACGCCCTTCTTGGCGGCGGACAGGCTGACCTTTTTGGTGGTCGTGGTACCGCCGACCTTGGCCGTGACCGTGATCGTGCCGGTCGGGTACGCGGCGGCGCTGTGCCCGCCCACCGTGACCTTGACGGTCTGCGACTTCCCCCGCGCCAGCTTGGTCTTGGAGAGGCTGAGCGCCGTGGTCGTCTTCGCCTTCAGGACCGTGAGCTTCTGCGAGGCGACCCCGCTCGGAGCCACGAAGTCGGTTCCGTCGTAGGAGACGGAGACCGTGTGCGCGCCGACGGCGAGGGAGGCGGGCAGCGTGAACGTACCCGTTCCCGAAGCCCCGACCTTCGCCTTCAGACCGGACCCCGTGCCGTACGTGACGCTCACCGTGCCTTCCTTGGCCCCGGCCACCGCGAAGACCCCGGAGACCGCGTGGCCGTAGCGGGTGGAGTTCGCCACCAGCGACATGGCGAGGGAACTCTGGCCCTTCGTCAGGACCAGCCCCACCGGGTCGGACGCCGACACGTCGGCGGACGCGGAGCCCGCGAACGAGGCGGTGAAGGTGTGCGTCCCCGCCTTGAAGCCCGACGGAATCCGCAGGGACGCCGTTCCGCCGCCGACGGGGGCCGAGCCCAGCACGGTGGCGCCGTCCCGGAAGGTGACCACCGCGCCGTCGGTGCCCGCCCCGGTGACCGCCGCCTTGAGCGTGACCGCCTCGTTGATCCGGGGCGCGGCGGGGGAGAGGGTGAGCGCCGTCGTGGTGGTCGCGAGGACCTCGACGGACGCCGTACGGGTGTAGCCGGACCCCGCTCCGACCGCGCTGACCTGAGCGCTGCCGTAGGCCTGGTCCGCCGGGACGGTCGCCTGGAACGAGACCGTGCCGTCGCTGCCGGCGAGCGCGCTGCCGAGCGCGACCGGTCCGAGGGTGAACGCCACGCTCTCCCCGGCGCGGTAGCCGGACCCGCCGAGGGTGACGGCGGCTCCCGGCTCCGGCTTCGAGTCGCCGACCGTCAGCGCTCCCGGCCGGGAGAGCGCCTCGTACTCCGCGCAGGGGTCGCCCTGCACGCCGACCGGCGGGGCGGCGGTCGCGGTGCCGGTGACGCCGTCGTCCTCGCGCACCGTGAGGGTGCCGAAGTCCTGGACACCCAGGACCGCGGACGTGGAGTTGGACACGCCGAGCTTGAAGGCGGTGGTGGGAGCCGTTCCCGCCAGGGTGTCACCGGTCGCCGGGATGTCGGTCACCTGGCAGGTCGTGCCGGGCGCGAAGGTGACCTTCTGCATCGCGAGCCCGACCTTGCCCGTCGCGGAACCCACCACGGTGAGGTACGCGGAGACCGGGGTCGTGCTCGGCCGCGACAGGTACACCGCCGCCGTCGACGCGCCCGGTCCGTTGCCCTCCTCGGTCCTGGTCGACGCGACGTTGACCGTCGGCCGGGCCCGGACCTTCGGCGTCCCCAGCGCCTTGCTGTTGAAGCCCAGGTCGGAGAGGTAGACCCCGCCGGAAGGTACGCCGTCGGCGCCGACGGCCCCGGTGAAGGTGACCTTGGTGAGGTGGGTGAGATCGAGCCCGGCGGCGGCCAGGGTGGCGGTGGGGACCCGTACCTGCTGGAGCACGATCTTGCCCAGCGTCGTCGAACCGCTCGCCGGCATCCTGGTGACACCCCACGGGTTGAGGGCGGACACCGGACTGCTCCACGTGCGCCCCGACGCGTCGGCCACACTCAGGGTCATGTCGGTGCCGGTGGTGACACTCTCGTCCGGCGACATGCCGACGCTCAGCTCGTCGTAGCGCGAGGCGTTCTGCGCGCCGGCCGTGAGCGTCACCCCGAGGGCGCCGGTCGCCGCCGTCCACGTCAGGTGCGTCATCACGTTCAGCGGCACGTTCGGGGCGAACGACGCCGGTGTCCAGTGCGGGAGCTGCTGGTTGGTGAGGGTGCTCCCCGGGTTGGTGCAGAGCGGGTACGGCTGCGGAACGGTACGCCCCGACTTGTTGGCGCAGACCGTCGCCGTGGCCGTCGACGTGGTGCCGATGAGCGGGCTGGTCGTCTTGAACGAGGCGAGGTCCCGCCGTGCCGAGGCCGGCTGCTGCGCGATCGTACGGACGTCGGCGAAGGCGGCCACCGACGGCGGAACCAGCTCGGAACCGTCGAACAGGCTCCGGAACTGGGTCCGGCCGCCGAGGGTCGCCTCGAAGAACCCGGCGATGTAGGCGGCGCCCACCTGGTACTGCTGCGCCGCCGTGAGCCGGATGTTCTTGCCCGAGGCCAGCGCCGCGGCGCTCGTCCCGCAGACGGCGTCCGCGGTGCTCGACCAGTCGTCGGAGCCGCCCGGAGTGGGCGGGGTCCACTGGGAGTTGAAGAAGTTGTGGTCGGCGCCCATGACCCAGACGTTGGACCGCAGGACGTCGTCGTCCGGGAACGCGTCCCGTGAGTCCGCGTAGAAGTGCTGGCCCTGCTGGTCGGAGACGTCTCCGTCGCAGTACGGCAGCATCGTGGTGGTGACCACGTCCGGCAGGGTCGTCCGGGTGAAGTCGACCGGGGCCAGGGGGAGTACGGACGCGAGGTGCCACGGCTGCGGCAGGCCCGCGTTGAGCGCGGCGGCGGACACGACGCCCTCGCCGCCCCGCGAGTGGCCCATCAGGCCGATCGAGCCGAAGTCCATGGTGCCGACGAGCTGCTGCGGCGTCACCGTACCGCCGGGATAGGTGGCGTCGCCCGAGTCGAGGGCCTGGGCCAGGGTGACGTCCTGGTCGGTCGCCGCGTCGTGGTACGCGACCGGCTCACCCGCGTTGGCCTTCTTCAGCATGGCCAGGGTGTCCAGGACCAACTGGCCCCGGCTGTTGGCCCCGTTGTCCGGGGCGAGCTGGTTGTCATTGGCGTTGATGGCGTTGGCCGAGATCGAGACGACGGTGACACCGTCCGCCGCCAGTGCCTCGGCGGCGGCGTCGTACCCGGCGTAGCTGAGGATCGGGGCCGTACCCACCGGACAGGGCCAGCCGCTGGCGCCCCGAAGGGTCGTGGTGTTGTAACAGGAGCTGTGCCGGCCGTGGAGGAAGATCGCGACCGGGTGCGCCCTGCCGTCGGTCGGCAGGTAGATGCGGCCCTCGAACTCGCCCCGGATCCCGCCGATGTTGGTGAGCGGGATCGACTGCGTACCGAAGTTGTAGTCGGCGATCGTGTAGGAGCCCTGGCCGATGGTCGTGGGATCGTCGGACGTCGTCCCCGATCCGCCGATGCCCTCGGCGACCACGCCGGTCCCCGGGCTGTCCTCGGCGTCGGCCTTCGCCGTCGACTCGGTCAGCTTCCTGGCCTTGGCCTGGGCGCCCGCCGAGAGCAGGCCGGTCGGCCCGGTGGCGGTGCTGTCACCGCCGGTGGACCACCGCCAGTCGATCTTCCCGGCCGTGGCGACCGACGGGTCGGACGTCGTCACCGTCAGGGTGCGCCCGTCGCGGGACTCCTTGGCGGGGCCGAGATCCGTACCGTCGGCGACCAGTTCGGGCAGGTCGCTCCTGACGGGGAGTTCCGTGTCCAGCTTCAGCGACACGACGTATCCGCCGGCGGCCCGGGTCACGGTCCATCCGTCACCCGAGCGAACCACCGACGCGCCGGGTCCCGTCGAGGGGCCGTCCGACGCGGCGGCCGGGAGAGCCCCGGCCGTCGAGAGAACGCTCAGGGCCAGCAGGCCCGCTGTCGCTCCGGCGAGCGGACGCAGCCACGTCCGCATGGGTCTTGATATGTCCACCTGTGCCTGACCTCACTTCGGTGTGCGCGGACGACCTGCGTCCGTGCGGATGAGTCCGACGTCGCGGCTGCCGCGAGTGATCGACAGCCGGACGAACGTTCACATCTCAACTACCTCTGTGGGGTGAGGAAACCCAGATGTTCCCTGCTTTTGACGGTGACGTCATGTAAAGCGAGCTGAAAGGTGAGGTCTGGACATATGTCAGGCCACGCTTCTGACCTGCTGTTTCGTGAAACGTGTTACATGAACCGAAAACGGGGCACGGCCCCCGGTACGGCCGTCGGCAGGTGCCGGTGGCATGTCGGGCGGTGTCACTCCTCCCGTTCGAACTCCGCCTGCGCGCGCATCTTGTCCTGGTCGACCTGCGCCGCCGTGTACAGATCCTCGACGAAGCGCCGGGTGTCCTCGGGGTCGGATTCCTTCTCGCCCGTCATGTCCTGGAGGCGAGAGGTCCAGTCGTCGATCGGATTGCTCATCGTGAGCCCCTTCTTCCCTGCCGCTGCTCGGCATCACATACACGCGGTAGGTGTGTGGGTGCGAAGAGTGGCGAAATCGCGCACTCACCCACCGCGGCCCGTGGGTCCGGTATCCGCCATTTTAGAACGGTTCGCGCTCGGAGCCGACATTCTTCGCATATACGCCTCATCGCTTATTGTTCTTGTAAGGCCCACAGTGTCCGTTCGGGCACGCGCGGGATGTCCGGCGGCGCCGGTGGGCCGCCCACCAGGGGCGGAGGTGAGCGTGCATGGCCGGTCCGATGTCCTTCCTCTCCCGTACGGGCCCCGGCCTCGCGCTGGACTCCGTACTGGAGCGGGCGGTCCGCGACACGGGCGCGTACGCGGGCGGTGTGTGGCTCCTGTCCCCGCCCGACCGGAAGATCCTGCGGCTCGTGGTCACCACCGGGGTGCCGCAGACCGTGACCCGGCCGTGGGAACGGGTCTCCGTGGCCGCTTCCGTCCCGGTCGCCGACGCCACCCGTGAACGCCGGCTGGTGTGGCTCAGCCCCGACGGCGCGCTGTCCCGCCACTACCCCCGCACGGGCCTGATCCTGCCGTACTCGTTCGCGATGATCGCCGCTCCCATCACGAGCGGCGGTACGGTCTGGGGCGCGCTGGTCCTCCTCTGGCCCGGCACCCACCCCTCCGACCTCAGCGAGGCCGAACGGACCGCCGCCGAGACGGCCTGCGCGGACCTGGCGGCGGTGTGCCACCGCGCCGCGGCCCGGGGCCGCTCCACCCTGATCGGCCCCGAGCCGCGCATCCTGTCGCCCCGCCCCTCGGAGCCGCCGGGACCGGCGCAGGCCCTGGCCGCCGTCGACTTCGCCGCGCGCCTCCCCGAGGGGGCCTGCTCCCTGGACCTGGACGGACGGATCGTCTTCATCAGCCCGCGGGCCGGCGAACTCGTCGGCCGGGACCCGGCGGACCTGGTCGGCTTCCTTCCCGCCGAGAAACTGTCGTGGCTCAACGACCCCGTGTTCGAGGACCGTTACCGGTCGGCGGTTCTCAGCCAGCAGCCCATGACCTTCACCGCCCTGCGCCCTCCCGACACCTGGCTGACCTTCCGCCTCCACCCGGACCCCTCCGGCATCAGCGTGGTGATCACCCCGGCCCCCTCCGGCGAACCCGAGGGGGCTCAGCAGCCGCGGCCCGTCGAGACGCCCGCGCCGGTCAGACCCGGCACCCTCTACCACCTGATGCACCTGGCCGCCTCGCTCACCGAGGCCGTCGGGGTGGACGACGTCGTCGAGCTGATCGCCGACCAGATCGTGAGCGCCTTCGACGCCGAGGCGGTGGCCCTGGCGACACTCCAGGAAGGCCGGCTGCGGATCATCGGCTCGCACGGCTTCGGCCCCGACCTCCTGGAGCGGTTCGACGCGATGCACGTCTCCGGCGTCAGCCCGGCATCGCTCGTCGCCCGCACCGGGACCGCCGGCTTCTTCGCCACCCGCGACGAGCTGGCCGAGGCGTTCCCCGAAGTGATCTCGCGGACGACGAAGGGCGCCTGGGCGTTCCTGCCCCTCATCGCGTCGGGCCGTACCGTGGGCGTCTGCCTGCTCGCGTACGACAGGCCGCACCCCTTCCCCGACGAGGAGCGCGCGGCCCTCACCTCGCTGGCGGGACTCATCGCCCAGGCGCTCGACCGGGGCCGGCTGTACGACGCCAAGCACGAGCTCGCCCAGGGACTCCAGGAGGGGCTGCTCCCGCAGAGACTGCCCGGTGTCACCGGCCTGGACGTGACCGGGCGCTATCTGCCCGCCACGTACGGCATGGACATCGGAGGGGACTTCTACGACCTCATCCGGCTGGACGACACCACCGTGGCGGCGGTGATCGGTGACGTCGAGGGCCACAACGTCACCGCGGCGGCGCTGATGGGACAGGTCCGTACCGCCGTGCACGCCTACGCGACGGCCGGCGCGGCCCCTGGTGAGGTCCTCGCCAGGACCAACCGGCTGCTCACCGACCTCGCCCCCGACCTCTCCACGAGCTGCCTCTACGTCCAGGTGGACCTGGCCGCTCACCGGGCCCGGCTGGTCACGGCGGGCCACCCGCCGCCGCTGCTGTACGCCCCCGACGGGCACGCCGAGACGATCCCCCTGCCGGCCGGGGTGCTGCTGGGCGTGGAGGCCGGTGCCACGTACGAGACCGTGGACGTCGCGCTGCCCCCGGGCAGTCTGCTGATGATGTACACCGACGGTCTCGTCGAGTGCCCGGGAGTCGACATGGACGAGGCCGTCCGGGACGTCGCCCGGCGCCTGGCCCGCAGCGGGGGCAGGTCCCTGGACGCCCTCGCGGACGACCTGCTGCTCCCGGGGCCGTGCGGCCCGATCCGTAACGACGACATCGCCCTGCTGCTGCTGCGCTCGGCGGCCGACCCCGGGCAGCCATAGGCGCGTGTACGTCGCACGCCCTAGGGTGTGTCCGCGAAGTGGGGTCGTCGGCCCGGAGGGCGGGGCTCGCGGTGTCTGGTGCGTGCGATCGCAAGGCGGAGGACCCACCCCGTACTGGACGTACGGGGTGGGTCCGACAACGCCGCGAGCGTGCGTGCCAGGCGCCGCGAGCCAGACCCCACTTCGCGGACGCGCTCTAGGGCGCTCCGTCCTCGCCCCGCTCCTCCCCCTGGGCACGCAGACCGCCCGCCGTCGCGCGTCCCTCCGCGATCCGCAGGTCGAGCCGGGTCTCCTCGCTGTCCAGCGTCTCCTGCACCCGCCGCAGCACGGTGTCGTCGATACGGCCCGCGTCCCGCAGAGTGACCAGCCGGGCGCGTTTCACCCCGATCAGCTCCTGACGCAGGCGCAGTTCGGTGTGGTGCGTCGGTGGTTCGGTCCTGCGCAGGCTCTCCGCGTACGACTCCAGCTCCTCCGCGAGGTGCCGTTCGACCTCGGGTGGCGCGCCGCACCCGTCCGCCCGCTCCCGCAACGCCGCCAGCGCGCTCTCGGTCATCTCCTGCCGGGCCAGGAGTTCCTCGCCGGCCTCGGTGGGGTCCGGGGTCAGCCGCGACCACCGGATCACGGCGGGCAGGGTCTGTCCCTGGAGCAGCAGGGTCGCCACGATGACCACGGCTGTCACGAACACGATCACGTTCCGGTCCGCCAGCCTCGTACCGTCGGCGGCCAGGGTCGGTACGGCGAGCGCCGCCGCCAGGGACACCCCGCCCCGTACCCCGCCCCAGGCGACCGGCATCCGCTGCCGGGCGCCGATCCGGCGGGCCCGCTGCTGCGGGCGCCGGTCCACCGCCCGGATCAGGTACGGCGTGGTGTACAGGTACACCAGCCGGGTGAGGATCACCGCCCCCGTGACGGACGCCGCCAACGCGACCACGTCGCCCTGGCCGAGCGTGGGGAGCGACCCGATCACGTCGGGCAGTTGCAGGCCGATCAGGACGAACAGCGACCCGTTGAGGAGGAAGGTGGTGACCTGCCAGAACGCGAAGCTCTGGACCCGGGTGCTCGCCGGCATCAGCAGGGGACTCGCCCGGCTGACGATCAGCCCGCACACCACCACGGCCAGGACGCCCGACACGTCGGCCAGCTCCGCCGGGACGTAGACGGCGAACGGCGTGAGGACACTGATCCCGCTCTCGATCGTGCTGTCGTGGGTCCTGCGCCGCGCGGCCAGCACGAGCACCGCGACCGCCGCGCCGATCGCCGCCCCGCCGGCGTACGACAGGACGAACCGCAGGACCGCCCCGCCCCACTGGAAGGAGTGCTCGCCGGTGGCGATCTCCACGGCCACCGCGAAGACGGCCAGGGCCGTGCCGTCGTTGACGAGGCTCTCGGCCCGCATGGTGGTGAGGGTCCTGCGCGGCATGCCCCGTGCCACGCTCGCGACCGCCGTCGCGTCGGTGGGCGCCAGCACGGCGCCCAGGACGAACGCGAGCGGCCAGGCCATGCCGAAGCCGTGCGCGGTGGCCGCCACGGTCACCGCGGTGAGCAGCACCAGCCCCACCGCGAGCAGGACGATGACCCGGAGGTTGGCGAGGATCTGGTGGAGCGAGATCTTCAGGGACTCCGCGTACAGCAGCGGCGGCAGGAAGATCAGCAGGATGAGGTCGGACGACAGGTGCACGTGGCGGAACTCGGGGATGAGCCCGACCAGAACGCCGCCCAGGAGCAGGGCCACCGGTTCGCTGATGTGCAGACGGCGGGACACCCACGTCAGCAGCAGAACGGTCGTCACCAGGACGAGGGCGATCTCCAGTCCCGCCATCGAGCGGTCTCCCGTTCTGCGCCACAGTCGCCATGAGTCGATTTGTCCCGATACCGTATCGCGATGAGTTCCGGCCGCCGCGACGGTCTCCACTGACAGCGGACACCAGTCGCGCGACATCGACGCCACAAGGAGGCGGTCATGCCCCGTATCACTCCCAACCTCTGGTTCGACACCCAGGCCGAGGAAGCTGCCGAGTTCTACGTCTCGGTGTTTCCGAACTCGAAGATCAAGAACATCTCCTACTACGGCGAGGCCGGTCCGGGTGAGGCGGGCACGGTCCTGACCGTCGAGTTCGTGCTCGACGGCCAGGACTACCTCGCGATCAACGGCGGTCCCCAGTTCACCTTCGACGAGGCCGTCTCCTTCGCGATCGACTGCGCCGACCAGGCGGAGATCGACTACTACTGGGACAAGCTCTCCGACGGCGGCGAGGAAGGTCCCTGCGGCTGGCTCAAGGACCGGTACGGCCTGTCGTGGCAGGTGGTTCCGGCGGCGATGGCGGAGCTGATGAGCGACCCGGACCAGGCGCGCACGCAACGGGCCATGAAGGCGATGTTCGGCATGAAGAAGCTCGACATCGCCGCGCTGTACGCCGCCGCCGACGAGGCCTGAGGGGGCGCGCGGCGGGAGATCGCGTACCGGGAACGGTGCCAAGGGTTGACAGTGCTCAGTCATGAAGCCACTCTCGCGGGAGAGCGCTCTCCGTGGTCGTTTCCGACCACGGAGCGATGAGTCCTGAGTCACCGACAGCCGCCCCGCACGCGCCGTCGCCGAGCGTGCCCCGGCGTTGTGGTGGAGAGGCATCACAACCCGTGGAGACCCGCATGCGCCTCCTGTCCTCGTTACTGCGAACCGTCCGGCGCCGCAGACCGCTGATCGCGGTGGCCGTCGCGATGAGCCTCGCGATGGGCGGTGCCGCCGCCACCTCGGCCGGCACCGCCCAGGCGGCCGACACCCTGCTGTCGCAGGGCAAGGCCGTCACCACCTCCTCGACCGAGAACGCCGGAACCCCCGCCTCCGCGGCGGTCGACGGGGACGCGGGGACCCGCTGGTCCAGCGCCGCCGCCGATCCGCAGTGGCTCCGGGTCGACCTCGGCGCCACCGCCACCATCAGCTCCGTCGTCCTCAACTGGGAGACGGCGTACGCCACGTCGTTCAAGATCCAGGTCTCGGGCGACGACCAGAACTGGACCGACATCCACTCCACGACCACCGGCCCCGGCGGCAACCAGACGATCGCCGTCAACGGGTCCGGGCGTTATGTGCGGGTGTACGGCACCGCCCGCGCCACCGGCTACGGCTACTCCCTCTGGGAGTTCCAGGTGTACGGCACAGCGGGCGGCGGTGGCGGTGGCCCCACCCCCACCGGGACGCCCATCTCCGCCTACAAGCAGGTGTCCGCGTCGACCTGGGAGGGCGCCAACGCGCCCGCGGCGGCCCTCGACGGGCGGACCGACACCCGGTGGTCGAGCCAGTTCGCCGACAACCAGTGGTTGCAGGTGGACCTCGGCGGAGCGGCCACGATCACCGGTGTCGAGCTGAACTGGGAATCCGCGTACGCCTCCAGCTATCGCGTCGAGCTGTCCGACGACGGCACGAACTGGACCACGGTCCACTCCACCACCGCGGGGAAGGGCGGCGTCGAGCGACCGGCCGTCACCGGCAAGGCGCGGTACGTACGGCTGTTCGCCACCACGCGCGCCACCGGCTACGGCGTCTCCCTCTGGGAGTTCCAGGTCTTCGGGTCCGTCGACAGCTCCGCCGCCACCGCGCCGCTGCTGTCCCCGCCCACCAAGGCCCCCGGCACCCTCAACCAGTTCGCGCTCTCCGCGCCGGCCGACCGGGCCATGGTCACGAGCACCCGCAGGCCCGCGTTCTCCTGGGCGGCCGTCGCCGGGGCCGCCCGCTACGAGGTGTGGCTCAACGTCAGCCGTACCGACTACGACTTCACCGCGTCGGGCAACCTCCTCGACCTCTACACCAAGGTCGCCGAGCCCACCGGCACCACGTATGCGCCCTCCTGGGACATCACCGACCGCTGGACCTACAAGTGGTACGTCGTCGCGGTGAGCGGCTCCGGGGCGAAGACCACCTCCAACATCCGTACGTTCAGCGTCTACAAGCCCGACGTCGAGACCGTCAGCGACGGGGTCGGCCTCGTCAACGGCGCGCGGGACCTCAACAAGAACGGGACCCTGGAGCCGTACGAGGACTGGCGCCAGCCGGTCGAGACCCGGGTCGGCGATCTCCTCGGCAGGATGACGCCGGAGGAGAAGGCGTACCAGATGTTCTACAACGTCCAGTCGTTCCCGCGCTCCGGCTGGCACTTCGGCCCCGCGCAACCGGGCGACCTGCACGACATCCTGCTCTCCACGGCCGCCACGCGGCTCGGCATCCCCCCGGTCTCGGCGGGCGACACCACCGCCGGCTACCAGACCACGTACCCGCTCCAGAGCACGCTGGGCGCGAGCAAGGACTACCCGCTCGACTACCAACTCGGCGACATGCAGCGCAAGGAGCAGCTGGAGGTCGGCGCGCGCGGCACCCTCTCACCGCTCGCGGAGGTCGGCACCAAGGTGCTCTACCCCCGCATCCAGGAGGGCGGCGGCGAGAACGCCGACGCCGTCGGCGCCCAGCTGCGCGCGCTGGTGGCGGGACTCCAGGGCGGGCCCGAGCTGAACCCCGCCTCCGTCCTCGCGACCGTCAAGCACTGGCCCGGTGAAGGGGCCGGCGGCGAGGCGGGCATCGTCTACGACGGGGTCACCATCAAGTACCACATGATCCCGTTCCGGGCGGCGATGGAGGCCGGGGCCGTCAACATCATGCCCGGCTACGCGGGCAGTTCGTTCCTCGACCCGGGTGGTCCCGGCGCGGGCGACAGCGCCAAGATCCTCGCGTACCTGCGTCAGAACCTCGGCTACACGGGCCTCATCACCACCGACTGGCTGCCGTCCGGCGCCTGGGTGAACGCGGCCAACGCCGGGTCCGACGTGATGGGCGGAGCCGACCCCGGCGCGGCCGGCTTCACCATGGCGGGCTTCCAGCAGCAGGTCCCGATCGCGCGGATCAACGACGCGGTGACCCGGATCCTGCGGCTCAAGTTCCAGCTGGGCGTCTTCGACCGGCCGTACGGCGACCCGGTCAACGGCCCCTACCGTTTCCACCAGCCGAGCTACGTGGCGCTCGCCAACAAGGCGGCGCGTGAGTCCAACACGCTGCTCAAGAACAACGGTGTCCTGCCGGTCAGGCTCAACCGGGGCGACAACATCGTCGTCGCGGGCGCCCGGGCCACGGACGGCGCCGCGTGCTGCATCTGGTCCAGCTACTTCCACCCCAACTACGGTTCGCAGACGACACTGGAGGCGATCAGGGCGAGAGCCGCGACCGCCGGGGTGAACGTCTACCAGGACAGCGGTCCCGCGCCGAAGCTGGCGGTCGTGGCCGTGGGGGAGCCGTCGTACACCCACGCCACGTCGTGGCCGAACACCCAGCCCTATCTGCCGGCCGATCAACTCGCCCTGATCAGGAACTTCAAGAATCAGGGGATCCCGGTGGTCGTGGTGCTCACCCTGCCGCGGCCGATCGTGATCAGCGAGTGGAACGGTCTCGCGGACGCCATCGTGGTCACCTATCGGGGCGGCGAGGAAGTGGGACCTGCCACGGCCTCCCTGCTCTTCGGCGACTACACCCCGCGCGGGAAGCTTCCCTGGCAGATGCCGAGGAGCCTCGACCAGGTCCTCAAGCCCGGCGGCGGAGACGTCCAGGCGGACTCCAACGAGAAGTGGGACCTGCCGTACGACCTCGGCGCGACCGACGCCGAACGGGCGGACATCCGCGCGAAGATCGACGCGGGCCAGCCGGTGCCGCCCACGTACGGGAATCCGCTCTACCAGTACGGGGCGGGGCTGACGGGCTGGAACTAGCCCGCTGCTCCTCGCGGACAGGTCTCAGGTCTCAGAGCTGTCCTGGGGTGTGTCCGTGATCCCGGCCGGGTCGGCTGTCAGGTCCGACTCGGCCGGGACCCAGCGGCGCGATCCGGTGTCGTAGTCGTAGGCGGGGCGTCCCCGGAGGCCGCTCGTACGGAACGGCTTCCCGTGGTCGTCGATGCGGACGGTCCCGGAGCGCGCCCCACTGCTCCACTCCAGCTCCAGGTACCACTCGCAGTCACAGGCGACCGTACGGCCGGTGGCCAGCAGGATCTCGGGATCCGTGGCCGACACCCGGTAGGGGAAGGAGACGGCGGGGATCGGTTCGCCCGCGTCGTTGCCCGCCTGGGAGCGGGCGAGGGGGCGGGAGGCGTCGAGGTCGATGTCGAACAGGCGGGGGGTGAGGGAGCCGCCGCAACCGGGGCTCATGTTGTACGTGTAGTACGGCAGCGGTGCCCGCTTCGCGGCGATCCGGACGTGCAGGGCCTGGAGGACCACCGCCGTGTCGCTCTTGCCCTGCACGGTGACGCGCACGCTGCTCTCCCCGGCGTCCACCGCGCTGACGGACCGGGCCCACGGCTCGGCGTCGGCCTCGGTGGGGGGCGGGGGGACGGCGGAGGGGGCGCGGTCGACGAGGAAGGCGTGACCGCAACCGCCTTCCCAGACATAGCGGTTGGTGCTCCAGGTGAAGGGGGTGCCGCTGGTGACGCCTGCGCCGTTGCCGCCGCCCTTGGCGCCCGACGACGGACCGGACGGCTTCTTGCCGGCCGTGGTCCCCGGGCGGGGGTTCTTCGTCCGCTTCGGATCACGCGAACGGGCGGCTCCGGTGGGAGCCGTGGCCGTTCCTGACGCGCGAGGGCCGGGGGAGGTGCTGGACGTGAATCCGCCGCCCGCCGTCGGCGGGGTGCCGGTGGTGAGTCCGCCGGCCGGCCGATCGGAGGCGCGCCGCCGGTCGCCCGTGGACAGCGGCGAGTGGTCGAAGGCCACCAGGAGGACCAGCGCGAGGACGGCCGCGGCTACGGCCGCCGAGTAGCCGGTACGGCGGAGCAGGAGCCGGCGCCGGGCGGGCGGGGGCGCGTCGGGCGGGGGAGGACCGACGGTG
>NZ_WWJY01000955.1 GCF_009865405.1 Streptomyces sp. SID3212 | reverse complement strand
GTCGCGGCGGTGCGCGCCGGGGAATCGACCGAGCCCGCCGCGGAGAGCGGCGCGGCGGTCCCCTTCCACGGTACGCACCAGGCCGGCATCGCCACCGCCGTACAGGACCGGCTGCACTTCGCCTCGTTCGACGTGACGACGAAGGACCGGGCCGAGCTGGCCCAGCTCCTCAAGGACTGGACGCGGGCCGCCGAGCGGATGACCGCGGGCCAGGCGGTCGGCGACGGCGCGTACGGCGGGCTCGCCGAGGCGCCGCCGGACGACACGGGCGAGGCGCTGGGGCTCAAGCCGTCCCGGCTCTCCCTGACTGTCGGTTTCGGCCCCTCGCTCTTCGCCAAGGCCCGGTTCGGCCTGGAGGGCCGGCGGCCCGACGCGCTGGTGGACCTGCCCGCGTTCCCCGGCGACAACCTCGACCCGGCGCGCACCGGCGGCGATCTGTGCGTGCAGGCGTGCGCGGACGATCCACAGGTCGCCGTGCACGCCATCCGCAACCTCGCCCGCATCGGCTTCGGCAAGGTCGCGGTGCGCTGGTCCCAACTGGGCTTCGGCAAGACGTCGTCGACGACTCCGGGCGCCCAGACCCCCCGTAACCTCTTCGGGTTCAAGGACGGCACCAGCAACATCGACGGGACGGACACGGCCGCGCTCGACCGGCACGTGTGGGTGTCGGGGAAGGACGGGGCCGGCTGGCTGGCCGGCGGGTCCTACCTGGTCGCGCGCCGGATCTCGATGCGGATCGAGAGCTGGG
Organism: Streptomyces sp. SID3212; assembly: GCF_009865405.1. GTDB lineage: Bacteria > Actinomycetota > Actinomycetes > Streptomycetales > Streptomycetaceae > Streptomyces. Next base: position 5,492 of record NZ_WWJY01000955.1, on the reverse strand, counting down.
ACCGCACCTCCCTCCAGGAGCAGGAGGACATCTTCGGCCGGGACAAGGGCGAGGGCGCGGCAGTCGGCAAGGCGCACGAGCACGACAAGCCCAACCTCAAGGCGATGCTGCCGACGGCGCATGTGCGCCTCGCGCACCCGGACTCCCATCACGGGGTACGGATGCTGCGGCGCGGCTACTCCTTCACCGACGGTACGGACGGGCTCGGCCGGCTCGACGCGGGCCTGTTCTTCCTGGCCTACCAGCGGGACGTGCGGGACGCGTTCATCCCCGTACAGCAGTCCCTCGCGCGCTCCGACGCGCTCAACGAGTACATCCAGCACGTGGGTTCAGCGGTCTTCGCGATCCCGCCGGGCGTCCGGGACAAGGACGACTGGTGGGGCCGGACGCTGGTCTCCTGAGCAGAGAGAGCAGAAGGGACCCGCCGTGTTCGGCAATTACCTGATCGGTCTGCGAGAGGGCCTGGAGGCCAGTCTCGTCGTCTGCATCCTCGTCGCGTACCTGGTGAAGACGGGCCGGCGCGACGCGCTGCGGCCCATCTGGATCGGGATCTCGGTCGCGATCGTGCTGGCGCTCGCCTTCGGCTTCGGTCTCGAATACGGCTCGCAGGAGCTGACGTTCGAGGCACAGGAGACGCTGGGCGGTTCGCTGTCGATCGTCGCGGTGTGCCTGGTGACGTGGATGGTCTTCTGGATGCGGCGTACGGCCCGGCACCTCAAGGCGGACCTGGGGGCCAAGCTCGACGCGGCGCTGGCGATGGGCACGGGCGCGCTGGTCGCGACGGCGTTCCTCGCGGTGGGCCGCGAAGGCCTGGAGACGGCGCTGTTCGTCTGGGCGTCGGTGCGCGCGTCGCAGGACGGCACGTACGAGCCGCTGGCCGGCGTGCTGTTGGGGCTCGCCACCGCCGTGGTGCTGGGGTGGCTCTTCTACCGGGGCGCGCTCCGGATCAACCTGGCGAAGTTCTTCACCTGGACCGGCGGGATGCTGGTCGTCGTCGCGGCGGGAGTGCTCGCGTACGGGGTGCACGACCTCCAGGAGGCCGACCACATCGGCGGCCTGTCCGACAAGGCCTTCGACATCAGTTCCACGATCCCGCCGGACAGTTGGTACGGCACACTCCTCAAGGGCGTCTTCAACTTCCAGCCGGATCCCACCGTGGTCCAGCTGGTGGTGTGGCTGCTCTACCTGATCCCGACACTCGCGCTGTTCCTGGCCCCGGTATGGTTCGGACGGTCAGTTGGAGGCGGGGGCGGGGCCGAGGAGCAGAAGGCGACCGATGATGAGGCCGATGCGGGCAGTGGTGGGGCTGGCGGCGGTCACGTCGCTGTCACTGACAGCGAGCGGGTGCGTGACGGTGCACGGGGAGCTGGCGGTCGTACCGTCGGCGAAGCGGAGTGAGGCCGCGCGGGCGCTGAAGGTCTTCACCGACGCGTACAACGCCTCGGACCTGGCGTACGATCCGGCGCTGGACGCGGAGCAGGTCACGGGCGCGCTGGGCGCGATCAACCAGGCCGGGCTGAAGTCGCGGAGCGTCACGGACCCGGGCGGCAACCCCCGGCACGTACCGCTGGAGCTGACCGACGCGAAGTTCACGATCCCCAAGAAGGCGGGCTGGCCGCGGTTCTTCCTCGCGGACACCGACAGCAACCGGGACGTGGACGGCGGGCCGCAGGACAACAGCTGGCTGCTGGTGTTCGTGCGGAACGCCAAGGACCGTCCGTGGGAGGTCGCGTATCTGACGATCCTGGCCAAGGGCGCGGTGCCGGCCTTCAAGACCGACAAGGACGGCTGGGGCGAGGCGATATCGCCGGACGACTCGGACTTCGCGGTGGCGCCGAAGGCGCTGAGCGCCGAGTACACCTCGTACCTGCGGACCGGTGAGCCCGCGCACTTCGCGCCGGGGCCGCACACCACCGCGTGGCGGACGGACCGTCAGAAGCGGGCGCGGGTCCCGGGGTTCACCCAGCAGTACGTCGACCAGCCCCTGAACGGCGGGGACTTCGCCCCGGTCGGGCTGGCGACGGAGGACGGGGGCGCGTTCGTCTTCTTCGCCACGCGCTTCTTCGAGCGGCAGACGGCGGCGAAGGGGCTGCGGCCGCAGGTGAGCGCGGACGTGAAGGCGCTGATGACCGGCACGGTGACCAACACCGTGACGAAGGAGTGGATGTCGAACCAGGCGGTGGTCGTCCCACGCGCCGGGGCGGGCGCCGGGACGGCCTCCGGCCAGGTCGACGTCATAGGCCGTTTGCAGGGTGTGACCGGGGCCGTGGGCTCGTAATGCGGCCCGCCGGCGCGGTCGTTCAGCGGCCCAGGGGCCAGGCCACCGCGTGCGGGTCCAGTTCGCCGTTCTCGCCCGCGTAGCGCGCGCACGCGTCCGTCAGGGTCTCCAGCAGCGTCAGGGGATCGGGCAGCGGCAGCTCGGGGCCGCGGATCCAGCGCACCGCCAGGTCGCCGGGGAGCCGCGCGGGCGGTACGAGGACGTAACTGCCCCGGCAGTGCCAGCGCAGCCCCGGGTGTTCGTCCATCGTCTCGGGGTGGCAGTCCAGTTCGCAGGGCCACCACTCGTCCTCGTCGTCCGGGGTGCCCCGGGTGGCGGTGAAGAAGAGCATGCGGTCGCCGCCGGAATCGGCCACCGGGCCGACGTCCACGGACCGTTCCAGGAGCCGCTCCAGCGCCCGGCTGCCCGCCTCCAGCGGTACGTCGAGCACGTCGTGGATCATGCCGGTCGCGGTGATGAAGTTGGCCTGGGGCTGGTTGCGGGCCCACCGCTCGATCTGGGCGCGGTCGGTGGTGGACTGGGTCTGCCAGGCGAAGGAGATGGGGTGCCTGGCCGGGGTCGGACAGCCGATCCGCTCGCAGGAACAGCGGTAGCCGACGGGATGGGCCGCGGGCGAGACGGGCATCCCGGCGTCGGCCACGGCGAGCAGCAGTGCCTCCCGGTCGGCCGCCGCCCCGTCGAGCGCCTCGGCGCTCTTCTTGGCACGCCTGCGCAACCACTGGGGAATCCTGCTGTCCGTGCCGCGGTAGCGGCCGAAGTCGTCGCCCATCTATCCCCTCACACACCTCACGCCGGCCCCTGCGGCCTCTTCCATGGTCGCACCATCCTGCCTCCCGGGTGGCCGCACTTCCCAGCCGGGGGTCGGCCACGGGGGAGCCGCCGGGGGGTCGCCGGTCGTCCGCCGGGGGTCCGCCGGTCGTCCGTACGGTCGTCCGCGTCCTGCCCCCGCCGCCCCCGCCCCGGCCCGCCGGGCAGGCGCGCCGGTCAGCCGCGCGGGGCGAGACCGTACAGGGCGTAGTCGGCGACGGCGTCCGCGTAGGCGTGGGTGAGCGGGAGGGTACGGAGCAGCCAGCGGTGCGCGAGGGGGCCGGCGAGGAGTTCCAGGGCGATACGGAGGTCGAGGTCCTGCCGTACGTCACCGGCTTCCTGGCCGGCCCGCAGCCGCTTCACGTAGAGCTGGAGCTGGGGTTCGAGGAGCTTGCGGGCGAACTCGGCGCCCAGTTCGGCGTCGACGATCCCCTCGGCGGCGAGGGCGCGTGAGGGGAGGTCGAACGCGGGATCGTTCATCTCGTCGACCGTGGCGCGCAGCACCAGCTTGAGGTCCGCGGCCAGGTCACCGGTGTCGGGGATCTCGTACGTGCCCGCCCCGTCGGCGACGGCGCGGGCGGCCTGCTCGGTGAGATCGAGGAAGGCTTCGAGGAGGACGGCGCCCTTCGAGGGCCACCACCGGTAGATCGTCTGCTTGCCGACTCCGGCGCGGGCCGCGATGCCCTCGACGGTGGTCTTCGCGTAGCCGACCTCGGTGACCAGGGCGAGCGCGGCGTCGTAGATCGCCCGGCGCGACCGGTCGCTGCGGCGGGTGGAGTCGGGTGCCCTGCTGTCGGCCATGACGTGAATCTACCAACGGCAAGAGGCGAGACGTATCGTCTCACTCACCGCCAGGACACCGCTCACGGGAATCACCCGAACGAATCACGGCCGGTCTACTCGTCCTCCTGCTCGTCCGCGCCACCGGCCCCGGAGTCGGCCGGGGGCCACGCGTCGCCCCAGGCCGTGTCCCGGGCCGCGCGGTACAGCTCGCCGCGCCGCTTGGTGACCGTCTCGCCGCGCAGTCCGTCCGACGGGGTGCACAGCTCCAGCAGCACCTGCCCCTTGCGGATCTGCGGTTTGCGGATGACCCGGTTCCGCACAGGCCGCGGGTCGTGGCGAACCGCCGCGACGTAGCTGAACTTCTCGTCCTCGTACGGCAGCGAGCCCCCCTTCACCTGCCGGTGCAGGGAGGAACGGGCGACCCGGGCGGCGAAGTGGCACCAGTCCGTGCCCGGTTCGATCGGGCAGGCGCCGTCGTGCGGGCAGGGCGCGGCGACGCGCAGCCCCGCGCCGATGAGCTGACGCCGGGCCTCAATGATCCTCAAGTAACCGTCAGGGGTGCCGGGTTCCACGATCACCACGGCCTGGGCCGCCCGCGCGACGTCGGTGACGAGCGCGCCCCGGTCGCGCTCGGTCAGTTCGTTCAGGACGTACGAGACCGTGATCAGGTCGGTGTCGGGCAGGGCGAGCGGGGTGCCGATCCTGGCGCGCCGCCAGTCGACGGTACGCAGCGCGGGGAGGCCGGAGCGTTCGGCCAGCTCCCGGCCGAGCGCGAGGGCGGGCTCCGCCCAGTCCAGGACGGTGGTGGTACGGGGCTCCGCCCACGTCGCGTCGGCGGCCCAGACTGCGGCGCCGGTACCGCCCCCCACGTCCAGGTGGCTGCGGGGCGCCCATCCGGGCGCGGCCTCCGCGAGCGCGTCCAGCGCGGCCCGTACCGCCTCGAACGTCGCGGGCATCCGGTAGGCGGCGTAGGCGGCGACGTCCGACCGGTCGCGCAGCAGGGGGGTGCCGGTGGGGGTCTCCCCCCGGTAGTTCGCGATGAGGCGCTCGACGGCTTGCGCGGCGGTCTTGGGCGGCATGCCGTCCAGGAGGCCGGCGAGGGCGGTGCGTAGGGCGTCCGTGGTGGGGAGGGTGTCGGCGTTCACCGCCGAATCGTACGCACCTGTGCGTGGTGGCCGTTTCGCTTGGTCTTTGTCCTCATGCGCCGGACGGGCTTGGTTGTGGCCTCTGCCCGGTGCTCGGGCGCGGCTTACTGATGTCCTCAATCGCCGGACGGGCTTGGGTTTGCCGTGGTGACGGGGGCCGGGGCCTCCGGAGGTACGTATGTCCGGACTGCATGTTTTACGGCGCCTCAGGAACTCGTCCAGTTCACGGTAGCCATGCGCCACAAAACACGCTTTACGTCCGGCCACACGCACCTCCTCCGACCCCACCCCCCTCACGCCGCCGGGGAAGGTGAACGAGCCCCCGCCTCGGGGTGGGCCAGTCTCCGCCGGTGGGCGGTGCCGCTCACTGATGTCCTCAATCGCCGGACAGGCTTGATTTTGACCTCTGCCCGTCGCCGAGTGCGGGTCAAAGACGTCCTCAAACGCCGGACGGGCTGGAATTGCCCCCGCGCGGTGCG
>NZ_WWJY01000954.1 GCF_009865405.1 Streptomyces sp. SID3212 | reverse complement strand
CCGCCCGGGTGGGTCAGCGGGCGGCGCCCGCACACCCACGCGCGGCCCCCGCACACCTCAGCAGGCGGAGCCCACCGCGTCAGCGCGTACCGCCCGCGACCGCCGCGCTCGGCTCGGCGACCGTCGACCGCAGGGACTTCCCGTCGGTCTTCGTCACGCGGGTGGCCACCCGCGCGCCGCAGTTCGAGCCGTAGGTCCAGACTCCCTGGTTGGCGATGCCGCCGGCCCAGTCGACGCAGTAGCCCTTTCCGTAGACGTAGACGGGTCCGGCGTACGACCGGTAGTCGCCGGCGTCGGAGCCGGACTCGTAGGTGTCCGGGACGGACACGGAGGTGAAGATGTACACCGGTGAGCCGCTGGTCTTGCGGATCGTCACCGCGCAGTTGTAACCGCTCTTGGCGTTGTACGTCAGGTACACCGTGCCCTGGGTGCCGATGTCCGCCGAGTTCACGACCTTGTAGCCGGTGCCGCAGACCCCGTTGTACGCGGCCTGGGCCGCGGCGGCGGACGGTGCGGCGGTGGCGGGCTGGACGAGGGCGGTGGTCGTTGCCCCGACGGCGAGCGCGGTCAGGGCCGCTGCCATGGCCGCACGACGAGATTTACGCATGAATTTTTCCCCCTGTAACTCCACGAGTACTTTCTGTGTGCTCACCAATACAGACCAGCCGATCAAGAAAAGAGTTGTACGGGACTTTCCGCCATCAAATGCCGGGCCTTTATGATCTCGGTGAACCGTCGTTAACCGGGAGGGGTGTCCCATGGGTGGGTCCGAGCAGAGGTACGGGGACTTTGTCGTCGTACGGAGGTCCGGGTACGTCGCCGAGCTGGTCCTCGACCGGCCGAAGGCCATGAACGCCGTGTCCACGGAGATGGCCCGTTCCCTCGCCGCCGCGTGTACGGCGCTGGGCGCGGACCGGGACGTACGGGTCACGGTCCTCACGTCCAGCCACGCGCGCGCGTTCTGCGTCGGCGCGGACCTCAAGGAGCGGAACTCCTTCACCGACGCCGACCTGGTACGGCAGCGGCCGACCGCGCGGGCCGCGTACACCGGGGTCCTGGAGCTGCCCATGCCCACGATCGCGGCCGTGCACGGGTTCGCGCTGGGCGGCGGGTTCGAGCTGGCGCTCGCCTGCGACCTGATCGTCGCGGATCGTACGGCCGTCGTCGGGCTGCCCGAGGTGTCGGTCGGCGTCATTCCCGGCGGGGGCGGTACGCAGCTGCTGCCGCGCCGGGTCGGTGCGGCCCGCGCGGCGGAGCTGATCTTCTCGGCCCGGCGGGTGAAGGCGGCGGAGGCGCGTGATCTCGGTCTCGTCGACCAGCTCGTGGACGAGGGCGACGACCGGGAGGAGGCCCTCGCCCTCGCGGACCGTATCGCCGCGAACTCGCCCGTCGGCCTGCGCGCGGCCAAGCGCGCGCTGCGGCTCGGGCAGGGCCTGGACCTGCGGGCCGGCCTGGAGGTGGAGGACGCGGCGTGGCGGTCGGTGGCGTTCTCCGGCGACCGTCGTGAGGGGGTCGCGGCGTTCAACGAGAAGCGGACGCCGCAGTGGCCCGGTGAGTGAGCGGGTGAGCGGGTGAACGCAGAGTGAGCGGCCCTCGCTCCAAGTGATCAAACTATCCCAAAGCGCCCTAAGCTGGAGCGATGGGAGTGGATGGGCGACTGCGAGCCGTGGTGTCGCTGGCGCAGGCCATGGCGTCGGCCCAGGCCCCGCGCGATTCCTGGCGGGCCGCCGCGCAGGGGGCGCGCGAGGCGCTCGGCGGGAGCTTCGCCGCGCTGTCCGTGTGGGAACGGGACCTCGGGCGGCTCAAGGTGCTCGTCAACGCGGGGGAGCGGGTGGCGGGGGAGGAGGAGTTCCCGGAGGCCGAGGCGTATCCCGTCCACCAGTTCCCCGAGATCGCGGAGTTCCTGCACGAGCGGTGGGCGGGGGGCGGCGGCCCGAACGCCTGGGTCGAGACCGCGGAGGGCGCGGCGGCCGGCTCGCCCGGCTACAGCCACCAGC
>NZ_WWJY01000096.1 GCF_009865405.1 Streptomyces sp. SID3212 | reverse complement strand
GGGCGGCCCGCTGCCGCAGGACGGCGAGCGCTGGGCGGTGTGGGCCGCCCAGCCGCCGGGTCCGGGCCTCACCGCCCGGGAAACCCCCGGCTCCCCGGCGGGGGAGAGCGCGCCCGGCACGGTCCGCGCCGCGTCCGGGGAGGCGTACGAAACCACCGGTTGGCGGCTGGACGGCGTCAAGCCGTACTGCTCCGGCGCCCACATCTGCACCCATGCGCTGATCAGCGCGGACACGGCCGAGGGCCGCCGGCTGTTCGCCGTACGGCTGGACGCGGCCGGGATCTCGCCACTGCCCGGCACCTGGCAGGCGGTCGGCATGGCGGGCAGCGATTCACCCGACGTCGCCTTCTCCGACATCCCGGCCTTGCCGGTGGGAACGGTCGGCGGCTACATCGACCGCCCCGGTTTCCAGCACGGCGGGATCGGGGTGGCCGCGTGCTGGCTCGGCGGGGCGCGCGGGGTGGCCGACACGTTGTTCGCCGCGGCCCGCCGCC
>NZ_WWJY01000953.1 GCF_009865405.1 Streptomyces sp. SID3212 | reverse complement strand
GGCCCCCGCCGCGGGCCGCCCGCCCCCGGGGCGTTGCGGTCACCCGCACCGGCGCCGTAACGTCTGGGCGGAGCCGTAACTAACACTGCTAGTTTGACCGCGCGAGCCGCCGGAGGCAGCCCCCATGCCCGTCCCTTCCTTCGACCCCGGTGATCCGCTCGGCCTCGACGACCTCCTCGGCCCGGAGGACCTGGCGATCCGGGACACCGTCCGCGCCTGGGCGGCCGACCGGGTCTTGCCGCACATCGCCGAGTGGTACGAGAACGGCGAACTGCCCGTCCTGCGTGAACTGGCCCGGGAACTCGGCGGGCTGGGCGCGCTCGGCATGTCCCTGACCGGATACGGCTGCGCGGGCGCCACCGCCGTCCAGTACGGGCTCGCCTGTCTGGAGCTGGAGGCCGCCGACTCCGGCATCCGCTCCCTCGTCTCCGTCCAGGGCTCCCTCGCGATGTACGCGATCCACCGCTACGGCTCCGAGGAGCAGAAGCAGCGGTGGCTCCCCGGCATGGCGGCCGGCGAACTGATCGGCTGCTTCGGCCTCACCGAGCCCGACCACGGCTCCGACCCGGCCGGCATGCGCACCCGCGCCCGCCGGGACGGCACCGACTGGGTCCTCGACGGCCGCAAGATGTGGATCACCAACGGTTCGGTGGCCGACGTCGCGGTCGTCTGGGCGCAGACCACCGACCAGCCGGACGGCGTGCGGGGTTTCCTCGTACCGGCCGGCACCCCCGGATTCTCCGCCCCGGAAATCACCCAAAAGTGGTCCCTGCGTGCCTCCGTCACAGCCGAACTGGTCCTCGACGGGGTGAGGCTGCCGGCCGACGCCGTCCTCCCGGAGGTCTCGGGACTGCGCGGACCGCTCAGCTGTCTCAACCACGCGCGGTACGGAATCGTCTGGGGCGCGATGGGGGCCGCGCGGGCCAGCTTCGAGTCGGCGCTGGAGTACGCGCGGACGCGGGAGCAGTTCGGCCGGCCGATCGGCGGGTTCCAGCTCACCCAGGCCAAGCTCGCCGACATGGCCCTCGAACTCCACAAGGGCATCCTGCTCGCCCACCATCTGGGGCGGCGGATGGACGCCGGCCGGCTCCGCCCGGAACAGGTCAGCTTCGGGAAGCTGAACAACGTGCGGGAGGCGATCGGGATCTGCCGTACCGCGCGCACGATCCTCGGCGCCAACGGGATCTCGCTCGCCTATCCGGTCATGCGGCACGCGACGAACCTGGAGTCGGTCCTCACGTACGAGGGCACGGTCGAGATGCACCAGTTGGTCCTGGGCAAGGCGCTCACCGGTCTCGACGCCTTCCGGTGATCCGGGCGATTCCCGGATGAAACCGGACGGACCGGTGCGCGCCCCGCTCAGCTCTGGTTGAAGAAGCCGTCCTGCGCGCGGCCCGCGGGGTCACCGCTGACGATCTCGGTGTCGGCGGGGGTCAGCAGGAAGACCCGGGTGGCCACGCGCTCGATGGAGCCGCGCAGCCCGAAGGTCAGCCCCGCGGCGAAGTCCACGACCCGCTTGGCGTCGGAGGGCTCCATGGCGGTGAGGTTCATGATGACCGGGGTGCCGGCCCGGAAGAGCTCCCCGATGTGCCGGGCGTCCCGGAAGCCGTCCGGGGAGACCGTGGCGATCCTGCGGTCCTCGGGGACGGCCTGGGAAGCGACCCGCGCCCGGGGGTCGGTCTGCCAGGTGTCGTCGTTCTCCGCACCCTCGGCGTACTCGTCGTCGTAGTAACGCTCGTCGTTGTCCTCGACGAGGCCCAGCCAAGCACTCGCCTTGCGCACCGATCCCATGGACGCCTCCTCTCACCGCGGTCACTAGTGGTTCCGCACTCCCTATGGTCGACCATGATGCGGATTCCGCGCCAAGGGGATAGCTGCCGCACAGGGCATTCGTGACGGTACTGGTGCAGAAGATGTGGCGGTTCGTCAAGGTTCCTCCTGCGTACGGGCCCTGACGCGGTACAAAATATGACGTTCAGGCCAGATGGGTGACGCGGGGGTCGTACGGGTGAACGGGGGAGTCGATACGATGCCCACCGCACAGACGAACGACTCCGGGGGGACCGTCGTGTTCGGAATCGTCAGACCATGCGGGCACCGCCTCACCGACGGCCTCAAGGCCGAGTGGACGGCCCATCTCTGCGGAATGTGCCTGGCACTTCGCTCCGACCACGGGCAGCTGTCCCGGGTCGTCACCAACTACGACGGCCTGATCGTCTCGGTCCTGACGGAGGCTCAGTCAGGACCCGCCCCCGGCCGGCGCCGCACCGCGGGCCCCTGCCCGCTG
>NZ_WWJY01000952.1 GCF_009865405.1 Streptomyces sp. SID3212 | reverse complement strand
CACCGACCGCGCGCCGGGACGACGGCACCGGGACGAGCAGCAGCGGTCCCACGCCCGTACCGGGCGGCACAGCGGCCTGTACGGCGCCCGCCAGCGCCCTGCCCAGCGGACCGGCCAGCCCGAGCGCGCCGCGCTCCTTGTGCGCCAGCAGCACCGCCCGTACCGCGTCCTCGTAGGGCGCGGCGGCGTGCACGGCCGGCAGCCCGGGCGGTTCGGGCACCGGTCTGACCCGGCACGGCCACATCCCGTACAGCGCCCGCCGGCAGTCCTCGCACAGCGGTGTCCTGGGGCTGCCGCAGCCGCCACAGGCGACCGGAAGCACCAGGCCGGTGATCTCCCGCCACCACCCCCGCATGGCACTCACTGTGCCAACGCCGGAGGCACCCGGCCACCCCTGTGGACAACCAGATCGGGCAAAGTCCGCTCAGCCCGGGTAGACGGGCGAGGAGCCGGCCGGCACGACCGTCTGCCAGTTCGCGCCGGTGGGCAGCCGTACGATCCCGGCGTCCTCGGAATCGGCGACCAGCGGCTGCTGTTCGTCGTCCGCCGCCGCGATCGCCGTCACCTGGTTCAGCCCCGGCAGCACGCTCGCCGCCGACGTCGACCCGTCGGTCTGGAGGTAGCGCACCTGCTGGACCCCGCCGGCCTCCTTGCCGACCACCACCAGCCGGCTGGGACCCGCCCAGGACACGGCGGTGACCGTGTCCATCTGCGGGGCCGCCGCCTGTAGTTCCACCACGGACACCTGCGTGTCTGCGCCCGAGCCGTGCCGCTCCACCCGGCCGATCTGGAGGGTGGTCCGCCCGTCCTTGGACAGCAGCAGCGCGATCCGCACCCCGTCCGCCGACACCCGCAGCGCCTCCACCCGCGCGCCGCCGAGACCGTCGACCGTGACCTCCTGCGGGGTCCCCGCGCCGTCCGCCAGCCGGAGCAGCCGCGGCTTGGCGGGATCGCGGTCCGCGACCCACAGGTCGCCGTGCCCGTCCCAGCTCGGCGCGGACAACCGGTCCTTGGCACCGACGCCCTGACTGGTCACCAGCGGCTGCCCCAGCTCGCCCGCCGCCATCACGGGCGCCACGTACAGCGACTTGGAACCGTTGGTCACCGCCGCCGCGCGCCGCTCGTCCCTGGCCACCGCGACCGAGTCGAGCTTCACCGTGCCGTCGCCGAACGGCCCCCTGACCCGGCTCTGTTCGGAAGAACCGTCGCCGCCGGACGCCAGCAGCGACAGCCGCCCCTCCTGGTCGACGAAGTACGGCGTGTCGGCCCGGCCCGCGCTGTGGTCCGGGGCGAACTCCTCGGCCTGGTCGCCGTCGAGGACACAGAGCGAGGAACCGTTCGCCTGCAGCTCGACCCGCCCCACCGGGGTGGACGTCAGGTCCCGCAAAGTGAAGAGCAGTTGCGCCGCCATCTTCCGGCACTGGTCGGGACCCGCCTTGGCCGCCTTGTCGTTCAGCGGCACCTTCAGCCCGTTCCGGTCGTCGAACTCCAGCGTCCGGGTGCCCTTCCGCAACGCCGTACCGGTCGGGAACGGCGAATCCACCACCGGCTTCAACCAGTTCGTCGGCCCGTCCAGCAGCGCCTTCACCGCCTGCGTGACCGGGTCCATCCGCGTCGTGGGGTCTATTCGCTGCCGGATGTAGACCGGATCGGCCACCAGCCAGCTCTCCCCCGAGGCGAAGTAGTACTTGTTCACCGAGCGGTAGTTCCGCTGGAAGTCCGACTCCCCGAGCACCAGCCCCTGCGGCAGGTCGTCGATCCGCCACTCCTTGCCCTCGGAGCCGACGTTCTGCTGCACCAGATGGATCGTGCCCGTGTACGGGACCGGCGCGACCTGCTCGTACGAGTGCGTGGAGTCCACATCGGCGATCTGGTCGCCGTACAGCTGGAACGTCTTCCCGGACGGCTCCGCGCCGTCCGGCTGCTTGGGCGCCGCCGCCGCGGGCGCGTCCCGCAGCACCGTCGTACCGGCCTCCGGCTGCCAGGCCTTGGACCGCTGGTCCGTCAGGTACTTCCTGGCCATCGCGAAGTCGGGATCGTCACTGGTCATGGCCTCCAGGAAGCCGTCCACGATCTCGTCGGGAGCGGCCTTCGCGCGCGGCGGCACCGCGTACACGCGCACCTGCGACTCACCCCCGCGCGGGGACGCCTTCACCGGCTCCACGTCCCCGCTGTCCGGGATCGACGCACATCCCGCCAGCAGCAGAGCGGCGGTCCCCAGCACCACGGGCACCCTCACCGCACCTGCCCGGCCGTGACGGCCGCGGTCAGCGCCCACGTGTGTCCTCCCGCTCCGAAGCCTTGCGCGGTGCGTCATTTCCGGCCGCGTCACTCAGTACGTCGTCGCCGTCGCCGTCGGCGGGCCGCTCGCCCGCCGGCCGCGCCACCACCCGCGCGCCGCTGCCCGGCAGGGCCGTCGGATCGACCGCCGCCCCGGTGGGAGGCTGCGCCGCAAGATGGGGCGGTACGGGCAGCGCGGAACGGTCCCCGCGCGGCTGCGACGGCACGCTCATCAGCCGCTGCGCTTGTTCGGAGCGCTGCTCGGCGGCGGCCCGCTCACGGTTGCGCCGCGAATCCTCGGGCTCCAGCGGTATCGGCGAGCCGCGCAGCGACTCGTCCGCCGTACGCGGCAGCGTCAGCCGGAACTGCGATCCGCCGCCCGGCTCGCCCCAGGCCTGCAACCAGCCACCGTGCAGCCGCGCGTCCTCCACGGCGATCGACAGCCCCAGCCCGGTGCCGCCGGTGGTACGGGCACGGGCCGGGTCAGCCCGCCAGAAACGGTTGAACACCCGCGTCGCCTCGCCGGGCTTGAGCCCCACCCCGTAGTCGCGCACCGCGACCGCGACCGCGCCGCCGGCCACCGCCATGCGCACGATCACGTCCTTGCCCTCGCCGTGCTCGACCGCGTTGACCAGCAGGTTCCGCAGCACCCGCTCGACGCGGCGGGCATCGGCCTCGGCCACGACGGGCTGCCCGTCCCCGAGAACCCGGATCCGGGTTCCCTTGTGCTCGGCCAGCGGCGCCGCCCCGCCGATGACCCGGCGTACGACCTCCCGCAGGTCTATCGGCTCCGCCTCCAGCGCGGCGGCCCCCGCGTCGAAGCGGCTGATCTCCAGCAGGTCCGAGAGCAGCGACTCGAAGCGGTCCAGCTGGTCCCCGAGCAGCTCCGCCGAGCGGGCCGTCACCGGATCGAAGTCGGCGCGCGCGTCGTGGATGACATCGGCGGCCATCCGTACGGTCGTCAGCGGCGTCCGCAGCTCGTGCGACACGTCGGAGACAAAACGCCGCTGCATGCGGGACAGCTCCTCCAACTGCTGGATCTTGAGCTGGAGGTTCTGCGCCATCTTGTTGAAGGCCTCACCGAGCCGGGCGATGTCGTCCTCACCGGTGACCTTCATCCGCTCCTGGAGCCGGCCCGTGGAGAGCCGCTCCGCGATCCCCGCGGCCATCCGCACCGGCGTGACGACCTGGCGCACCACCAGCCAGGCGATGGCCCCGAGCAGCACGATCACAAACAGCCCCGCGGTGGCGAGCGTGCCCTTGACCAGGTTCAGCGACTGCTCCTCCTGCGTCAGCGGGAAGAGGTAGTACAGCTCGTACGCCTTGCCGTCGGGGTCGTTCAGCCGCTTGCCGATCACCAGCCCCGGCTCCGGCGCCCGCGCCTCCGTGGCATCCGTGTACCGGATCTGCGCGTACACCTGGAAGGGCTCGGTGCCCCTGGCCACCTCGTCGCGCAGATCCGCCGGGATGCTGGTGAAGTCCACCCCGTTCGACGCGCGGGGCGCACGGCTGGTGGACACCGCGTCGTCCTGCGAGTCGGCGCTCAGCGCCACCACGTTGAACGCACCGGGACCGCCACTGGCCAGCTGCTCGACCAGCTCGGTCCGCCAGTTCACCGAGTTCTTCCCCTGGACACCGCCGGAACCGTCGGCCCCCTGCTTGCCGGGCGCCGACGGCGCGTCGGCGATCTCCTTGGCCACCGTGAAACCGCCGGCCGCCTGGCTCTGCGCCGCCTTCTCCTTGGCTTCGAGCAGACCGTTGCGCATCTGCCCGATCACCACGAACCCGAGCAGCAGCACCACACCCAGCGACATCAGCAGCGTCGCCGCGACCACCCGCAGCTGGATGTTGCGCCGCCAGAGCCGTACGGCGGGCAACAGCGGACGCCGCACCCACCTCACCAGCAACCGCAGCACAGGCCCGCCCGGCGAGCCGTCCTGGAGCAGCCGGCCGTCCCGGAACAGCCGGCCGAAGCGCGCGAACGCACGCCCCGGCCCGGCAGCCCGCCCCGCACGGACTCCCGGCTCCCCGGGCTTCGGAGCAGCGCTGCCGCCGGTCATGTCAGCTCGGCCCTGCCTTGTAACCGACGCCCCGGACGGTCACCACGATCTCCGGGCGCTCCGGGTCCTTCTCGACCTTGGAGCGCAACCGCTGGACATGCACGTTCACCAGCCGGGTGTCGGCCGCGTGCCGGTATCCCCACACCTGCTCCAGGAGCACCTCACGCGTGAACACCTGCCACGGCTTACGGGCCAGCGCGACCAGCAGATCGAACTCGAGCGGCGTCAGGGCGATCGACTGCCCCTCCCGCTTCACCGAGTGACCCGCCACGTCGATCACCAGATCGCCGATGGTCAGCTGCTCCGGCGCGGGCTCCTCGGAGCGCCGCAGCCGTGCCCTGATACGGGCCACCAGCTCCTTGGGCTTGAACGGCTTGACGATGTAGTCGTCGGCCCCCGACTCCAGCCCGACCACGACGTCGACCGTGTCGCTCTTGGCGGTGAGCATCACGATCGGCACCCCGGACTCGGCCCTGATCAGCCGGCACACCTCGATACCGTCACGGCCGGGCAGCATGAGATCCAGCAGCACCAGATCCGGCTTGGCCTCACGGAAGGCGGCCAGCGCCTTGTCACCGTCCGCTACGAACGACGGTTCGAACCCTTCACCACGCAGCACAATCCCGAGCATCTCGGCCAGTGCGGTGTCGTCATCGACGACAAGGACGCGTCCCTTCATATCGACATCATCCCATTTATCTAATCGTTACCCGGCGTGACCTGGCACACAGCTCCGCGATTCCGTCCCCGGTCACCGGGGACAGCGCGCCGTATTCGGTGACGATCGCCGTCACCAGTTCAGGGGGCGTGATGTCGAACGCCGGGTTGTACGCCTGCGTTCCCAGCGGCGCCACCGGCATCCCACTCCCCACCTCCACTCCCGCCACCGCCGTCTGCGGCGCCGTGAGCTCCGTCACTTCCTGCCCCGGTCGCTGCTCCACCTCGATCGACGCCCCGTCCGGGGTACCGAGGTCGATCGTCGTGGTCGGGGCGACCACGACAAACGGCACATGGTGATATGCCGCCAGCACCGCGAGCGGATAGCTCCCGATCTTGTTCGCCACCGAACCGTCGGCCGCGATCCGGTCCGCACCGATGAGGACGGCGTCGACCTCTCCCGCCGCGAAGAGCGAACCAGCGGCGTTGTCCGTCAGCAAGGTGTACGCCATCCCGCTGCGCGCCGCCTCGTACGCCGTCAGCCGGGAACCCTGCAACAGCGGACGAGTCTCGTCCACCCACAGCCGCCGCAACCGGCCGGCCCGGTGGGCCGACAGCGCCACGGCGAACGCGGTGCCCTCCCCGCCGGAGACGAGCGCCCCGGTGTTGCAGTGGGTCAGGATCCGGTGGTTGCCACCTGGCAGCAACTCATCGAGGAGCGTAAGCCCAAACCGCGCCATCTGCGCGCTGGCCTCGGCATCCTCCCGGTGCAGCAGCCTGGCCTCGGCGAGCGCCGCCGCGGCCGCCCGCTCCAGATCGGCACCCCCGTCGGCCGCCGCCCGGTACGCGTCCCGGGCCCGCCGCACCCCGTACCCGAGGTTCACCGCGGTGGGCCGCGCCTGCGCCAGGATCTCCGCCGCGTCCTCCACGTCGAAACCCCGCACGGCGGCCAGCGCCACACCGTAGGCACCCGCGATCCCCAGGAGCGGCGCCCCGCGCACCGCCAGCGTCCGGATCGCCCGCACCAGCGCGGGCACGTCCGTGCAGACCAGCTCGGCCTCCTCCACCGGAAGTCTCGTCTGGTCCAGAAGGACCAGAACCGGTCCCTCCGGCGGCTCGTCCCAGCGGATCGACGGAAGCATGGACGGCTCGGGGCCGGCCGGGGTTGGTACGTACTGATCAGCCATCCGCCCAGTCTGCCCGCTGCACCACCCACAATGAAGGCAGGAATCGAGGTGAGAAGGAGATACAACCCCAGGTCCACCAACGGGCGACGCGTGGCACGATGGCTGCCAGCCCGCCGTCCCGTACCGCGGACAGGCACCTTCGAAGCGCCGACTCGCCGAGCCGGCCCCACAACCAAGCCACGAGGTGGACGACCGTGAACGACACTCCGGGCTGGGCCTCGCCCGGATCCGCCCCGTCCGACGGCCAGGACGCTTCCGTTCCGCGGCCGGCCGAGCCCGCCGACGACACCGGTACTCCCTCCAAGTGGTCCAAGACCCAGCCGCCCGCCGGCCAGTGGTCCCCGCCCAGCGCCCAGACCCCCGG
>NZ_WWJY01000951.1 GCF_009865405.1 Streptomyces sp. SID3212 | reverse complement strand
GCCCCGGCCGTACGGCGCCCCGGCCGTACGGCGCCCCGGCCGTACGGCGCCCCGGCAACCGGTCGGCCGCCGTTCGGGATCCCACCCGGCGCCCGCCGCGATGCACCTTGGCCTGGTGGTACGTCAGAAAAACTGCCGCTCGTCGTCGTCCGGCGCGCTGCCGATCCAGGCGATGGGACCGTACGGTGTGATGCCCCAGTGCGGCGCCCGGGTTTCGTGCCCGGCACTCAGGACGCAGATCCGCCCCCACCGCCCGTGCCGCCCCGGGTGAGCACGGTCATCTCGCCGGTGCGTACGGCGTGTTCGTACCGGTCCTGGAACACCTGGAGCCCGTCGCGGAGCTCACTGCCCGACCGGGTCTCCTCCCGCTCGGTCAGCCCCCGCGGCCGCTGAACCCCGGGATCGGCCAGCACAGCACCGATCACCGTCTCCGCCTCCCCCCACACGCGGCGCCGGATGTGCCCGGCGACCGCCGTACGCACCCGCACCCCGGCACCCCCTCACCGCGCGGCTGCGCCCCTTCACCGCTCACGTGGCCGTCACCCATTCCACGCCGAGCGCCGCGAGCTGCCCGCGCTGCTCCGCGCTGAGCCCTGCCTGCCGGGTGCGGGTGTTGCTGACCCATACCCCGAGGCGGACGGGTCCGTCGGGCAGGTCCTCGACGTGGGCGCGGGGGACGACGGTTTTCCCTTCGCATGCGGCGTACTGGGTGAGCGCGGCGATCCCGCGCTCGAACGCCCCGCCCGCCGCCCCGCGCCGCGCCCGCGCCTTCACCGCGGCGGTGGCCGGGGGCGCCGGTTTCTCCGGGGGCCGGACACCGAGCTGGGCCAGGCGCTCGCGCTGCTCCTGCGACAACCCGCCCCAGCCTTCTTGTTGGGCGGCGAGCCACCGGCCGATGTCCAGGCCGTTGACCATCGCCCCGGGCTCCACGTACCCGAGCACGCTCCCCGGGGCCACAAGGCCCCTCAGAGCCGCGTAGTGGCGCTGCCAGTCGACCGGCCACACGGGGTTCCAGTCCGGGTCGATCGCGGCGAGCCGCGCCGCGCGCTCCTTCGCCCGCGTCTCGTTCTTCCCGAGTCCGTGTTTCTTCCGCGCGTTGGCCAGCCACTGCCCGACGGGCCGGTCCATCATCATCGCCGTCACCGGCGCCGCGAGGCTCCCGTACGCCACGGCGTACGCGCGGGCGGCGCCGAGGTTCTCCTCCCACGCCGCGTCGGCCGGGTCCCAGACGACGTCGAGCGCCTCCAGGCCGGCCGCGCGCTCGGAGAGCATGGTCCCGGCCCGCATCGCCCGGCGCTGGTCGGACAGCCACCGCCCCAGCGGAAACCCGCCCTCACCGCGCTCGTCGCCGCCCTCGACGTGGTGGTATGGAACGGCGAGATCACCCTCCCGCTTCCGGTACGCGACGGCCGCCCGGTGCCCGGCCTTCCAGTTGGCGTGCTCGGGCTCGATGAGGTTGTACCGCACCAACCGGGCCACCAACTCCGGGTCCCGGTGGCCCCCGAACCGCAGGAGCAGCCTCTGCTCCTCGTCGTCGTCGCCCTCCGGCGCCTTGCCGAGCCACGGCGACGTCGGCTTGGCCCGGTTCATGTCCTCCTGCGGAATGGCCAGCATTTCCACCGCGCGCTCATCGTGCGCCCGCAACCCGGAAAGAACTTTCAGCAACGGCCGGTAGGAAGCGGAATAGGGCATGTCTTCCGGGACTTCATCCGGGCCGAGGAAAACAGGCACAATCAGTGTCGCCAATTTGTCTTGTCCGGGTTTTTGGCGCAGGGCCCGGCCGATGGCCTGGACGATATCCACCGCCGATCTCTTCGGGTCGATGAGGGCCACGGAATCCACACTCGGGCAGTCGACCCCTTCGCCGAGGACCCGGCAGTTCGACATGACGGCACGCCCGGCGTGCCGTCCGAACCGGTACAGCTCGTCCGCCCGTACCTGCGGCTCGTGCTCACCCGACAGCCACCCCGACCACACCCGTACCGGGTGACGGCCCGGGTCGGCGGCGTGCAGCCGGGCCGCGACTCTGCCCAGCCCGGCGGAGAAGGCGTTCGCCTCGATGGTGCGGTGGTGGAAGGTGATGCACCGCTCCAGCCCGTGCTCCGCCATGGTCTCCAGCAGGGCGGCCTGGAGCACCGCCAGGCGCTCGCCCCGCACGTCCTCCTCGTTGCGCTCCACCCCGTACAACCGCTCCAGCGTCAACGACTCGTCGCGCAACTCGGCAACCACGATCTGATACCGGGCCAACAGCCCCCGGGCGATCGCGTCCGAGAGATCCATCGCCCACAGAACCGGCCCGAAAATCGCCTCGTCCGCCATGGAACAGGCCATCTCCACCGGCAACCGGTCCAGCCTCGCCCGCCCCTCGTCCGTCCCCTCAACTTCGTCCTCCCGCCCCCGGCGCCGCGGGGGACGCTCCATCCAGATTCGCGGTGTCGCCGTCAGATACAACCGCCGCATCGCCGGCACCAACTCCTGACGGTGCACAGCCGCCCACGCCTTCCCCAACGACCCCGACGTACGGTGCGCCTCGTCCACGACCACCAGGTCCCACACGTCCATCGGGAGCCCGTAGGAGCCCTCGTGAGCCTCGATCAGGACCGGCAGGGAGGCGTAGGTCGCGAACATCGTCACCGGCCCGCTGCCGTAGTGCAGGGCCAGTTGCGGGGCGCTGGTCGTCGAGGGCACCCGCAGGTCGTACAGACGCGGGTCGTCCTCCATCGAACAGACCGCCACCATCGGCCCCGTACGCCCGAAAGCCCGCCACTCCCGCACCGTCTGCGCAAGCAATTCCAGAGTCGGTAGAAGAACCAGAACACGCCCGTACGGAGAAATACGCAGCGCCGCACCAGCGGCAATAAAGGTCTTTCCCGTACCGCAGGCCGCGTGCACCTGACCGCGCAGCCCATTGTTCGGAATGCGCTGCCCAGGGCGGATCTCCAGCCCGGCAACGATGGCGTCCACCGCCTCCGCCTGATGCGGACGGAGCGTGATTTCACCGGTCATCGAAAGATCGTCTCCAAAACCGGACGGGAGGGTGCCTCTTCGTTCGTGATCCTACCCGTGCATCACTTGATGCACGGGCCGATGCACCATGATGCATCACATCGGCTGACGGTTGTCCTGCTCCGGTCCCATCATGGCCGGTTGATGTGCTACGCTCCCCGAGCGTCACAGAATCATATGCAAGTGGCTGGCCCGCCAACCAGCGGGCGCAGACCTTTTCCGGCGACTGCTCCCTCACCCCTCCCGGGCCTATCAGAGCTCGCCCCCATGACGACAGGGGAGTACGAGGCCGGCCTCCGGCCGGGTGGTGACGACCCGTTCGGGATCCTACCCAGCAGGCCGTTTGATGCAGCATCACCGGCCCCACAACCCCAGCCACCTGACCCGTAGCCAGCCATTCCGGCGCAGCCGGAATAGGGATTGAAGCGAAGCGAAAATCCTCAATTCCCGCCTGCGGGAATTGTTCTCTTTCCCTTCTTGGAGCGAAGCGAAAAGAAGGGATATTCACGCGCAGCGTGAACAGGAAAGGCGCGAAGCGGCTTTCCTATCGGTTAGGGAATTCGCGAAGCGGATTCCCTCGCTTGCAAGCTGCGCAGCAGCTTGGTACCCGCTCCGCGGG
>NZ_WWJY01000950.1 GCF_009865405.1 Streptomyces sp. SID3212 | reverse complement strand
GCTGCTGCGGTCGGTGGTGGCGAGCAGGGTGGTGCTGCTGCCGTTGGTGGTGGCGAGCAGGGTGGTGCTGCTGCCGTTGGTGGTGGCGAGCAGGGTGGTGCTGCTGCCGTTGGTGGCGGTGAGCAGGGTGGTGCTGCTGCGGTCGGTGGTGGCGAGCAGGGTGGTGCTGCTGCCGTTGGTGGTGGCGAGCAGGGTGGTGCCGCTGCGGTCGGTGGTGGCGAGCAGGGTGGCGCTGCTGCGGTCGGTGGTGGCGAGCAGGGTGGTGCCGGCAACCAGGGCGGCGCGGGCAACCAGGGTGGCTCGGGCAACCAGGGTGGCTCGGGCAACCAGGGCGGTACCGGCAACCAGGGCGGCTCGGGTGACCAGGGCGGTACCGGCGACGGTGGCGCGACCACGGGCGGCAACGCGAGCGGCGGGGGCACCACCGGCGGTGGCGGCACCGGCGGCTCCCCCTCCACGACCGGCGGGACCGACACCGACAGCCTCGGCTCCCAGCCGGTGCAGCAGGGTGAGGCCAAGGAGGAGCTGGCCGAGACCGGTGCCTTCGAGACCACGTTCCTGCTGATCGGCGCCGCGACCATGATCGCGGGCGGCATCGGCTTCCGGATGCTGCCGCGTCTGGTGGCCGGCGGACGTACCGCCGTCTGAGGACATCGTCCCGGGCGTCGTCCACGACCTACGGAAGGGCCCGGACACCGTGCATGGTGTCCGGGCCCTTCCTCCTACGTACGCACCGTTCGCGCCGCGCGCTACGCGGTCTGCTGCACCGCCACGAAGGCCACCGCCGCGAGCAGCACGACGATCATCGTCAACAGGGCCATCGGGCTCAGGCCACCGAAGGGGCCCTCCTGCTGGAGGCGCTCCCGGTTCGCCCGGCAGACGCGGCACCTGCCCTCACTGACGGGTCCCGCGCAGTTGGCGCACACCAATCTGTCGTAGGTCATGCGCATTCCTCCTCACCGCGCGGCGGAGCCGCAGCCAGTGTCTCCCCGCTCAACGCTCGGGGAATCGTGACTGTTCCCCTTACCACTGTGCCAGTTCCCGCCCGTTTCGGCGCGCCCGGCCGGTTTCCGGTGTGACCGCTCCCACTGGCCGCCGCCGCGCATCCGTGATAAATCGCCCAAGCCCGTCCCAACCTCCGCAGCGGACTGCGCGCGCCAGTCCGGTTCGCGTAAGGTCACGCACACCTGCTCCCGGCCGACCGTGGTGTATCTCGTGATTCGATTCGACAACGTCTCCAAGACCTACCCGAGGCAGAACCGTCCCGCACTGCGTGATGTCTCGCTCGACATCGAGAAGGGGGAGTTCGTCTTCCTCGTCGGCTCCTCCGGCTCCGGCAAGTCGACCTTCCTGAGACTGATCCTCCGCGAGGAGCGCACCAGCACCGGCATGGTCCACGTCCTCGGCAAGGACCTGGCGCGCCTGTCCAACTGGAAGGTGCCCCAGATGCGCCGCCAGCTGGGCACGGTCTTCCAGGACTTCCGGCTGCTGCCGAACAAGACCGTCGCGCAGAACGTGGCGTTCGCGCAGGAGGTCATCGGCAAGTCCCGCGGTGAGACCCGCAAGTCCGTCCCGCAGGTCCTCGACCTGGTCGGACTCGGCGGCAAGGAGGACCGGATGCCCGGTGAACTCTCCGGTGGTGAGCAGCAGCGCGTCGCCATCGCGCGCGCCTTCGTGAACCGCCCCATGCTGCTGATCGCGGACGAGCCGACCGGTAACCTCGACCCGCAGACCTCCGTGGGCATCATGAAGCTGCTGGACCGCATCAACCGCACCGGTACGACCGTGCTGATGGCGACGCACGACCAGAACATCGTCGACCAGATGCGCAAGCGCGTGCTGGAACTCGACCAGGGCCGCCTGGTGCGCGACCAGGTGCGCGGCGTCTACGGCTACCAGCACTGAGCACCGCCCGCGTCGCGTACGTACGGGGCAGTGAGCACGACCGCATTGAGCACCGAAAGCTGAAAGGACGCCATGCGCGCCCAGTTCGTCCTGTCGGAGATCGGCGTCGGCCTCCGCCGCAATCTCACGATGACCTTCGCCGTCATCATCTCCGTGGCCCTCTCGCTCGCCCTGTTCGGCGGCGCGCTGCTCATGCGCGATCAGGTCAGCACGATGAAGGACTACTGGTACGACAAGGTCAACGTCTCCATCTTCCTCTGTAACAAGGGAGATGTGACGACGTCGCCGCAGTGCACCAAGGGCGCGGTCACGACGGAGCAGCGGAAGCAGATCGAGGGCGATCTGAAGAAGATGACGACGATCGTCGAGACCGTCCACTACGAGAACGCCGACGAAGCGTACAAGCACTACAAGGAGCAGTACGGGGATTCGCCGCTCGCCGCCACGATCACCCCGGACCAGATGCCGGAATCGTTCCGCGTCAAGCTCAAGGACCCCGAGAAGTACAAGGTGGTGGCGACCGCCTTCGCGGGACGGGACGGGGTCCAGTCCGTCCAGGACCAGCGCGACATCCTCCAGAACCTGTTCGGGCTGATGCAGGGCATGAACGTCGCCGCGCTCTTCGTCATGGCGCTGATGCTCGTCATCGCGATCATGCTGATCGTCAACACCGTGCGTGTCTCGGCGTTCAGCCGACGGCGTGAGACCGGGATCATGCGCCTGGTGGGCGCCTCCAGCTTCTACATCCAGATGCCGTTCATCATGGAGGCCGCGTTCGCCGGGCTGCTCGGTGGTGTCGTCGCGTGCGCGATGTTGCTCCTCGGGCGCTACTTCCTGATCGATCATGGTCTTGATCTGTCGCACAAGATGGAACTCGTCAACTTCATCGGCTGGGACGCGGTGCTCACCAAGCTTCCGCTGGTGCTGGCGATCGCGCTGCTGATGCCCGCTCTGGCCGCTTTCATCGCGTTGCGCAAGTACCTCAGGGTGTGACAAGTGCCCTTGGCGTCGTGTCGCCAAGGGCCCGTCCGCCGGGGGGCGTTGTCCTAGACTCAACGCCATGTCGGGCTCCGAGTTGCCTCAAAGATCCCGCGGCGTCCGCCGCGGCGCGGCCCTGACCTTCGTATTCGCCAGCGTGCTGGCCACGGCCGCGGCCACGAACTCCCTGCCGCGCAGCGACGAGAAATCGCCGGTGCTGCCGCTGCGCGCCGCCTCCTCCACGGTCCACGGCGACGACGTCGCCCGGGCCGCCGCCGAGGCCATGGCGGACGGCAAGTCGGCCACGGAAGCGGCCGAGGAGGTCGTCAGCCGCAGCGGCGACCGCTGGGGCGCGGTGTACGACAAGAGTGAGTACGAAGAGTTTGAACAGGGCCTCGACGGCCGGTACACCGGCGTCGGGCTCGCGGCCCGCGGCGCGGCGGGCGGTCTGATCGAGGTCACCCGGGTCCAGCCGGGCGCGCCCGCCGCCCGGGC
>NZ_WWJY01000949.1 GCF_009865405.1 Streptomyces sp. SID3212 | reverse complement strand
GCGGACCTGGGTGGAGACCGTACGGCGGCTGTCGGGCCGCGCCCTGATCGTTCCCGAGACCGGCGAACTGGTCGCGCTGGGCGCGGCGGCCCTGGCGGCGAGCGCCGCGACGGGCGAGGACCCGGTGGCGATCGCGTCGTCCTGGGGCACGGGCGCGGGGCCGGAGCTGGAGGCGGTGGAGCGGGACGTGGAGACGTGGGAGCGCGTGGGCTCGGTCCTGGACCGGGCGGCGCCGGGGTTGCTGTCCTAGGGCGTGTCTTCTCGATCATGCCGCCCCCCCTCCGTCGCTCCTCGATAGGATTCCGCCCAGGATCTGGCCGCGGTTCGGCCGGTCAACGCGCCTTGTCCTGGGCGGAGTTACGTACGGTCACACCGGCGCGGCAGCGCGCGCGACGGTGACCGGACCATCGAGTGACCGAGTGACTGAGTGACTGAGTGACTGAGTGGTCTAGTGAGGAAAGGCGAGTCATGCGTGGTGGCAGCGTCGCCGTGGTCGGCGGCAGCATAGCGGGGTGTGCCGCGGCCTTGGCCGCGTCGCGGGGCGGGGCCGGGAGGATCACCGTCTTCGAGCGGGCCGACGACCGGCTCCGCGACAGGGGCGTGGGAATCGGACTGCACGACGACCGGTACGAGGAGCTGCGGAGCGCCGGTTACCTGGCCCCCGAGATTCCCTGGGCGCCCCTGACCGAGCGGGTGTGGAGCACACGCGACGGCGAGGCGGAGCACGGCCGGGTGGTCGGGGTGCAGCCGTTCCCCTTCCGCGCGTACAACTGGGGTTCCCTGTGGAGCGAGTTGCGCCGCCGGGTCCCCGACGACGTGTCCTACCGGACCGGCGTGACGGTCACCGGGGTCGAGCCGGACGCGGACGGGGTGACGTTACGGCTCGCGGACGGCTACGAGGAGCACTTCGACGTGGTGATCGGCGCCGACGGGTACCGCTCGGTGATCCGCGAGGCCATGTTCCCCGGCGTCGGCGCGGCGTACGCCGGTTACATCGGCTGGCGCGGTACGTCGCCGGACGTCACCGGTCTCCCCTCGGACGGGCACAGCGCGCACAACATCGTCTTCCCCGGCGGCCACTGCATGGCCTACCGGATCCCGGACGGCACCGGCGGCCACCGGCTCAACTGGATCCTCTACACGACACCCCCGCCGGCCGGCGGCCCCGCCCCGGGCCCGTCCACCGCGGACCGCGGCGCCCCCGGTTCCGTACCGCCGGGCGGGCTGAGCCCGGAGCTCACCGCGCACCTGCGCGCCCTGGTGACCGAGCACTTCCCGCCGTACTGGGCGGACAAGCTGCTCCGTACCCCCGCCGAGTCCACCTTCATCCAGCCCATCTACGACGTCGAGGTGCCCCACTACACCTCCGGCCGGATGGCGCTCGTCGGGGACGCCGCCACCGTCACCCGGCCGCACATCGGCGCCGGCAGTGTGAAGGCGCTCCAGGACGCCAACGCGCTGGAGGCCGCCTGGGCGGCCGGGAGCAGCTGGAAAGAGGTCCTGGAGAGGTACGACGCCGAGCGCGGCCCGGTCGGGTCGGCGATGGTGGCCCTCGCGCGCGGGATGGGCGCCGCGCAGGTCGAGAACACACCGGACTGGTCCGCCATGGGACAGGCGGAGTTCGACGCGTGGTGGCAGGGCCAGAACAAGGGCTCCGACCGGCGCAGCGGCTTCGGCGGCCACAGCATCAAGCCCCGGTAGAGACGAGGGGCCCTGAGCACGCCGGGGGCGGTGATCCCGCCCCCGGCGCGTTCCGTTCGTGACGCCGAGCGTGCCGGAGTGTCGGCCCGACTGTGTCGGAGTGTGTCAGCGCGCTGTCGGCGCGAGTTCGAGTGCCGCGTGCAGCGCGGTGGCGTCGGCGCGGGCGTCCGCGCCGTCCAGCCGCAGCGTCGTCCGTCCCGAGGTGAGGACCGTGAGCGTACGGGCGCACTCGGCCGCCTGCGCCGGGCTCGGGGACACCAGCAGGACGGCGAGGCCCTCGTCCGCGAGCGTGGCGATCAACGAGTGCACCTGCCCGACGAGTTGGGGCGCGAGGCCCTCCGTCGGCTCGTCGAGCAGCAGCACGCCGGGCGAGCCGAGCAGGGCGCGGGCCAGGGCCAGCATCTGCTGCTCGCCGCCGGACAGGTCCGCCCCCCGGTTGCCCCGGCGCTCGCCCAGCCGGGGCAGGAGTTCCAGGACGCGTGCGGGGGTCCACACGCTGGGGCGGGTGGTGTCGCCCCGGCGCGGTGGCCGGTAGGACAGCCGCAGGTGCTCGGCGACGGTGAGCCCGGCGAACACCCGCCGGCCCTGCGGTACGAGACCGATCCCGGCGCGGGCCATGCGGTGCGCGGGCTGCCCCGTCATGTCCCGGCCGCCGATCCGTACGGTGCCGGCAGTGGGCCGCATCAGTCCGGCGACGGTGTGCACGAGGGTGGTCTTGCCCGCCCCGTTGTGGCCGACGACGGCGTGGACCGTGCCTGCGGGCACGGACAGGTCGAGACCGTGCAGGACTGTGCCGCCGTGGTAGCCGGCGGTCAGGCCGGTGAGTTCGAGCATCGGTGGTCGGTCATCCTTTCGCGCCGGTGCTGTGGTACGCCTCGCGGACCTCGGGGTGGGCGAGCGCCTCCTGGACCGGACCGGTGACGAGCACCCGCCCGGCCGCCAGGACCGTGACGGTCGTGGCGAGTTGGGCGACGACCTCCACATGGTGCTCGACCAGGATGATCGCGACGCTCTCCGGCAGTCCCCCGAGGACGCCGAGCAGCCGCCCGATGTCGCCGTCCGTCAGCCCGGCGGCCGGCTCGTCCAGGAGCAGCAGGCGCGGGTCGCCCGCCAGCGCGGCGGCGAGGTCGAGCATGCGGCGCTGTCCGTGGGAGAGGACGGAGGCCGGCCGGTGGGCGAGGTCCGCGAGCCCCACGGCCTCCAGATGGCGGCCCGCCGACTCGGTGTGCCGCCGGAGGCGGGACGGGCTGCGCCAGGCGCCGCGGTGTGCGGGGTGGTGGGGCCAGCCCGCCAGTACGACGTTGTCCAGGACCGTCAACTCGGCCATCACCGAGGGCTGTTGGAAGCTGCGGGCGACACCGAGACGACCGCGTCGGGCGGTGGGGGTACGGGTGATGTCCGCGCCGTCCAGGACGATGGTGCCCCGGTCCGGCCGGTCCGTACCCGCGATGAGGTTGAGCAGGGTGGTCTTGCCCGCGCCGTTGGGACCGATGACGGCGTGCCGGGCTCCGGCGGGCAGCCGCAGGGTGACGTCGTCGACGGCGGTGAGGCTGCCGTACCTGCGGGTGAGACCGGTGAGGTCCAGCAGCGGGGACGCCGGTGGGGAGGTCGGCGTGGGTGGCGTCATGGGGCGGCCTTCCCGGCGAGGGGCGGGGTGGGCGTGGCGGTGGAGGGCGACCGCTCGTCGGGTCCCGGCCGGCCGGGCCCGCGCCACGTCGCGCCGGATCCGGCGAACAGGCCGGCGAGACCGCGTGGCAGCAGGTACACGGCGGCGACGAACAGGACGCCGAGCAGCAGCGGCCCGTGCCCGGGCCACGAACTGGCCACCAGGTCGCGGGTGAGGACGATGAGCCCGGCGCCCGCCAGAGCGCCGATCACCGACGTACCACCGCCGATGACGGCGGCCAGCAGGGCGAACGCGGCGATCTCGAAGCCGGCGTCGGCGGGCGAGAGGTACTGCTGCACGGTGACCATGAGCGAGCCGCCGACGCCGGCCAGCGCCCCGGCGCAGATGTACGCCACCAGCAGGTAGCGCCCCACCGGGTGCCCGGAGGCGCGCATCCGTGCCTCGGCGCCCCGGGTGCCGGTCAGCAGCTTCCCCGCCGGGGAGCGGAGTACGAGCAGGGTGGCGGCCACGGCGACGGCGGCGACGACCAGCGCGTAGCGGTAGACGTCGCTCTCGCCGGTCATCCCCTCCCCGCCCCACAGCGCCTGGGTGGCGGGGAAGCCGACGAGCCCGTCGGCGCCGCCGGTGACGGACTTGAACTGGTTGACGACCGCGCCGGTCAGCTCGCCGATGGCGAGCGTGATCATCAGCACGGTGGTGCCGCGGGCCCGGATCACGGCGGGGCCCGTCAGCGCGGAGAAGACCGCCGCGGCGAGGGCCGAGAGGACGATCTGCACCGGCCCCACGGTCCATCCGGCGAGCGCGAGATTCGCCGTGGTGTACGCGCCGACGGCGAAGGGCGCGGTCTGCCCGAGGGTGGGCAGACCGGCGTAGCCGGTGAGGACGGTGACACTGACGGCGAGCAGTCCCAGGGCCAGCGCGGAACCGGCCAGCGAGATGCTGTACGGGTCCAGGATCCCCGGGAGCGCGAACAGCACCCCGAGCAGGACGAGCGGCGGGACGGCCCGCCGCCACGCGGGCCCGCGGGTGAGCCGTCCGAGCGCCGGGGACGTACCGCCGCCGCT
>NZ_WWJY01000948.1 GCF_009865405.1 Streptomyces sp. SID3212 | reverse complement strand
GAGCCTCCTGTCGGATTCGAACCGACGACCTACGCATTACAAGTGCGTTGCTCTGGCCAGCTGAGCTAAGGAGGCCTTCGCGCACGTCAGGGACGCGCGAGGCGGGGCTCACTCTACACAGCGGGGGTGGGGGGCAGCCACAGGTTTGGGGGCGGGGAGGAGGAGCCGAGGAACGGGGTGGTGGGAAAAATGGTGGCTGCATCTACTGACATATGCGTGGGGGCGGGGTAGCGTCACCCCAAGTTCACTCAGGTGGACTAGACCCATCCACACCTTTACTCGGATCGTCCGGCACGTTCCTGCCGGTGAGGGGACACATCACCATGGCAACCGTCTCATTCGACAAGGCCACCCGCGTTTACCCCGGCTCCACCAAGCCCGCCGTCGACCAGCTGGAGCTGGACGTCGCGGACGGCGAGTTCCTCGTGCTCGTCGGGCCCTCCGGCTGTGGCAAGTCGACCTCCCTGCGCATGCTCGCGGGTCTTGAGGACGTCAACGGCGGCGCGATCCGCATCGGCGAGCGCGACGTCACGCACCTGCCCCCGAAGGACCGGGACATCGCCATGGTGTTCCAGAACTACGCGCTCTACCCGCACATGTCCGTCGCCGACAACATGGGCTTCGCGCTCAAGATCGCCGGCGTCAACAAGGCGGAGATCCGCAAGAAGGTCGAAGAGGCCGCGAAGATCCTCGACCTCAGCGAGTACCTGGACCGCAAGCCGAAGGCGCTCTCCGGTGGTCAGCGCCAGCGTGTCGCGATGGGCCGCGCCATCGTCCGTGAGCCGCAGGTCTTCCTCATGGACGAGCCGCTGTCGAACCTCGACGCCAAGCTCCGCGTCTCCACCCGTACGCAGATCGCCTCGCTCCAGCGCCGCCTCGGCATCACCACGGTGTACGTCACCCACGACCAGGTCGAGGCCATGACCATGGGCGACCGCGTCGCGGTCCTCAAGGACGGGCTGCTCCAGCAGGTCGACTCCCCGCGCAACATGTACGACCGTCCCGCCAACCTCTTCGTCGCCGGCTTCATCGGCTCCCCCGCCATGAACCTGGTCGAGGTCCCCATCACCGACGGTGGTGTGAAGTTCGGCAACAGCGTCGTCCCCGTCTCCCGTGAGGCGCTCTCCGCCGCCACGGAGAAGGGCGACAAGACCGTCACGGTCGGCGTCCGTCCCGAGCACTTCGACCTCGCCGCCGAGGCCGACAGCGCCAAGACCCTCTCCAAGGACGCGCCGGCCGGCCTCGCCGTCACCGTCAACGTCGTCGAGGAGCTCGGCGCCGACGGGTTCGTCTACGGCACCGCCGAGGTCGGCGGCGAGACCAAGGAACTGGTCGTCCGCGTCAACGGCCGCGCCGTCCCCGACAAGGGCACCAAGCTCCACGTCGTCCCCCGCCCCGACGAGCTGCACGTCTTCTCCTCCTCCACCGGCGAGCGCCTCAGCAACTGAGCAACGAGAAGGAAGAACGAGAGGAACCAGAAGAGCGGGGTGAGCTGACGCGCCCGTCCCGCTCCGCGCCCCGAATTCCTCCGCACGGCCCCGCACTCCGGTGCGGGGCCGTCCGCGTTTCCGTACAAATACCCCGGCACACACGTCATTTCGGACAGGCCGCGTCAACCTCCGATTCGAAAGGACCGGTCGAACCGTCCCCCGAGTGAGTGACTAAATGTCGCCAAATCATTACTGCCCGCTACGCTCGCCTGCGTGACCCACTCTGCCCGCCGTATCGGCCGAACTCTCGCTCTCGTACTGCCCGTCGTCCTGGTGCTCTCCGGGACCCTCGCGGTCGCCCGTGTTCCGTGGGCGACCAGCACCACCGAGTCGCAGGTCCTGACCGCCGCCTCGGACACCGCCTCGGTACGGGCCAAGTCCCGCGCCCCCCAGGACGTACTCCGCGACAAGCTCCTGGTGGAACTCCAGGAGAAGGACCCGGGGATCGCCCTGACCCACCTCCAGCGCCAGGTCGAGGAGCGCCCGTCGCTCGCGAAGCACTGCATCTCGATCGCGCGGGCCCTCGGCCGAGCCGCCGTGGCGCACTACGGCCCCACCCGGGCGCAGTCCTTCTCGCGTCCCGTCTGTGACACGTCGTTCGCGTACGGGGTGTCCCAGCAGACCGCGGGGAGCTGACCGCCGCCTCCCTGACCGCCCCGCATATCGTTCACGGCATGCATACGTATCCGACGCAGGCCGTGGTCCTGGCGGGCGGCCAGGGGTCGCGGCTTCGCCCGTACACCGACGACCGTCCGAAGCCGATGGTCGAGATCCCCGGCACGGGGACCCCGATCATCGGCCATCAGCTCGCCTGGCTGGCCGCGGAGGGGGTGACCGACGCCGTCGTGTCGTGCGGTCATCTCGCCGAGGTGCTCCAGGAATGGCTGGCCTCGGCGGATCTTCCGCTGCGCGTCACCACCGTGGTCGAGCCCGAACCGCTCGGGCGCGGTGGCGGCCTCAAGTACGCCGCCGCGCGCCTGCCCGAGCCCGGGCAGCCCTGGTACGCCACCAATGGCGACATCTGGACACGTTTCTCGCTGCGTGACATGGCCGCGTTCCACGCGGAGCGGGACGCCACCGCCACCCTCGCCCTGGCCCGGCCCCGGATCCCCTGGGGGGCCGTCGAGACCGACGAGTTCGGGCACGTCCTCGACTTCATCGAGTCGCCGCCGTCGCCGTATCTGATCAACGCCGGTGTGTACGTGTTCTCCCCCGACTTCGTCGCCACGCTGCCGGACCGCGGCGACCACGAACGTACGACGTTCCCGCGCCTCGCCCGCGAGCGCATACTGGCCGGCTATCCGCTGCCGAACGGCGCGTACTGGCGGGCGATCGACACCGCGAAGGACCTCACGGAGGCGGCGAAGGAGCTGGCCGCGGGGGCCGGTGCCGGCAGCGACGCGGGACCGGGACGCCGCGGGTCGGGCGCCGGTAGCGGTACGGGGGGCTCAGCGCCCCTGTAAGGGCCAGGCCCGTCCCCGTACCCCATTAGGCCCCTCCCCTGCCGCTCTGAGGTGCTCCACGGCCCCTCACGGGCCGCCACCACGCGGGCCACACACCAAGAGACGGTCCCGTCCGGAACTCCGCCGCCGTACCGCCGCGTTGTCCCGGACCGGACCGTCTCTTGTACGTCTCCGTCTCCCCGGCGCGTCCCCGCGCCGGGCCGTCAGCCCAGCAACCCCCCGATCGGGTTCCGCGCCCCCGTGCCGCCCGACGACGAGCCGCCCGTCGTGGACGAGCCGCCGTCCGTGCCCCCCGTACCGCCGCTGCTGCCGTCGCCCGTGCTGCCGCTGGACGACGGGCCCTGGCTGGTGGGCGGGGGCGGCGGGGCCTGCTCGGACGTGCGCGGGGGCACGGCGCCGGTGCCCTGGGTCTGGCTCGGCTGCTGCTGCCCGCTGTTCTGGCCGCTCCCCGCGCTCGCCGTCTCCCGCGCCGGAGTGCGCGC
>NZ_WWJY01000947.1 GCF_009865405.1 Streptomyces sp. SID3212 | reverse complement strand
GGACCGGGGGCGGGACCCGGGGGCGTCCGCGAAGGGGTGTCCGGCGCGCGGCATACGGAGGCCGGCGCGTCGGCGGACCGGGCGCGTACGTCCGGTACGCGCCCGGCCCTCCGCGTGGCGATCGCGCGCGCCGTACGCCGTATGCCGCGCGCCATGTGCTCCGGGCGTACGAACCCACCCCGCGCCCACACCCCCCCGTCACCTCACGCCAGCAACTCCCGCACCAGCGCGCCCACCTGCTCCGTCTCGATGAGGAAACCGTCGTGTCCGTACGGCGACTCGACGATCCTCGGCCGGTCCGCGCCCGGCAGCGCCGCGGCCAGCTCCGCCTGCTGCGACGGCGGGTACAGCCGGTCGGAGTCGACCCCGGCGACCAGCGCGGGCATGGTGGCCCGGCGCAGCGCCGCGGTGGCGCCGCCCCGGTCCCGGCCCACGTCGTGGCCGTTCATCGCCTCCGTCAGCGTGACGTAGCTGCCCGCGTCGAAGCGGTGCGCCAGCTTGGCCGCGTGGTGGTCCAGGTACGACTCGACCTGGTAGCGCCCGCCCCGCCAGGGGTGTTCGCCCGGCTGCGGGGCGCCGCCGAACCGGGCGGCCAGTTCGGGCTCGCTGCGGTACGTCACATGGGCGATCCGCCGGGCCACCCCGAGACCGCGGTACGGTCCGGAGCCCGCCGGTGCGTCGTGGTAGCGGCCCCCGTGCCAGCCCGGGTCGGACCTGATGGCCCCGGTCTGGACGGCTCCCCAGGCGATCTGCTCGGCGGAGGCCGCGGCGGGACAGGCGAGGACGAGGAGGGACCCGGTGCGCTCCGGGTGGCCGACGGCCCATTCGAGCGCGCGCATCCCGCCCATGGAACCGCCGACGACGGCGGCCCAGCGGTCGATGCCCAGGGCGTCCGCGAGGGCCGCCTCGGCGGCCACCTGGTCCCGCTGGGTCAGGTACGGGAAGTCGGGCCCCCAGCGCTCACCGGGACGGGCCGCCCCGGGACGGAGCGACGAGGGGCCCGTACTACCCTGGCAGCCGCCCAGGACGTTCGGCGCGACCACGAACCACCGCTCGGTGTCGAACGGCAGCCCCGGGCCGACCAGGGCATCCCACCAGCCGCCGGTGGGATGCCCCGGCCCTGCCGGTCCCGCGACATGGCTGTCTCCCGTCAGCGCGTGCAGGACCAGCACCGCGTTCGAGGCGTCGGGGGCGAGGCGCCCCCACGTCTCGTACGCGAGTCGTACGGCGGGCAGCGAACCGCCCGCCTCCAGGGGGAGGGGGCGCTCCAGCGTCACCCAGGAGCGGCGGCCCGGCGGGTCCCCCTCCTGCCAGCCGGCGGTGGCCGGGGGGAGGGGACGTGTGGCCGGTTCGACCGACATCGTCAGGACGCCGCCTTGGCCGCGCGGAACCCGGCCTCCAGATCGGCCTTGAGGTCGTCGACGTTCTCCAGGCCCACGGAGAGCCGCACCAGACCGGGCGCGGTGCCGGTGGCCACCAGCTGCTCCTCGTCGAGCTGGCTGTGGGTGGTCGACGCCGGGTGGATGATCAGACTGCGTACGTCACCGATGTTGGCGAGGTGGCTGAACAGCTCGACGCCGTCCACGAACCGCTTGCCCGCCTCCACGCCGTCCCGCAGCTCGAAGGCCAGGACCGCGCCCGCGCCCCTCGGCAGGTACCGCTGCCCGGCCTCGTACCACCGGCTGGACTCCAGTCCCGCGTAGTGGACGGCCGAGACCTCGTCGCGCCGCTCCAGCCACCGCGCCAGCGCCAGGGCGTTGGACGTGTGGCGCTCGACGCGCAGGCTGAGCGTCTCGACCCCCTGGAGCAGCAGGAAGGCGGAGTGCGGGGAGAGCGCCGGACCGAGGTCGCGCAGCAGCTGGACCCGGAGCTTGATCGCGAAGGCGCCGGGGCCGAGGGCCGGCCAGTACTGGAGGCCGTGGTAGCTCGGGTCGGGCTCGTGGAAGTCCGCGAACCGCTCGGCGTGCGCGCCGAAGTCGAACGTACCGCCGTCGACGACCACGCCGCCGATGGTGGTGCCGTGCCCGCCGAGGAACTTCGTCGCCGAGTGGACCACGATGTCCGCGCCGTGCTCCAGCGGACGCAGCAGGTACGGCGTCGGCACGGTGTTGTCCACGATCAGCGGCACCCCGGCGTCGTGCGCCGCGTCGGCCACCCCCCGGATGTCGAGGACGTTGCCGCGCGGGTTGCCCAGCGTCTCGGCGAACAGGGCCTTGGTGTTCGGGCGTACGGCCGCGCGCCAGGCGTCGAGGTCGTCCGGGTCGTCGACGAAGGACACCTCGATACCGAACCGGGGGAGCGTGTGGCGCAGCAGGTTGTACGTACCGCCGTACAACGACGTGCTGGAGACGATATGGTCGCCCGCGCTCGCCAGGGTGAGGATCGCGAGGGTCTCCGCGGCCTGCCCCGAGGCGAGGGCGACGGCCGCCACCCCGCCCTCCAGCGCGGCGATCCGCTGCTCCAGGACGTCCTGGGTCGGGTTGTGGATCCGGGTGTAGATGTTGCCCGGCTCGGCGAGGGAGAACAGGTCCGCGGCGTGCTGGGTGTTCCTGAAGACGAACGACGTCGTCTGGTAGATCGGCGTCGCGCGGGCGCCGGTCGTCGGATCGGGTGCGGCGCCCGAGTGGATCTGCTTGGTCTCGAAGGACCAGGCCGCGGCGGGCTCCTGGCCGGAGATGTCCTCGGGGGTGTGCCCCGCGGTGACGGAGTCGACGGGCTGACTCATGGTGTGCCTCGCACGGTTCGGGTCGGGCGGCGGGAGGTGAGGTGGCGTCAGGCGTGGGAGAGGGAGAGGGAGACGGGGGAGAGGTCCACGCCTGACACGGACCCTAGAGAAGGTGTACGGCACCCGGCGGCGCACGGCCGGTTCGGCCACGAACCCGACATGTCCCGGTAACACAACACGGCCGCCGTTCACACGCGGAACACCACCCGTCACACACGCCCCGTCCCGCCCGCGGGTCCCACCCCCGCTCTCACCATGCGAGACGGCCCCGCCGGGGGACGCGGGCACCCTTGACGGGGCCCCCGGGCGGCCCGACACTCGACTGTGGGCATCTAGCGAACGGGTAGGCACAAATGGGTCGTTCGGGGCTGGACATCGATCGCGGGGCCGGCACGGCCCGGTCGCTGCCCCTGCTGACCTCCCGTCGCCACATCGACCTGCTCCGTGTCTGCAGCGCCGCGTAATCCTCCGAGCCGACACGGCACAGGCACGCCCTCCTCCGACCGGTAGCACCACGCGTCGCGCTCTCCCGCGCCCGCGTGCCCGGCCCGTGGTCCGCCCTGCCCTGCGCGTGTCGTGAGCGTCCGTCCGTCCGTACGCATCCACCGCAGGGAGACGCATGTCCCTCATCACACCCGCCGTCGCACCCACCATCCGCGGCAGGATCGGCTGCGACGCGCGCAGCGGCCACTACGCCGTGCCGCGCCGCTACCGCCTCCACCTGTCCCCGGCCTGTCCCACCTGTCTGGAGATCGCCGTCACCCACAGCCTGCTCGACCTCGGCGACACCCTCCCCGTGACCCTGCTCCCCGCCGTGCCCGACGGTCCCGGCGGCGGGTACGAGGCGCTGCTCCCCCTGTACGAGGCCACCTCGCACCACCACCCGGGGCCGGCCGCCGCGCCCGTGCTCAGCGACGGCTGGACCGGGCGGATCGTCAGTACGTACGTCCCCGACATCCTGCGTGACCTGTCGGTACGGTTCGGGGGCTCGGGTCCCGAACTGCGCCCGCGCGGCACGGAGGAGGAGATCGAGGCCCTCGCCCTGCTGTGCGAGCGGGACCTCGGCGTCAACGCGGGGATCGCGGGGCGGCCCGACACGGCGCCCGAGGACAGGGACCGCGCTCTGCACACGCTCTTCGCCGCGCTGGACACGCTCGAACAGCGCCTGGAGGGGCGGGAGTTCGCGCTGGGCGGTGACACGCCGACCGCCGCCGACGTCCAGTTGTGGGTGGCGCTGGCGTACCTGGACACCGTGCACCGGCCGCACCTGGACACGGTGGCGGCCCGGTGTGTCGCGCACTACCCGCGCCTGTGGGACTACGCGCGCCGGCTCGCCGCGCGGCCCGCCTTCGGCGCGCACCTGGACCTGGCGGCCGTCGCCCTCAAGTACCACGCGCGGTGCCCGTGTCCGGCGGGGGCGCCGGACACGGGCAGGGGAACGGGGCAGCTGGGCTGAGACCGGTCGGTGTGTGTCCACCGGCCGGTGGACACACACCGGCGCGAGGCGCCTACCGGCCCGGCGTCACTGGTTGGTCTTCGGCAGGCCGGGCGGGTTGAGCTCCGAGGACGTCACGGCCTCGTTGGAGAGGCCCCAGCGCTTGAGGACTTTTCCGTAACTGCCGTTCTTGATGACGGTGTTGAGGGCTTCGTGCACCGCCTTGATCAGGCCGTTGTCCTTCTTCGTGGTGGCCGCGATCTTGCCCTGGACGTCGGCCCCGCCACCGGAGTAGGTGCCGATGACCTCCGTCTGGCCGGTGGAGGCGGAGTGGTACGCGGCGACCGGGTTCGGCCCGAGGTAGGCGTCCAGGCGGCCCGAACCCAGCGCCAGGTAGTAGTCGGTGGCGTTCTGGTAGTACTTGATGTCGGTGGCCTTGAGGCCGTTCTTCACGTTCTCCTCGCTCCAGCTGACCAGCAGCTTCTCCTGGTTGGTGCCGGAGCTGACCCCGATCGTCCTCCCCGCCACGTCCTTGGGGCCCTCGACCTTCCAGCCCGAGCCCTTCTTGGCCTCGAACGCGAGGTTGTCGAGCCGGTAGGTGGCGAAGTCGTACTTCTCCTTGCGTTCCTCGGTGACGGTGATGTTGCTGATGCCGAGGTCGTACTTGCCACTGTCGAGCCCGACGAAGATGTTCGCCCAGTCGACGGTGTGGGACTTCAGCTTGAGCCCCAGCACGTTCGCGACCAGCGCGGAGATGTCCGTCTCCACGCCGATCACGGTCTTGTCGTCGGTGGCGTAGAAGTCGAGTGGCGGCGCGGAGCCGGCCGAGTTGACGACCTCCAGCGTGCCGCGCTCGCGGATGGCGGCGGGCAGGAGGGCCGCGACGGCGTCGACCTTGGGGGTGGTGAGGCGCTTCTGGTTGGGACTCAGGTCGAACTCGGCCTTCTTGGCGCCCTTCGCGGCCGGCGCGGCGTTGCTCACGGTGTCGTCGGCGGGGTCGCCGCAGGCGGTGAGGGTGAGGGCGGTGACGAGGCCGAGCAGGGCGGCGGCGGGACGAAAGGCGCGACGGGGCGACACGGTGGGCTCCTTGACGGGGACGGTGACGGTGACGGGGAACGGGGAGGAAAGGACGGTGAGGTAGGACGTACGGGAGAGGTCAGAGGACCTTCGACAGGAACGCCTTGGTGCGCTCGTGCCGGGGCCGGTCGAGCACCTCCGCCGGCGTGCCCTGCTCGACGATCACTCCGCCGTCCATGAAGACGACGGTGTCCGCGACCTCACGGGCGAAGCCGATCTCATGGGTGACGACGATCATGGTGGTGCCCGACCGGGCCAGATCCTTGATGACATCGAGGACCTCGCCCACCAGTTCGGGGTCGAGCGCCGAGGTGGGCTCGTCGAAGAGCAGCACCTTCGGCTCCAGCGCCAGGGCGCGGGCGATCGCCACCCGCTGCTGCTGGCCGCCGGACAGCTGACGCGGGTACACGTCGGTCTTGTCGGCGAGCCCGACCCGCTCCAGCAGCACCCGGGCCTGTTCGAGGGCCTGCTTGCGCGGGACGCGCAGCGCCGAGACGGGCGCCTCGATGATGTTCTCCACCACGGTCAGGTGGGGGAAGAGGTTGAAGTTCTGGAAGACGAAGCCGATGTGGAGGCGCTGCTTGAGCACCTCGCGCTCCTTGAGCTCGTGCAGTTTGTTGCCGGCCCTGCGGTAGCCGATCAGCTCACCGTCGATGCTGATGTAGCCCTTGTTGAGCTTCTCCAGGTGGTTGATGCTGCGCAGCAGCGTCGACTTCCCCGAGCCGGACGGGCCGAGCACCACGGTCACCTCGCCGGTGCGGACCTGGAGGTCGACCCCGCGCAGTACTTCGAGGGTGCCGAAGGTCTTGTGGACCCCGCGCACCTCGACCATCAGACCGCCGTCGGGCCCCTCGGCGCCCGCGCCCCTGCCCGGGCCCACCGTCGTCGTGTCGTTGTTGCTCATCGCGGGAAACCTCCGGTGGCGGCGGTGGCCCGCAGCTTGAGGACGAACGTGCGGGCACGCTGGAGCGGGGTGGGCGGGGGAGTGCGCTCGTGGCCCCGCGCGAAGTGCCGCTCCACGTAGTACTGGACGACGGACAGCAGGGTGGTCAGCAGGATGTACCAGGCGGTGGCGACCATCAGCAGGGGCACCACACGCCCGTTGCGG
This sequence comes from Streptomyces sp. SID3212, assembly GCF_009865405.1. Lineage (GTDB taxonomy): Bacteria > Actinomycetota > Actinomycetes > Streptomycetales > Streptomycetaceae > Streptomyces. The sequence continues at coordinate 5,017 of NZ_WWJY01000947.1, read as the reverse complement.
CCGTAGACCACCTGCACCTGGTAGAACAGCTCGCCGATGGCCATCACGGACACGATCGAGGTGCCCTTGAACAGGGAGATGACCTCGTTGGCGGCGTTGGGCAGGATGCCGCGCATCGCCTGCGGGAGCAGGATCCTGCGCAGCTGCCGCAGCCGGGGGATGCCCAGCGCCGCGGCGGCCTCCAACTGCCCGCCGTCGACGGAGATGATCCCGCCGCGCACGATCTCGGCGGCGTACGCGGCCTGGTGCAGCGCCAGACCGATGACGGCGGCCGAGAGGGCACCGACCAGGTTCAGTGTGTCGAAGCTCCACAGCACGGGACCGAAGGGGATCCCGACGCCCAGCTCCTTGTACAGGTAGGCCAGGTTGAACCAGAACAGCAGCTGCACGATGAGCGGGATGGACCGGAAGGCCCAGATGTACGTCCAGGCGACCGTCTGGAGGATCGCGCTGCGCGACAGCCTCATGAAGGCCAGGACGATTCCGAGCGCGAAGCCCAGGACCGTACCGTACGCGGTGAGTTGGAGGGTCACCCAGACGGCCTTGAGCACACTGTCGGCCGTCAGGTAGAGCGAGAAGGTGTGCCAGTCCCAGCCGGGGTTGGTGGCCAGGCCGTGGACGAACTGGGCGACGACGACGAGGGCGGCGACCCCGGCGGCCCACCGCCAGTAGTGGCGGGCGGGCACCACTTTCAGGGTGGCGAGTTCCTCGCCGTCCCGGACGGTTCCGGGTGGTACGAGAGATCCTGGCGGCGGCGCGGCCTGCGCGGTGCCGGTGGCGGTTTCCATGGTGGGCGCTCCTGCCGCTACTTCTTCTCGGGGGGACTGATCTCGGACTTCTCGATCGCGGAGTCCTGGGTGCCCCACCGCGCGAGGATCTTCTGGTACGTGCCGTCGGCGATCAGTTCGTTGACCGCGCCCTCGAACGCCGGGAGCAGCGGGGAGCCCTTCTTGAAGGCGAATCCCACGTCGAGCCGGTGGAACTCACCGAGGAACTTCACGCCCGCGGCCGGCTGGGCCGCCTGGTAGCGCAGCCCGTTGATGGTCGACATCACGATGTCGATCCGGCCCTGCTGGAGGCTGGTGAGGACGGCGCCGGTGTCCGAGTAGACCTTGACCGTGTACGGCTTCCTGCCCGCCTGCGCGCAGACCGACTTGTTCGCGTCGAGCGTCGCCTCGAAGGTGGTGCCCGCCCCGACCCCGACGGTCTTGCCGCAGAGTTCGTCGAGCTTCGTGACCTTCTGGGTGGTCGTGTCGTTCTTGCTGACCGCGAAACCCTGGCCGTCGTTGATGTACGTGACGAAGTCGATCGTCTTGCGACGCTCGTCCGTCACACCGAAGTTGCCGGTCCCCACGTCGTACTTGCCACTGCCGAGCGCCGGCAGGATCGCCTCGAAGCTGGCCTCCTGGCGCTCCAGCTTCAGCCCCAGGATCTTGGCGACCCCGTCGGCGATGTCGATGTCCAGCCCGACCGGCTTCTTCCCCGTCGCGTCGGGGAAGTAGGCGCTGGGCGCGGCTCCCACCGACGAGGCGATCTTGATGGTGCCCCGCTCGCGGACGTCCGCGGGCAGTAGCTTCGCCAGCGCGTCGTCCTTCTTGAGCGCGGCGACCACGTCACCCGAGGGTGCGGGGGACGCGGCGCCCGCCGACTCCTTGCCGGACGTGTCGTCCGTACCACAGGCGGCCAGGGCGGGCAGCAGCAGAAGGGCCGCGAGGACGGCGGATACCTGAGCGCGCACGGGTCTCATCTCTTTCCCCTCGACGGTGCGAGGTGTTTCTCGAACGGGAGCGGCCCGATGGTCTCGGGGTCGGCCGTCGTGTCGAACAGCGGTGTGTAACCGGTCCGCAGGTAGAGGCCCTTGGCCTCGGGCTGGCGCGGCCCGGTGGTGAGGTAGACCCGCCGGTAGCCGCGCGCGGCGGCGATCCGCTCCAGCTCGGCGACGACCCGCCGGGCCAGCCCGCGCCGCCGGTGGGCGGAGTGGGTCCAGATGCGCTTCAGCTCCGCCGTCGCGGGGTCGTAGCGGCGGAACGCGCCTCCGGCGACCGCCTCACCCCGCTCCAGCAACAGCAGCAGCACGCCGTGCGGCGGGTCGAACTCCGCGGCCGGGTAGCGGGCCATCTCGGCGTGCGCGTCCTTGCCGTACCGCGCGGCGTACTCGTCCCCCAGCTCCCGCAGCATCGGCCTGGCGAGCGGGTCCGTGACGGTGGCCGTGACCCAGGTGAGCCCGCCCGGTTCGGCGACGGAGGTCATCGCCCGGCCTCCGCCAGTCTCCGCGGGCCGCTCTCGGCGCTCGCGGCGTTTTCGGTGTGCCCGGCGCGCGCGTCCCTCGCGGCCTTCTCCGCGTCCCGCTTCGCGACCTCTTCGCGCACCAGCGGGATCACGTGGCGGCCGAAGTCGATGGCGTCGCCCAGCAGGTCGTAGCCACGGGCCGAGAGGATGTCCACCCCGAGGTCGTAGTAGTCGAGCAGCGCCTGGGCGACCGTCTCCGGGGTGCCCACGAGCGCGTTGGAGTTGCCCGCGCCGCCCGTGGCGGCGGCGGTCGGCGTCCACAGGGCGCGGTCGTACCGCTCGCCCGCCTCCGCGATCGCGATCAGCCGCTGCGAGCCGGTGTTCTCCGGCGCCCCCCGGCCCCGGCCGCGCCTGACCACCGCGTCCCCCCGCTCCTTGCGGGCGTTGATGGCGGCCACCGTGCGGTGCGCCTTCTCCCAGGCGAGTTCCTCCGTCGGCGCGATGATCGGCCGGAACGCGACCTGGATCCGGGGCGGGGTCGTACGGCCTGCGGCGCGCGCCGCGGCCTTCACGGCCTCGATCTGCTCGGCGGTCTTCGCCAGCGGCTCGCCCCACAGGCAGTAGATGTCAGCCTCGGCGCCCCCGGCGGCGTACGCCGCCTCGGAGGAACCGCCGAACGACACGTTGGGCCGGGGCTGCTGGACCGGGAAGACGTCGCTGACGAAGTCGTGGAACCGGTAGTGCTCGCCCTCGTGGTCGAAGGGCTCGTGCGAGGTCCAGATCCGCTTGACGATCTCGATGTACTCACGGGTGCGGGAGTACCGCTGGTCCTTGGTGAGTGTGTCCCCCTCGCGCCCCTGCTCCTGGTCGCTGCCCCCGGTGATGAAATGGACCGTCAGCCGGCCGTCACTGATCCGGTCCAGGGTGGCGAACGTCTTCGCGGCGAAGGTCGGGTACGACACGTTCGGCCGGTGCGCCAGCAGGAGTTGGAGCTTGTCCAGGTGCGCGGCGATGTACGCGGCGGCCGGGGCGGGGTCCGGTGAGCCCGACCCGTACGCGAACAGCACCCGGTCCCAGCCGTGGTCCTCGTGGGCCCGTGCGAGCTTGAGTGTGTAGTCCTTGTCGAACGAGGCACCGGAGCGGGGATGGGTCTCCGAACCGTCGTGGGTGGCGGCTATCCCGAGGAACTCCACAGGCATGGTGGACCTTTCGTACAGAAGAGAAGCTGGGAGAGACCGGTCGTGGTCATGCCTCAGGGCCGCGGGAGCGGAACCGGAGCAGGGAGGGACCCGACAGGGTGGCACCGAGCAGGTGAGAACCGGACTGGCGCGACGACGTGATGACGTGACGAGGCGTGACGAGCGTCAGGGGAACGACGGGGTCGACGGCAGCGCGCGCCCGGTGAGGAGTGGAGTCTCGGCCCGCGAGGGGGTCACCGAGGGAGGGAAGGGGCCGGTCAGGCGGCCCGCTGCCGGGTCAGGCGCAACACGAGGCGGACCACACTCGACCGAAGTCGATGTGTCCGCGGGTGACCAACGGCAGCTGCTTCTGCATGGAGCCAATTGAGCATGGCCCGTACGGGGAAGTCAACCGGCGTTCGCACTGTGGTCGGGCCGTGGCCGGGCGGAAAAGGACTTCTTGACAGACCTCCCGTTTCCGCACGTACGATCGAAGGGATGACGGTCCGGTGGCAACACCGGGACGTGACGGCCGTGTTGAGGGACGCGGTGCGCGTGATGACACCCGCTGGCCACCGCCGACCACCTCTCCCGTGGAGCCCCTCCATGTCCGTCTCTCCCGACGTCCTGCCCGCGGCCGGCGCCTCCGCGCCGCGCCGCGCGAACGTTCCCCCGTCCGCCGACGACCTCACCCGTATCGTGCCCCGCCGCCATGTCGGCCGGTGGCTCTCCGCCGTTGTCGCCCTGCTGGCCCTCGCCATGGTCGTCAACTCGGTCGTCCGCAACCAGCGGTTCCAGTGGTCCGTGGTGGGCGAGTACTTCACCACCCCGGCCGTCCTGGACGGGCTGGTCCTCACGCTCTGGCTGACCGCCGCCGTGATGGTCCTCGGCTTCCTCATCGGCACGGTCTTCGCCGTCCTGCGGCTGTCCGCCAACCCCGTGCTGCGCACGATCAGTTGGGGGTACGTGTGGATCTTCCGCTCCACCCCGCTCCTGGTGCAGCTGCTGTTCTGGTTCAACATCGGCGCGCTCTACCCGACGCTGGGCCTCGGCATCCCGTTCGGCCCCGAGTTCCTCACCGTCAAGACCGTGAACCTCTTCGGTGCCAGTCTCACCGCGCTGATCGGTCTCACCCTGCACGAGGCCGCGTACGCCGCCGAAGTCGTGCGGGGCGGCATTCTGTCCGTCGACCCGGGCCAGACCGAGGCCGCCGCCTCCCTGGGCCTCGGCCGGTGGCGGGTGCTGCGCCGGATCGTCGTACCGCAGGCGATGCGGTCGATCGTGCCCACCGCGGGCAACATGCTCATCGGCACCCTCAAGGGCACCAGCATCGTCAGTGTCCTCGCGGTGCAGGATCTGCTGTTCTCCGTGCAGTTGATCTACAACCGCACCTACCAGGTCATTCCGCTGCTGATGGTGGCGACCATCTGGTACATCGCCGTCACCAGTGTGCTGTCGGCGGGGCAGTTCTACGTCGAGCGGTACTACGCGCGCGGCGCAGCACGCGCGTTGCCGCCCACCCCCCTGCAACGGCTGCGCCGCCAGGGCGCGTCGCTGACCGTACGCCTCCGCAGGGCCACCGCGTCCGACGCGCCGCCCCGGCCGGGCGG
>NZ_WWJY01000946.1 GCF_009865405.1 Streptomyces sp. SID3212 | reverse complement strand
TCGGCGGCGGCGCGCTCCAGCAGGAGATCGCGTACGGCCGCGGCGAAGCGCGGGTCCGCGCCCACGGTGGCCGAGCGGCGGACGGGCAGCCCCAGCTCGGCGGCCTTGGCGGTGGCCTCGGTGTCGAGGTCGTACAGAACCTCCATGTGGTCCGAGACAAAGCCGATGGGGGCCATCACGACGGCGGGGACGCCCTGTTCGCTCAGCGTCTCCAGGTGGTCGCAGATGTCCGGTTCGAGCCAGGGGATGTGGGGGGCGCCGCTGCGCGACTGGTAGACCAGCCGCCAGGGGTGCTCGACGCCGGTCTCCGCGCGTACGGCCTCCACGATCACCCGCGCCGCGTCGAGGTGCTCGGCGACGTACGCGCCGCCCTCGCCGTGCTCCTCCACGGGACCCGAGGTGTCGGCCGCCGCGACCGGGACGGAGTGGGTGGTGAAGGCGAGGTGCGCGCCCGCCCGTACGTCCTCGGGCAGGTCGGCCAGGGAGGCGATCACGCTGTCGGCCATGGGGCGCAGGAAGCCGGGGTGGTTGAAGTAGTGCCGCAGCTTGTCCACGCGGGGCGGTTCGATCCCCTCGGCGGCGAGGGTGGCGAGGGCGTCGGCGAGGTTCTCGCGGTACTGGCGGCAGCCCGAGTACGACGCGTACGCGCTGGTGGCGAGGACGGCGATCCGGCGCCGGCCGTCCTTGGCCATCTCCCGCAGGGTGTCGGTGAGGTAGGGCGCCCAGTTCCGGTTCCCCCAGTAGACCGGCAGGTCCACGCCGTGTGCGGCGAAGTCCTCGCGCAGCGCGTCCAGGAGGGCGCGGTTCTGTTCGTTGATCGGGCTGACGCCCCCGAACAGGAAGTAGTGCTGGCCCACTTCCTTGAGCCGCTCCTCGGGGATGCCGCGGCCCTTGGTCACGTTGGCCAGGAACGGAACCACGTCGTCCGGTCCTTCGGGGCCGCCGAAGGACAACAGGAGGAGGGCGTCGTACGGGGTGGTGGGGTGCTGTTCGGGCATGTTTTGATCCTGCCATCCGCCGGGGTACGGCGGACCACCGCCGCCCCCGGGGCGCTGCCTTCGGGCCACCGTGCCCTGTCGGTCCGCCTGCGGTGACCTGCGGCGGAAAAAGCGATGGGCACGCCCGGGATCCGGTCGTAGGCTGTGGCGGCCTCAGTGATTCCCTGAGCGTGTCCCTGCCGGAGCGCCGCGTGCTCAGTTCCTACCGCTCGATCTTCTCCGCTCCCGGGACCAGGCGTTTCAGCGCCGCCGGTCTGCTCGGCCGCCTGCCGTTCGCCATGCTCGGCATCGGCGTCGTGACGATGGTCTCCCAGCTCACCGGGCGGTACGGCCTGGCGGGCGCGCTGGCCGCCACCCTCGCCGCCGCCGAGGCCGTGGCGGGCCCCCAGATATCCCGGCTGGCCGACCGGTACGGACAGCGGCGGGTGCTGCGCCCGGCGACCCTGGTGGCCGCGACCGGCATCGCGGGCCTGCTCGTCTGCGCCCAGCGGGGCGCCCCGGAGTGGACCCTGTTCGTCTTCGCCGTGGCCGGGGGCTGCATGCCGGGCGTCGGGGCGATGGTCCGGGCCCGCTGGGCGGCGATCCTCCGCGGCTCGCCCCGTGCCCTGCACACCGCGCACGCGTGGGAATCGATCATGGACGAGCTGTGCTTCATCGTCGGCCCGGTCGTCTCCATCGGGCTCTCCACCGCGTGGTTCCCCGAGGCGGGTCCGCTGCTCGCCGGGGTCTTCCTGGTGGTCGGCGTGCTCTGGCTGACGGCGCAGCGCGCGACCGAACCCGTACCGCAGCCGCGCGAGCGGCACATTCGCGGCGACGCGCTGCGCTCCCCCGGGCTGCGGGTGCTGGTGGCCACGTTCGTCGCGACCGGGGCGATCTTCGGGGCCGTGGACGTGGTGACGGTCGCCTTCGCGGACGAGCGGGGGCACAAGGCCGCGGCCAGTCTGGTGCTGGCGGGCTACGCGTGCGGATCGTGCCTGGCGGGGGTGGTGTTCGGGCTGGTGCACGTGAAGGGTCCGCCCGCCCGGGGGTGGGTGGTGGGGGTCGGCGTGATGGCGCTGAGTATGATCCCCCTCCAACTGGCCGGGAACCTGCCGTTCTTGGCCGTGGCGCTCTTCGTCTCGGGCCTGTCCGTCGCACCGACGATGGTCAGCACGATGGCCCTGGTCGAAGCGCACGTACCGCGCAGCAAGCTGACCGAGGGCATGAGCTGGACGACCACCGGGCTCGCGGTCGGGGTCGCGCTCGGCGCCTCGACCGCCGGCCGGGTGGTGGACGAGGCCGGGACCCGCGCGGGGTACGCGGTGCCCGCCGTGGCGGGAGCGCTCGCGGCCGCGGTGGCGTTCCTGGGGTACCGCCGGCTGCGCGAGCCGGTCACTGTTCGGGGAGGGCACGGGCCGGATGAGCTACGACCGTACAGAAACGACGAGCAGGACCGCGTGGCGTAACTGGGCGGGCAACGTCACCGCCCGGCCCGCCCGCACGGTCTCCCCCGCCTCGGTGGACGAGCTGTCCGCGGTCGTCCGCAGGGCCGCCGCCGACGGGCTCAAGGTGAAGGCCGGCGGCACGGGCCACTCGTTCACCGCCGTGGCGGCCACCGACGGGGTACGGATACGGCCCGACCTGCTCACCGGCATCCGGGAGATCGACAGGACCGGCAGCCCGGCCACCGTCACGGTCGAGGCGGGGACGCCGCTGAAGCGGCTGAACGCGGCGCTGGCCAGAGAGGGTCTGTCGCTCACCAATATGGGCGACATCATGGAACAGACCGTCGCGGGCGCGATATCCACCGGCACGCACGGCACAGGCCGCGAGTCGGCGTCGATCGCCGCGCAGGTACGGGCGCTGGAGCTGCTCACCGCCGACGGTTCGCTGCTGCGGTGCTCGGCGGAGGAGAACGCGGACGTCTTCGCCGCCGCCCGGGTCGGCCTCGGCGCGCTGGGGGTGATCACGGCGGTCACGTTCGCCGTCGAGCCGGTCTTCCTGCTGACGGCGCGTGAGGAGCCGATGAGCTTCGACCGGGTCACGGCGGAGTTCGACCAGCACGTCGCCGAGAACGAGCACTTCGAGTTCTACTGGTTCCCGCACACGGGCAATTGCAGTACCAAGCGGAACAACCGCAGCGCGGGCCTGCCCGCCCCGCTGGGCCGGGTGAGCGGCTGGGTGGAGGACGAGTTCCTCGCCAACGGTCTCTTCGAGGTCGTCTGTTCGGTCGGCAAGGCCGTTCCCATGGTCATCCCGCCGCTCGCGCGGGTCTCCAGCCGCGTCCTGTCGGCCCGTACGTATACGGACATCCCTTACAAGGTCTTCACTTCTCCGCGCCGAGTGCGTTTTCTGGAGATGGAGTACGCCCTCCCCCGGGAGCACGTGGTGGAGGCGTTGCGCGAGGTCAAGGCCATGGTCGAGCGGTCGCCGCTGAAGATCAGCTTCCCGGTGGAGATCCGGACGGCGCCCGCGGACGACATCCCGCTGTCGACGGCGTCGGGGCGGGAGAGCGCGTACATCGCGGTGCATCTGTACCGGGGCACCCCGCACCGCTCGTACTTCACGGCGGTGGAGCGGATCATGATCGCGTACGGCGGCCGGCCGCACTGGGGCAAGGTCCACACCCGGGACGCGGCGTACCTCGCGGGGGTGTATCCGCGCTTCGCGGAGTTCGCGGCGGTACGGGACCGGCTCGACCCGGACCGGCTGTTCGGGAACGACTATCTGCGGCGGGTCATCGGGGACTGACGTCCTTCGGGGGCGCGGCCGGGGTCGGGGTCGTGTCCGGGGTCCTGCCCTGGGGTGATTCGGCGGGCGGGGTGGTGGCGG
>NZ_WWJY01000945.1 GCF_009865405.1 Streptomyces sp. SID3212 | reverse complement strand
CCGGGTGCCGGACGGGCTCGAGCCCGTCCGGCACCCGGAAGACGCCTACACCACCAGGGGCTCCAGATCGCGGTGCACCCTGCGCTCGTCCCGCGCCAGCCGGGTCAGCGCGTGGTCCTCGCCGAGCAGCTGGGTCAGCTCCTCCACCGTCTCCGCGCGGATCGGCGCCGCCTCGTCCTTGCGCCCCGAAGCTCCCAGCGTCACGCAGAGGTTGGAGACGACGGCGAGCATCTCGGGGTGGTGCGCGCCCAGCGACTCGCGCAACCCGGCGACGGCGGCCCGCTCGATGGCCAGTGCCTCTTCCAACTCCCCCAGGTCCGCCTTGGCGTTGGCGAGGTTGACCGTGCAGAAGAGCGTGTGCGGATGCTCGTCCCCGAGCACCTCCCGCATGGCCCGCAGAGCGCCCTGGAGCAGTTGCTCCGCCAGCTCGGGCGCCCCGCAACCCCAGTGGTAGATACCGAGGTTGTTGATCGCGGCGAGGGTGTACGGGTGCCGCTCCCCCGGCACCTTCATGTACTGGTCCACAACCTCCTGCGCCAGGTCCCTGGCCGCCACCGGCTCCCCGGCCGAGAAGTGGTCGGCGGCCAGGTTCAGGTCGCAGGCCAGCGAGTCCGGGTTGACCTCCGTGCCGTACTTGGCGCGGTAGCGGTTGCGGGTGGCCGTGGTCAGCCGCCGCGCGTCCTCCAGCCGGCCGGCCCTGCGCAGCGACACGGCCAGGCTCTTGGCCGCGACGAGCGTGCCCGGGAACGCCTGCCCCATCTGCTCCTTGAGCGTCGCGTACGTCCGGCTGAGCAGCGCCGCCGAGTCCTCGTACCGGCCGATCTCCCGCAGGTCCCGCCCGAGACTGGCGGCGGAGGAGAGGGTGTACGGGTGCACCGGGCCGAGCACCTCGGTGCGCCGGTCGAAGACGTCCTGGTCCAACTCCCGCGCACGGGCGAAGTATCCGACCATCCGCAGGTTCAGGGCCAGGTTGTTGGCGGCGGCGAGCGTCCGGGGGTGCGACTCGTGGAAGATCGAGCTGAACCCTTCGTGCGCCTCTGTCGCCAGCTCCATCGCCCTGCCGTACTCGCCGAGTGTGCCCAGGTCCATGGCGAGTCCGCTGGTGGTCATGTACGTGTGCGGATGGGACGCCCCCAGCACCACGCGCTGGCGCGCCAGGGTCTCCTCGTCCAGCTCCCGCGCCTCCACGTAACGGCCTTGCGAGCGCAGGATGTTGGAGAGGTGGAACCGCAGGTAGAGGTATTGGAGGTCGTCGTTGCCGAGTTTCTCCCGCCAGACGTCCCGCAGGTCGTTGGCGAGTTCGAAGGCGGCCGGCAGGTCGCCGCGCTTCCAGAGGTAGCGCACCCGGTCGATCATCAGCCGGCGGGTCTCCGGCTTCCTGCACCGGGCGGCGTCCGACGGCACGAGGTGCGGCCAGATGGTGTTGAACCGCTCCCAGGTGCCGGGGTTGTCGATCGGCTCGTCGTCGTCGGGCCTGGCGCCCGCCAGGATCCGGTGGACGGCGTGCCGGGCGTCCTGCTGCTCCTCCTCGGTGAGCTGGGCCTTGATGATCGCCTGGACCAGCCGGTGCACCTGGATGCTGTTGCCGACCTGGTCGACCTTGGCCAGTGCGAACCGGCCGATCTCCCGGATGACCCGGCCGAGGACCAGCGTCTCCTGGAGCGAGGCGTCGTACGGCTTGAGCGCCTCGATCATCTCCTTGCTGTAGAGGAGGTTCGCGGAGATCGGCTCGGGGGCGAAGAAGGCGCAGAGCTGGAGCAGCCGTACCGCCGCGGGCGAGCGCTCCTTGAGCCGCTGGATGGAGATGTTCCAGGTGGCGGCGACCGGTTCCGGGTAGCCCGCCGGCTGGTTGAGGGCCAGCACGCTGGGTGCCTGCTGGGCCAGTTGCTCCAGGTAGTCGCCGACGGGGGTGGCGGTCTCCGCGATCCAGGCGGCGGCCTGTTCGACGGCGAGCGGCAGGTCCCCGACGGCGGTGGCGACCTTGTCGGCGTCCACGGTGCTCAGCCCGGGCGCGCGCCGCTGGAGGTGTTCGACGGACTCCTCGCGCAGGAAGACGTCGACGGGCAGCGCGTCGCCGTACTGCGACCAGGTCTGGTTGCGTGAGGTCACCAGCACGTGCCCGGGACCGCCCGCCGGGAAGAAGCGCTTGATGAGTTCGGGGTCGTCGGCGTTGTCGAAGACCAGCAGCCAGCGCGAGGACGGCACGCCGCGCCGCAGCAGGTCGACGGCCTCCTGGGAGGCGGCGGCCATGTCCTCGCCGCCCTGGGCCCCGAGCCGTACGGCCAGTTCGGCGAGGCCGGCCACCACGTCCGCGACCTGTTCGGAGGAGATCCACCAGACCAGGTCGTAGTCGGCCATGAAGCGGTGCACGTACTCCAGGGCGACCTGGGTCTTGCCGATGCCGCCGAGTCCGTACAGGGTCTGCGGCTGGGGCAGCACCACGGCCATGCCGCCGCCGAGCTGGTCGCGCATCCGCTCCAGGACGAGGGAGCGCCCGGTGAAGCCGGGGTTGCGGGCGGGCGCGTTCCAGATCTTGGGGACGGTGCCGGGGAAGCGCGGGCCGGGCGCGACCGCGTCGGTGAGCTGGACGGGGCGCTCCAGTGCGCGTAACAGGGCGGTGGTGGCGTGGACTTCGTCCAGCCGGTAGAGGTCGACGGGGTTGCGGTCGATGTACGGCGTGGTGAGCCGTACGTCCCCGACCCGCAGCGGCACCAGCTGCCGCCGGCCGCCGCCGGGGTCCTCGGAGGCGGCGCGGGTCCACACCTCCACGGCCCGGGCGGACTTGAGGTAGGCGGCGGACAGCAGCACGACGGTACGGGCCGCCGTCTCGGCGGTCGTGGCGGCCGCGGCCGCGCCCTTGCCGGTCCCCGCCGCGTCCGGATCGGCGGAGACGTCCCGGGGCACGACCCGGAACCCGGCCCGGGTGAGCACCGATTCGACCCAGTCGGCCCACATCCGGTTCTCGGCCACGTAGCTGAGGAAGAGGTCGGCGGGCAGCGAGGGGCGGCGGCGCGTGAAGGCGTCCCTGATGCGCAGCCTCGCCTCCTCGCCGACGGTGGGCATCGCGGTGACGGCGCCCTCGGTGACGTAGGCGGTGACCCGTTCGAAGGCGGAGAGCAGGGAGTTGCTCAGCCCGGCCTCGTCGCCGAAGGTCGCGAGGGTCTCCTCGTAGGCGTAGTAGGGGCGGTACGGAATCTCCACCGCGCCCCAGTAGGCGGTGAGTTCCTCCCCGGCGAGCCCGCCGGGGAACCGGTCGAACTTGAGCCGGGCCAGGGCGCGTCCGGCGTCGGCCTTCTCCTTCTCGCCCTCGTCGATCCGCATCGGCACGGGGAAGATCTTGATGCCCCGGCCGCCGTAGCGCTCGTCGATCTGGCGGGCGACGGCTGCGGCGCCGTCGATGGACTGGTCGCTGAGGGTGAAGCAGTCGACGAGGACGTCGGGCAGGTGGACGGTGCAGATGTCGGCGATGTCACTCAGACCGGTCCTGCTGTCGATGAGGACGTAGTCGTAGTGGGCCTTCATGTCGTCGCGCAGCGCGTCGAAGAAGTGGCCGCCGCCGAGCCGGTCGTAGAAGTTGTCCCAGTCGAAGGTGGAGACGGTCGCGGAGTACTCGCGGTTCTGCTTCCCGGCGGACACGAAGTCGAGCGTGCCGCCGGCCGGGAACTCCCAGCCCAGGTTCTCCGGGGTGAGGGAGACGGCGTGCGGCTGGATGCGCGCGTAGTCGCGGTGCCAGTCGTCGGACCGCTCGACGGGGCTGGTCGCGGCCCACGCGTACTCGGTGATCAGGTCGATGACCCCGGTGGTGGCACCGAGCGTGGAGGGGTCGAGGAAGGGGTGGAAGAACCGGTGCAGGCCGGGTGCCTCCAGGTCCCAGTCGACCGCCAGGACGCGCTTTCCGTTGGCGGCGAGGATCCAGGCGGTGTTGGCCAGGGCCATCGTGCGGCCCGTACCTCCCTTGTACGAGTAGAAGGTGACGATGCGTCCGTCACGACGTTCTGTCATCCGTGTCCTCCGCATCGGGCGCCAGGTCGTGCGTCTCGGGTGTGTAGTACGTCGTCGCGTACTCGGCGGCCATCGGGCCGCGCAGGCGCGGCCGTTCGGTGTGGCTGCCGCCGGCCGGCGGGTAGACCGCCGCGTGTCTCAGGTACTGCTGGGCCGCAGCCTCGACGACCTGCGGCAGGATCTGGCCGAACGCCTCCATGCTGGGCACGCCCTTGGCGGCGGCCCGGCAGGCGGTGCGGCCCTGCCCCATCTTCCTGGGCATGGTCCGCTCCAGCTGTTCGCTCAGCTCCGTCTCGGCCGCCCTGCTCTGCTGGTCCTCGCGGTTCCACGGCACGACGACGCTCACCCAGGGCCGGTGCTCGGCGTCGAACGCGGCGAGCCGCTCGCGCTGTTCCTCGTCGTGCAGCGCCCACCGGTCGACCAGCAGGATCTCCGGCCGGGTGGGCGCCTGTTTGCCGTCGTGCGGTACGGCGACGTCGTCGAACGACATGATGTCCGCCTGGTAGTTGAGCGAGCGCACCAGATCCCGTGCGACGTACGCCAACGGCCTCACGGAGTCCGGGTGGTAGGGATTCCAGTCCTGGGCCGTACCGCCGTAGTAGTGCGGGGTCCGCCCCTCGGGCAGGTCGTGGTGGGTGGGGGCCGCCACGGTGACCTGCATGGGCCGCGGACCGCCGTTGGCCCCGAACGCGCTGGGCACCTGGCGGTAGTCGAGAGGCCGGCCGGGGCCGACGGCCGCGGTGTCGGCGACACTGACGATGCGTTTGGCGAGCTCGTAGACCGCCCGCTCGTACTCCTCGGCGAAGATCCGGAGCTTGATCAGCCCGTAGAGTCCGTCGGTGACGTAACGGTCCCCGAAGTCCCGGTGGTTGAACTGCAACCGCTCGGCGGGGCCGGGGAGTTGCTGCGGTGGCACCGGCACCCACAGGGCCGGCACGATCGCGTCCGACGGGTTGTTGCTCTTCGCCTGCTGGTAGATGACGCGTTGCGCGAACGCGTACCACTCCTTGCCGCACATCTCGCTGGCGAAGTAGCGCGGCGAGAACAGCGGTACGAACACCCGGCAGGTGGAGAGGACTTCGCCGAGCCGTTCCGACCAGCCCTCGCCGGAGCGTATCTCCCGGTCGATGAAGCCGGGCGGCGCGCCCGCCGGCAGGTCGGTCATGGCCAGCACATGTCCGCACAGATCCCGGAAGAGCCGCTCGACCCACATGTCCGGATCGGGCCCTCCCGCCCCGTCCCTCGGTGTGTGTGCGTAACTCAGAAAGAAATACGGCCGATGGTCAGCCGCTCGTTGCCGCGGTGACGCCTGCACACGACCCCCGTCCTGTGTCTTGGCGAACTCATCATTCCGGAGCGGAGCCCCCTCCATCCCCTTGACGTTCGGTCAATCAACGCCGCTTTTCGGTCATCCACGACTCCGCGTGATCCACCGCGTCTTTGATCGGGAACAGCCGCGCGGATGTTCCTCCCAGTTGTCCCTTCTGCTCCATACCCCAGGGGAACGAAGCGCCCACGGACTCAAAATCGCTGTCGTCGAGGGTGACATCCTCATATTCCACCCAACGCGCGATCCCGTCAGGGCCTTTCAGTACACAGCGGTAGGAACGTGTCGGCGCGCCGACCCGGTATTCCGCGAGATGGAACGCGGTGCAGACGCCGAATCCCACATTGATCATCAGAACGTGCGCACCGGCCGCGGCGAGAGCGCCCAGCGGCGAGTCCTCGCCCAGATGACTGTGCAGGGGATGCACGGCCAGCAATTCCTTCGCCCGGCGCCCGACGGCCGCGAAAGAGGTCTGCGGATGGGTGCTGCGCACCGCACCCGGATGGGTGCGTACGGACTCGGCCAGCCGGCCCATCCCCGTGGAGGGCGTGGTCGCCGCGTCGAAGGCGGGCATCCGCTCCCGGAAGGCCGCCGCCTCCCGGCGTGTCTTCCCCCGGATCCGCGCCAGATGGGCCGAGGAGGTGTCGGAGTTGTCCTCCGTGAACGCGGGCACGACCAGGGTGCCCGTGTCGCCCACGGCCGTCAGCAGGGCGGTGCGCAGGGTGTCGGCGTCGAGGCCGGTGGAGCGCAGGGAGGCGTGGACGAGGAGGATCGATCCGTCCGTGACCCCCAGGGCCGCCAGCTCGGCGGCCAGCGCGGCCACGGTGGCGGGGCGGTCCGTCGCGTCAGGCATGGTCGACCTCTTTCCACAGGGCGGCCAGCAGGCTCTTCCCGCTGACCGTGAGTTCGGCCGTGCCCTCCAGCGCGTCCAGCGCCCGGCGGGCGTGGTCCCGGTAGGAGGTGTCGTACGCCGCGAGACCCACGCGTTCGTACGCCCCCGCCAGCAGCTCCGACACCGGGACCGGCGTGTCCCGCCAGGGCGCCCGGCGGAACTGGGCGGGCACGGTGTCCGGCGCGTACAGGTCGGTGACCTCGGTGAGCGCCCGCAGCTTCGCGGCGCGGAAGCCGCGCAGGAGCGCGAGCGCCAGCTCCCCGGCGTCCCCGTGGACGGGGATCCCCAGGGCTCCGTAGCCGGGCGGCCCGCTCACCGCTCCGGTGGACGCCGACAACAGCGGCGTCAGCGTGGACAGCGTCCCCGCCGCCTCCGCCGCCTGGTCGGGTACGGCGTCCCGCAGCAGCCCCCAGGCCGCCGCGAGACGGGCGCTCCAGCCGGCCGCCTCCGCGTCCCCGAGCCCCGGGTGGACGGGGGCGCCGAAGCGGTCGCGGTACGGATCGAGGTCGTCGAGCGCGAGATCGGGCGCGAGGTCGGATGCGCCGTCCCGGCCGAGGCGGCGCACGGGCCGCCAGTACGGGGTGGCCTCCCCGGGGCGTACGACCAGCCGCTCCACCGCGCCGGCGCGCACCAGGAAGCCCTTCTCCACGACGCGCACCTCGGCGTCCCCGTACGAGCCGGCGTACGACCCGGCGCCGGCGCTGTACGGTCCCGCGCCGTCGTCCAGTCGCAGCACCCCGAGGGTCGGGAGGTGCAGGGCGCCGTCCCGGTGGCCGACCCGGACGGCCAGGTCCAGGCCGCCGCGGATCACGGCGGCGGCGACGTAGGCCGCCAGGCGGCGCGCGCTGCCCGGTGCCTCGGGCCGCTCCTCGCGCAGGGCCGCGACGGAGTCGACCAGCCAGGGGCGGGTGTACGGGTGGGCGAGCAGCTCGTCCAGTCCCTCGGAGTGCCGCTCGACCACCCCGGCCAGCTCCCAGGCCTCCTGCCAGGACGCACCGCCCCGGCCGGCCAGTTCGGAGTGCAGCTCCGCGAGGAGCGAGCGGGTCAGGTCCAGCTGGGCGGCGAGCAGTTCCCCGGTGTCCGTGACGGCGGGCGAGGTGGTCGCGGCGGCCGTACGGGACTCGATGCCGCGGATCAGGGCTTCGAGGTCCGCGCAGTACACCGAGGTCCGGTCGAACCCGGCGGGTCCCGCCGCGGGCCCGGACGCGGCGCCGGAGCCGTACCGGTGGGTGTAGAGGCCGCCGCCGCAGGAGCGGACGACCGGGCACCGCCGGCAGGTCTCGCTCACCCCGGCGAGGCCCAGCTGGCGGGTCCGTACGCCCGGGTGGGCGGCGACCTCGTCGAAGGTGTGGGAGAAGACGTCGAAGCCGGTGGCCGCCGCGCCGTCGTAGGCGCTCTTGAGCGAGTCGACCTGTTCCAGCGTGCCGTCGGTCTCCACGACGACCAGGTCGGTGGGGGCCAGTCCGAGGGACTCGGTGAGGCTGGGGCCGCCGGCGAGGGTGGAGAGCACCGACTCGAAGAGCCGTACCGGCATGGGCCGGCCCTGCTCCTCCCAGCGGTCGAAGACGGTGAGCAGCCAGTCGGCGTACGCGGTGGGCGAGCCGTCGGGGCGCGGCGGGGGCTCGTCCCACGTGGCGTGCGGGAGGAGGAAGTCGATGCGCGGCGGATCGAGGGCGGCGAGCGCGTCGTACACCGCGAGGGGGTCGTTGGCCGCGTCGATCGTGCACAGCAGCCCGAGGTCGAGGTGGCGGTAGCGCTCCTCGTGGAGCAGGGCGACGGCCTTGAGGACCTGGGGGTGGCTGCTGCGGCCGTCCGCGTAGCGGCGGTGCCGGTCGTTGGCCGTCCGGTCGCCGTCCAGGGAGATGCCCACCCGGACGCCGAATTCGTCGAACAGGTCGAGATAACGGGGAGAAAGCTGGAGCCCGTTGGTGTGGATGCGCAGATCGAGGGCAGCGATACCGTCGAGAGCCGCGGTCAGCTCGGCGCAGACCTGCCGGAGCCGGGCGGGGCCCGCCAGCAGAGGCTCCCCTCCGTGCAGGATCACTGACACGGAGGGCAGGGCATGGGTCTTGGCATGCTCTGCCAGTCGCAGAGCCGTCCAGGAAATCGCCTCGTCAGAGATCGCTTTGGGGCGGGTGCGCCAGCTCTGGTCGGCGTGTTCGTAGATGTAGCAGTGGTCACAAGCGAGATCGCACCGGCTGTGGACCTTTAAGACGATCTCGCGGAATGGGACCAGGGGTCCAGTCATTCCGCCAGTCTAGAGGGCGGAGTTGAAGCTCGAAACGCGCGCGACACGGCTGGTGGGCATGGGAAGGACCCGGTTGAGCTTCTTGGCGACCTCGGTGTCGCGTACGTCGATCTCCGCGAGGGGGACTCGGTTCTTCTTCGCAGGAGCGAAGGTGACAGAGGTCTGAAAGGTCACGACGGCCGTCCTTGATCATCAGGTGCGAACAGGAGACACGGCACCGTTGCAGTGTCAGCGGCACGACTTTACTCTTCAGAACTCGTACAGCAACTCGGCACGGGGGCCGAGACAAAAGCGTTGTCAGGAATTCGCGAACGCGTCGCGCGAGGCGCCATTCAGCTGAACGAGTGACAACACCACAGCAGACGGGGGCGCGCGCATGGCCGAGTTACGCGGACCACTGCACAGTATGGTCTTCCGAAACGCTGATCTGCCGGTTCTCTTCCACTACGCGGACGCGATCGCCGTCACGCGCCAGCGGCAGGCGGTCAACGCCAACCGCAGCCAGCTGGTGCTGCTCGTCCTGGCCGCCGCGCTGGCCGCGCTGCCGTGGGAGGGGAAGCTCGGGGGTACGTTCCAACTCGTGGGCGCGCTCAGCGCGTTGGCGTACGCGGGCGTACTCCTGTTCACCCTCAGGTCCGCCGGGCACCGAGCAAAGTCGCATTGGCAACTCAACCGCTCCGCCGCCGAGTTCATCAAGTCGATGTCGTGGCGGTACGCGGTGCACGGGGCGCCCTTCGATTCCGGGGCGGAGGATCCGGCGGGACTCTTCACCACCCGGATGGAGGCGGGCCTGAGGGAACTCAAGAAGGTCGGCTGGGAGGATCCGCGCGACGGCGGCGGGGCCCCGGCGGGGGCGGCCCAACTCATCACTCCTCCCATGCAGATGCTGCGCGACAAGGCGTTCAGCGCCCGCAAGGAGACGTACGTCAGGGACCGGCTCATCGAGCAGCGCAACTGGTACCACCGCCGCACGGTGATCTCCCGTCACGCCACCACCCTCTGGGGGGTGACCATCACTGTCCTCACCCTGCTGGCGCTCCTCCTGGCCCTGCTGCGTACGTTCTCCGTCACCGGATCGTCCGCCGTGCTGGGGCTGTTGTCGGCGTCCGCGGCGGCCTGCCTGGCGTGGAACGAGATACGGCGCCATCAACCGCTCATCTCCGCGCACTCGTTGGTGGAGGACGATCTGGCGGCGATGCACACGGCGATGGCGACGATGGTCACCGAGGCGCAGTGGGCGAACGCGGTGTACGAGACCGAGCGGATCGTCTCGCCGCAGCACACGGACTGGCTGGTACGGCACCGGAGTTGAGGCGCGGGTGTGGAAGGGGCGGGTGTGGAAGGGGCCGGTGTTGAAGGGGTGGGTGTTGAAGGGGTGGGCGGTCGGTGGGCGGTCAGGGGCGCGAACCGTCAGGCCCGCTCCACCCCCTCGCACCAGATCACCGTCACCGGCTTCCCCCGCTCACGCGCGTACCGCACGATGTCGCCCGTCCCGCCGAGGCCGCGGGCCGGGCGGCCGTCCCACACCGCCAGCAGCCGGTCGCAGTGGTCGGCGATGTACGCGCCCGCCGCGTAGTAGGCCTCGTCGGTGGAGTGCGGGAACGCCATCCTGACCTCCAGGGTGGCCCGGTCCTTGAGGTGCCGGTAGCGGGCCAGTTCCTCGGGGTCGTCGAAGCCGTCCTCGTAGTCCCCGCTGGGGATGACGACGGTCAGTTCCGCGCCTCGGTCGAGCGCGAGGTCCGCGAAGAGCTGGTCCGCGCCGGCCGCAAGGCTGGAGAGCGCCTCCAGCGAGCCCTGCTGGGCGCGGAGCACCGCCAGGATGGCGGCTCTGATGTGTGCCCTGGCCGCCGCTGGGATGTCCCGGTGACCGGTCACTCCGATGCGTTTCACTGCCCGCGGCCCCCCGTTCCTCACCACCGACCACCCCGCATTGTCGCAGAGGTGAGCCCCCGTCCGGTCGGGACAGGGGCTCACCCGGCGGCGCGGCCGGGTCAGTAGACGCTGACTCCGTAGGCGCTCAGCGCCTCCGTGACCGGCTGGAAGTACGTGGTGCCCCCGGAGGTGCAGTTGCCGCTGCCGCCCGAGGTGAGGCCGATGGCCCGGCCGGCGGAGTGGAGCGGTCCGCCGCTGTCGCCCGGTTCCGCGCAGACGGTGGTACGGATCAGGCCGGAGACGACGTCGCCGCCGCCGTAGTTGACCGTGGCGTTGAGGCCGGTGACCGTACCGCTGTGGACCCCGGTGGTGGAGCCGAGGCGTGTGACGGACATGCCGACCGTGGCGTTGGCGGCGCCGGTGATGTCGACGGTGCCGACCGTGCCCGGGTGGGGCACGGCGGGGTTGTCGTACCGGACGAGGCCGAAGTCGTTGCCCGGGAAGCTGGTGCCCACCGTGGGGCCGATGCTGATGGTGTGCGCCGGGTCCGCGTACCAGGGCGGGGAGCCCTCCGTGCAGTGACCCGCCGTCAGGAAGTAGTAGGTGGTGCCGCTGCGGACGTTGAATCCCACGGTGCAGCGCCGGCCGGGGGCGTAGACGGCGTCGCCGCCGGATATGAGGCGGGACAGCGTGCCGGGGGTGCGTTCGACGCGCAGGGCGCCCGCGTCGGCCCCGGCCGCCCGCCGGATCGAGGCGATCTCGGCGGCGGAGACGGTGCTGTCGGCCGTGACGACCAGTTCGCCGTTGGCCCGGTCCGTGTACCAGGCGGTGCCCGGTACGTCGGCGGCGAGGACGGCGTCGCTCGCCGCGGTGAGCTGCTGGGCACCGTAGACGGTGGCCCGGTCCTGTGCGCTCGCTCCGGCGGCCGGGATCGCGAGCGCGGCGGTGGCGGCCAGTCCGGCGGTGACGGCGAAGAGACGGGCCCCTCGCGTCCTGCGGCCTGTCGGCCCGGCATCCGTGGCGGTGGTGCGCTTGATCCTCACGTGTCGTTCCTCCGGGGGGAATCGGGGGCCCGGCGGTGGGGTGCCCGGCCCGTGAGGCGAAGCCGGAGCGCCCGTCCGGATCCCGGACAGGCGTCTCCCGGCAAGCACTCCGGGGAGTATCGGGGCCGCCGGCCGCCCCGCGCAAGGGTGCCCTCCGGCCACCGCGACGGGTGGTGCCGGAGGGCCGGGAGTGCCGGATCAGCCGGTCAGGAGCCGCCGTTCCCCTGCCGGGACCGCGATCGGGAGCCGGTTGCCGGGCGGCGGGAACGGGCAGAGGAAGTGGTCGGCGAAGGCGCACGGCGGCAGCACCGCCCGGTTGAGGTCGACGCTGACCGTGCCGTCCGCGTCCGGGGCCGGCGGCCGCAGGAAGCGGAACCGGAAGCTGTCCGTCCCGCTCGTCGTGTCGGCGAAGACCACCCAGAGGGACCCGTCGGGCTCCACGGCGGCCTGGAAGGTGTGGTCCGTACCGTCCACGGAGAAGGAGATCTCACCGCCGAGGGTGAAGTCCCGTTCGCGCCCGTCCGCGTTCGGGAGCAGGATCGTACGGCTCTCGTACGGCCGGAAGTGCCCGGTCAGCGCCCAGTCGCCGTCGTACGGGGCCGCCTCGATGCCCAGGAACGACCGCCGTGCCGGCGATCCCGGGTCGAAGTCGCGTACCGCCCACAGCCCTTCGCGGCGCAGCACGACCAGCCGGCGTGACCCGGTCGCGATCCTGCTGTCCTCGAAGGGCCCGGTGTCGGCCGTCAGCCGGATCTCACCGGTCAGCGGTACGCCGTCGGCGGTGAGGCCGTCGCCGTCCCCGGCGGTGAGCACCACATCCTCGCCGTCCGCGCGCCACACGCCCGGTACGGCGGGCAGGCGGCCCTCGGGGAAGTCGGTGAGCCAGTGGGTGCCGGTGAGGGAGAGCGGGCCGTAGGGCGCGGAGACGGCGAAGACGCGCCGTTCGTGCCAGCGCCTCCACTCCTCGGCCGGGTCGGTGTCGGTCGCTGTGCCGGGCGCGCCGGACGTGTCGGTGGTCATGCTGATCAGCCTTTCCAGACGGGGTCGGGAAGCCCCAGATGGGACCGCAACGTGGTCCCCGCGTACTCCGTACGGAAGACACCGCGTTCCTGGAGCAGCGGTACGACCCGGTCGACGAAGTCGTCCAGGCCGCCCGGGGTGGGAGGGGGAATGAGGAGGAAACCGTCCGCCGCCCCCTGCTGGACGAAGGTGTCGAGCGCCTCGGCGACGGTCAGGGGGCTGCCGATGAAGGACGGCCCGGCGGTGGTGGGGCCGGGGTCGGGATCAGGGTCCTTCTGACGCCGGATCTCGGCGGCGCGCTCCCGGATCTCGGCGGCGCGCTCTCGGGCCTCGGCGTCGGTGTCGCCGAGGACGTAGGTCACCCCCGGCATGATCTTCAGGTCGCCGGGCCGCCTGCCGTACCGCGCGAGCCGCGCCTTGGTGTCGGCGTAGAACGCCCGGCCCGCCTCCAGGGTGCCGGGGCGGCCGAGGACGACGTCGGCGGCCGAGGCGGCGAACTCCCTGCCCTCCTCGGAGTCACCGGCGTGGAGGACGACGGGGTGGCCCTGCGGGGAGCGGGGGACGGTGAACTCGCCCTCGATCGCGAAGTGCCGGCCGGTGTGGGCGAAGGGGCGCGGGACGCCGTACGGGGCGCCGGGTGCGGCCGGGGTCCAGGAGTCCCAGAGTTCGCGGGCGGTGGCGACGAACTCGGCGGCCCTGGTGTGGCGGTCGGCGCGGTCGAGGTAGCCGCCGCGCCGGAAGTTCTCCCCGGTGAGGGCGGAGCAGGAGGTCACCACGTGCCAGGCGGCTCGGCCCTCGCTGAGGCGGTCGAGGGTGGCGAGCCTGCGGGCCAGTTCGAACGGCTCGTTGAAGGCGGCGTTCACGGTGGCGGCGAGGCCGAGCCGGTCGGTGACGGCGGCGAGGGCGTTGAGCACGGTGATCGATTCGGGCCGGCCGACGACGTCGGGGTCGTGGACCGGTCCCTGGTGCTCGCGCGGCTGCGGCTCCTCGGCGAGGAGGAAGAAGTCGAAGAGGCCGCGCTCGGCGGTACGGGCCAGCCGCTCGAAGGAGGAGAACTCGATCCGCGACGTGGCGCGCGGGCCGGACCTGACGGTGGCGGGGTCGACGCCGGGGAAGCGGGCGGCGAGGTGGAGGGTCCTGCGGCCGTCGCCCCTGCGGTCGGCGCCCCGGCGGTCAATGGTCATGAGACTCCCCCGGCGTGGGTGTACCGGTTGGCGGGCCGGGTCAGGCCCAGGTGCTCGCGCAGGGTGCCGCCCGGGTAGAAGGTACGGAACCGGCTGCGGTGCTGGAGCAGCGCGACCGTACCGTTGACCAGCCGTTCCAGGTCGCGGGCCGGCTCGGCGGGCGCGACGTGGAAGCCGTCCACGGCGCCGCCCCGGTGCCAGGCGGCGATCAGTTCGGCGAGGTCGACGGGGCCGCCCCGGTAGT
>NZ_WWJY01000944.1 GCF_009865405.1 Streptomyces sp. SID3212 | reverse complement strand
CACACGGTGCGGGACAGCCGATGGGCCCGGCACACGGTGTGTGTCGGGCCCATCGGCTGTTCTGTGGCTCTACTGCGTTGTGCGCTCTTATGACTTTTGTGCGGTGGTTACATGCTCGCGGTCAGGCCGACTTCCGGCTGTCCCGCGGGTGCACGGCGATGTTCATGGCGCCGGAGCGCAGGACTGCCAGCCGTTCGGCCAGCACCTCCTCCAACTCCTCGCGTGTGCGCCGCTCCATGAGCATGTCCCAGTGCGTACGCGCAGGCTTGCCCTTCTTCTCCTCGGGGCCATCTCCGTCGACCAGGAGTGCCTGGGCGCCACACGCCTTGCACTCCCACTCCGGCGGGATGTCCGCCTCCACCGAGAACGGCATCTCGAATCGATGTCCGTTCTCGCATGCGTACTCCACCGCCTGGCGCGGGGCCAGATCGATGCCGCGGTCCGTCTCGTAGCTGGTAACCACGAGTCGCGTGCCGCGGAGAGCTCGCTCACTCATGAATCGTGCCTCCCGGGCTTGTCGCCCACAGGACAGGTGTCGCTGTCGTCGTCATCCGGTCAACGTCCGGTCCGCGGTAAAGATTCCCGTGCCGGGTCTTGCGTCGCCCGTCGTGCCGCCCCTTGTTGTACCCACCAGTGACCGCTTTGTCACCTCTGACAGAAGATGTCACCCGGCGAATTCATTTCTCCACTACGCAGGAACGGTCCGCCCGGCAGGCCAAACGCGTACACTACCGCCCTTTGACTTCAACGTCTAAATCCGTGCCGGTACGGGGTTTCCGGCGGCGGCTATCGCCCGCCCCACCGGCACCCTCGCCAGCAGGACGGACCCCAGGACGAAGAACACCACCAGGGAGATGATCGCATCCCGGTAACTCCCCGTGAGCTGGTACGCGAGCCCGAACACCAGGGGCCCCAGCCAGCTCAGTCCCCGGTCGCTCATCTCGTACGCGGAGAAGTACTCGGCCTCCTTGCCGCGCGGCACCAGATGGGAGAAGAGCGAGCGGGACAGCGCCTGGCTGCCGCCCAGCACCAGACCGATGGCTGCCGCGAGCGCGTAGAACGCCACCGGCGTCCGGGCCGGCAGGAAATACCCCGCTCCCAGGATCAGCGTCCACACCGCCAGGGAGACGAGGACGGTCCGCTTGGCCCCGTACGACCTGGCCAGCCTGCCCATCCCGAGCGCGCCCGCCACGGCCAGGATCTGCACCAGCAGCACGGCCGTGATCAGCGTCGTCTGGTCCAGGTCCAGTTCCTCGGAGCCGTAGACCGAGGCCTGTGAGATCACCGTCTGGATGCCGTCGTTGTAGACCAGATAGGCGAGCAGGAACGACATGGTCAGCGGATGGCGGCGCATGTCCTTGAGGGTGTTCACCAGCTGCCGCCAGCCGGTGCCGACCGACCCCTCGCCGTGCCCGGGCACCGCGCGGTCCCGCAGCCGGCGCAGCGGGACGAGGGTGAAGGCGCCCCACCAGACGCCGGCCGAGGCGAGGCAGATCCGTACCGCCGTCGACTCCGAGACGCCGAACGAGTCGTGGCCCGTGTACAGGACGAGGTTCAGCACCAGCACCAGGGCGCCCGAGGTGTAGCCGAACGCCCACCCCCGGGAGGAGACGGCGTCGCGTTCCTCAGGCCCGGCTATCTGGGGGAGGAACGCGTTGTAGAGCACCATCGAGACGGACAGCGACGCGTTCGCCACGATCAGGAGCAGCGCGCCCAGCAGATACCGGTCGCCGTCCAGGAAGAACATGCCGGCCGTGGCGGTCGCCCCCAGATACGCGGAGGCCGCCAGCAGCGGCTTCTTGCGTCCCGTACGGTCGGCCACCGCGCCCGCGAGTGGCATCACGAGCACCGCCACCACGACCGACACGGAGACGGAGTAGGCGAAGACGGACCCCGCGCGCAGGGGGATGCCCAGCGGGTGCACGAACCCGTCCGCGTCGGCGGCGGCCTTGGCCACCGAGGTGAGGTACGGGCCGAGGAAGACGGTGAGCACGCTCGTGGAGTAGACGGAGCAGGCGAAGTCGTAGAAGTACCAGCCTCGTTGCTCGCGCCTGCGGTCGCGCACCCCGTCCGGCCCGTCAGGCCCGTCCGGCTCCTCGGTACGGTCCACGGTCTCGGCGGTCACCCGCGCCCCCTCGATCAGTTCCAGGCGTGCGGCGCCCGGTGTGCGGGGCCCGGCGTTCAGTGCCAGGCTCCCCGCGCGGTGAACACCGTGCGCAGCGTCTCCAGTTGATCGGTCATGATGCCATCCACGCCGAGGTCCAGCAGGGCCTCCATGCGATCCGCCTCGTTGACGGTCCAGACGTGCACCTGAAGACCCCGCGCGTGGGCCGTCCGTACAAAGCGCTCGTCCACCACCGGGATGCCGCTCTGCGCCTCGGGCACCTGCGCGGACACCGCCCCCGTCCGTACGGGGAAGGGGACCCCGTACGAGCGGAGTCGCAGGCCCAGCACGCCCCGTACCCCGTACGAGGTGGCCAGCCGGGGGCCCGCGAGCCGCGCCGCGGCGGCCACCCGGCGCTCGGAGAAGGACCCCACGCAGACCCGGTCCCAGCTGCCCGTCCTGCGGATCAGGTCGACCAGCGGGACCAGCGCGGGGGCGGCCTTGATGTCCACGTTCCAGCGGGCGTCGGGGAATTCGTCCAGCAGGTCCGCGAAGAGGGGCAGCGGCTCCTTGCCCGCGACGCGGGCCTGCCGCACCTCGTCCCAGGGGAGGTCGGCGATCCGGCCGTGCCCGTCCGTCACCCGGTCGAGGGTGGTGTCGTGGAAGGCGACCAGACGGCCGTCGGCGGTGGTGTGGACGTCGGTCTCGAAGTAGCGGTAGCCGAGGGAGTCCGCGCGGCGGAAGGCGGCGGCGGTGTTCTCCAGGCCTTCGGCCGCGCCGCCCCGGTGGGCGAACGGGATCGGGCCCGGGTGGTCCAGGTACGGATGGCGTGGGTGGGTCACGGCCGCAGTATGGCCTGCTCCGGTGACCCGGCGGCGACGGCGCGGCTGCGTGCGGGCGCCGGGGGGACGGCGAAGACACGAAGGAAGAGCTGCGCGAGGGGGCCGATGGCCAGCGCGTAGGCCACCGTGCCGATCCCGACCGAGCCGCCGAGGACGAAGCCCGTGGCCACCACAACGATCTCGATGGAGGTACGGACGAGCCGGATCGAGCGGCCGGTCACCCGGTTCAGCCCGGTCATCAGACCGTCGCGCGGGCCCGGTCCGAAGCGGGCCGCGATGTACAGGCCGGTGGCGGCGCCGTTGAGGACGATGCCCGCGACCAGCAGGGTGATCCTGGCGGGCGCGCCGTGGGCGTCGGGGACGAGCGCGAGGGTGGCGTCCATGGCGAGGCCGACCACGAAGACGTTGGAGACCGTCCCGAGCCCCGGGCGCTGCCGCAGGGGTATCCACAGCAGCAGGACGGTGGCGCCCACGATGATCGAGACGACCCCCATGGACAGGCCCGTGCGCTCGGACAGCCCCTGGTGCAGCACTCCCCACGGCTCCAGGCCCAGCCCGCCGCGCACCAGCAGGGCCGCGCTCGCCCCGTACAGCGCGAGTCCGGTGGCGAGCTGGAGCAGCCGACGGGTGAGACGGACGCCCCGGAGGCCGGCGGTGGTGGACATGAGGGGGCCTCCTGATGCGATGGTGGACTGGTACGCATCACTCTGTGGCTGGCTCCTCCCCGCCAACCATGGCCAATCCGGTGAAGGTGGACTGACTTCTATGGCGCAGTGGACCTCTGCGGTCGGCGCGGCGCAGCTCGCCCGGCAGCTCAAGGCGCAGCACGACCGGCCCGCCGGGCCGAACAGCCGTCGGCCGCCGGCGTACCGGGCGCTCGCCGAGGGGATCAGGCTGCTCGTGCTGGAGGGCCGGGTGCCGGTCGCGGCGCGGCTGCCCGCCGAGCGGGAGCTGGCCGTCGCGCTGTCGGTGAGCCGTACGACGGTGGCCGCCGCGTACGAGGCGCTGCGCGCCGAGGGCTTCCTGGAGTCCCGCAGGGGCGCGGGCAGCTGGACGGCGGTCCCGGCGGGCAGTCCGCTGC
>NZ_WWJY01000095.1 GCF_009865405.1 Streptomyces sp. SID3212 | reverse complement strand
GCCGCGCGGCCGGAGGCCGGTGCCGCGCCGGAGGGGCCGGGCATCCCGGCCCGGTCCGAGGAGCGCGACGCGCGGTCGTAGGACACGCGGTCGGCGTCCGGCAGGGCGTTCACCAGCCGTCGCGCCTCGACGAGTTTGCGCTCGACGGTCCGCTTGTGGCGGGCGACGGCCGCCCGGCTGCGTTCCAGCTCGGCCAGGTCACGGGCGGATTCGAGCCGCTCCTGCGCCAGTCCGCGCTGTGCCTGGCGGAGTTCCAGCAGCGTGCCGGACTGGTGCTCGGCGACCCGGTCCAGGACGGACGCCTTCTCCAGGTACTCGTCCGGGTGCGAGGAGAGCAGCAGCGCGAGTCCCGGGTCGATGCCGCCCGAGCGGTACTGCGCGCCCGCGAGCGACCCGAGCGCGCCGCGCATGCGGTTGACGCGTTCCTGGCCGCGCGCGGCCCGGTCCTGTGCCTGGTCGACCAGCGCCCGCAGCTCACCGGCGCGTTCGCCGGCCTTGTTGTACAGCTCGGTGGCCTTCTCGGCCTGCTCGAACAGCCGGTCCACCCGGGCCCGGGTCGCGTCCGGTGTCAGGTGGGGGTCCGCGCTCGCCGGGGCTGCGCCGAGGGCGGC
>NZ_WWJY01000943.1 GCF_009865405.1 Streptomyces sp. SID3212 | reverse complement strand
CAACGGCGATCGGAGCCGCGTGGGTGGTCGCGGGCAGGTCGGGCACCATGGCCGCCGCCGGGGGCGTCAGGGCCGGGGCCACGGCGGTCGCCGCGAGCACTCCGAGTGTGGGGGCGAGGGCATGACGCAGTCGCATGGGGGCACGGCCTTTGCTGCTCGCGAAGCGGTCTGGACACGGACGGTGCCGGTTCCTGGCTCTGCCAGCCGGGCATCGGCCGGCACCGGATCCGACGCTGCCACGCGCGACCCCCGACCTCGCGGCACCACGACACACAAAGGTATGAAAGTCGTATGAATACGCTCGATCAGCCCAACCTCGCGCGCCTCAGGCCGGATCACGCCGACGCCGCCGCACGTCGTGTCGCGGCCTCGCCACGACAGCGCCGACCGCCACGGCAGCAGCCGGCCCCCATCCCCGCGTCATGACGCCACCACACCGCCACAACGACCAGCCCCGGCCTCAACCCGCCTCCCCCTCACCCCAGTTCGGCCCCCGCCCCCGCCCGAACACCGGCGCCAGCACCAACTGCGCCGCTCCCTCCGCCACCGGATACGCGCCCTGCGCGCCTCGTACCGGAATCACCGCGCCCCGCCCCCGTTCCGCGACCGCCGCCCCCACTCCCCGTACAAAACACTCCTCGTGCGCGGCGATCGTCCGGCCGCCGAGCAGCACCCGGTCGATGTCGAGCAACTCCACCAGGTTCGCCGCCCCCGCGCCGAGTACCCGCGCCGCCTCCGCCAGATCGCCGCGCGCGACCGCTGCCAGGCACAGCGCCTCGATGCAGCCCCGGTTGCCGCAGTCGCACAGCGGCCCGTCGAGCTGGATGACCTGGTGACCGAACTCCCCGGCCCCGGTGCGGACCCCCCGGTGGAGCGAGCCGCCGAGGACGAGCCCGGCTCCCAGTCCCGTACCGAGATGGAGGTACGCGAAAGAGTCGCCCGGCCCGCGCAGCGCGAGGCCGAGGGCGGCGGCGTTGGTGTCCTTGTCCAGGACCACCGGGAGCCCCAGGCGTTCGGCGAGGGCGTCGCGCAGCGGGTAGCCGTCCCACGCGGGGAAGCCGGTGACGCGTTGGAGCACGCCGGTGCGGTGGTCGAGGGGGCCCGGCATCGCGACCCCGACGCCGAGCAGCCCCCCGCCGCCCGCCGCCTCGCGCACGTCCCCGGCCGACCGCACGACGGACGACCCGGCCGAGTCTCCGGGCGGCTCCGGGGCCGAATCCTCTGACGAGTTCCCGCCCGCCGACTGCCCGGCCGGCTCCCCCACGGCCCCCACCACCTCCCCGAGCTCCCCGAGCTCCCCGGCAGCCTCCGAGGGCGTCGTCCCAACGACCTCCCCCACCACCCGTCCCACCTGCGCCACAGCCGTCTCCACGACCTCGGTGGCCCCCGCGCCCAGGTCGAACGGAACGGTCCGCGCCGCGACCACCGCCCCGGCCAGGTCCACGAGGACCGCCGTCAGCTCGTCGCGGTCCAAGTGCAGGCCCACCGCGTACGCGGCGGACGGCACCAGCCGCAGGACGGTCCTCGGCTTCCCGCCGGTGGAGGCCCGGCGCCCGGCCTCGACGGCGAGTCCCTCCGTACGCAACCGGGCGGTGATCTTGCTGACGGCCTGCGGGGTCAGGCCCGTGCGTTCGGCGAGCTCCAGCCGGCTGATGCCGCCCGCCCCCGCCGTACGGAGCAGGTCGAGCACGAGCGCGGCGTTGTGCCCACGCAGCACGGGCAGATTGGCCCCCGGCCCGAAAGGCACACCCGCCGCGCCCGCCGCGCCCGCCGCGCTTCCCGCACTCCCCGCACTCCCCGCACTCGCCCTGTTCACCCCGCCATTCTGCACCGCTCTTGCACTTTGGCAACAGCGTTGCTTAAGTGGACCCATGACTGATACCGGGACTGGCACCGCGCTGCGCGTCGCCCTTGTGGGCTACGGCCTCGCGGGCTCCGTCTTCCACGCCCCCCTGATCACCGCGACCGACGGCCTGGTGCTCGACACGATCGTCACCTCGAACCCCGAGCGCCAGGAGCAGGCGCGCGCCGAGTTCCCGGACGTACGGTTCGCGGCGTCGCCGGACGAGCTGTGGGAGCGTACGGACACGCTCGATCTGGTCGTCATCGCCTCCCCCAACAAGACGCACGTACCGCTGGCCACCGCCGCCCTCCAGGCCGGCCTGCCGGTGGTCGTGGACAAGCCGCTCGCCGGATCGGCCGCCGACGCACGGGAGTTGGCCACGCTCGCCGAAGCGCGCGGCCTGCTGCTCTCCGTCTTCCAGAACCGCCGCTGGGACAACGACTTCCGCACCCTCGCCCGGCTGATCGAGGCCGGCGAGCTGGGCGACGTACAGCGCTTTGAATCGCGGTTCGAGCGGTGGCGTCCGCAACTCAAGGGCGGCTGGCGCGAGTCGGGCTCCGCCGAGGAGATCGGCGGACTGCTGTACGACCTGGGCAGCCACATCGTCGACCAGGCGCTGGTCCTCTTCGGCCCGGCGGTACGGGTGTACGCGGAGTCCGACGTACGGCGCCCCGGCGCGCGGGCGGACGACGACACCTTCATCGCGATCACGCACGCGAACGGCGTCCGCTCCCACCTGTACGCCAGCGCCACCACCGCCCAACTCGGCCCGCGCTTCCGCGTGCTGGGCTCGTCGGCGGGCTATGTGAAGTACGGCCTCGACCCGCAGGAGGCGGACCTCCGCGAGGGCAGGCGGCCGGGTACGTACGCCCCCTGGGGTGTGGAACCCCCGTCGATGTGGGGCCGGATCGGCGCGGGCGAGTCCCCGGCGACCGGAGGCGGCGAGCCCGTGGAGACAGAACCGGGCGACTACCCGGCGTTCTACGCGGGGATCGCCACCGCACTGCGCGAGGGCACGGCCCCGCCGGTGTCGGCGCACGAGGCCGCGGCGGCCCTGGACGTACTGGAAGCGGCCCGGCGCTCGGCGCGCGAGGGTGTCACGATCAACCTGGAGGTCCGTTCATGACCACCCCACTGTCCGCCCCTTCCGCCACGCCGCTCTCCACCCCTCCCACCGCCGCCGAACTCGAAGCGCGGGAAGCGGAGCTGACTCTCCGTCACTTCACCCACGACGACGCGTGGGTGCTCGGCACGCTCCTCGTGGAGCTGGCGAGGGAGCGGCGGGCGCCGGTGGCGATCGACATCCGCCGGGGTCCCCAACAGCTGTTCCACTACGCCCTGCCCGGCTCGACGGCCGACAACGACGCCTGGATCGACCGCAAGAGGCGGGTCGCCGAGCGGTACGGGGCGAGCTCGTTCCTCGTCGGCACGCGTTTCCGCGAGAAGGGCACGACGTTCGAGGAGTCGTCACGCCTGGACCCGGACCGGTACGCGGCACACGGCGGCGCGGTCCCGATCGCGGTCGAGGGCGCGGGCGTCATCGGCACGGTCACGGTCTCGGGGCTGCCGCAGGCGGAGGACCACGCGATGGTGGTGGAGGCGCTGGAGAAGCTGAAGGCACTGTCGGCGGAGTAGGCGGAGGGAGGGGGTGGGTGCGGAGTGAGCGGGTGGGTGCGGGCGTGCGGGCGTGGGCCCGCACCCATCACCCCGTACCCATCACCCCGTATCCACCACCGCGCCCCGCCCCGCTCTCACCGGCGCGCGCTACGCGCGCTACGCGCCCTTGAGCTCCTGCCGCTGCCGCCCCAGCCCCGCGATCTCCAGCTCCACCACATCGCCGGGCCGCAGGTACGGCTTGGGCTCGGGCTGCCCCAGCGCGACACCCGCCGGCGTACCGGTGTTGATGACGTCTCCCGGGTAGAGCGTCATGAACTGGCTGACGTACCGCACGACTTCCCCGACCCCGAAGATCTGGTCCGCCGTCGTGCCGTCCTGCTTGACCTCACCGTTCACGCTGAGCTTCATCGCGAGGGCCTGCGGGTCCGGCACCTCGTCCGCCGTGACCAGCCACGGGCCGAGCGGGTTGAACGTCTCGCAGTTCTTGCCCTTGTCCCACTGGCCCCCGCGCTCCAGCTGGAACTCGCGCTCGGAGACGTCGTGCGAGACGGCGTAGCCACCGACGTGCGCCAGCGCCTCCTCCACGGAGTCGAGGTAGCGCGCGGTGCGGCCGATCACCACCGCCAGCTCGACCTCCCAGTCGGTCTTCACACTGCGGCGGGGGACGAGAACCGTGTCATCAGGTCCGACCACTGTGTCCGGAGCCTTGAAGAAGATGATCGGCTCGGAGGGGATCTCCGCGCCGGTCTCACGGGCGTGGTCGTGAAAGTTCAGGCCGATGCAGACGATCTTGCCGATGCGCGCGACCGGGGCCCCGATGCGCAGACCGCTCGGGTCGAGGACGGGCAGGTCGCCGGAGGCGGCGGCGGCGCGTACCCGTTCCAGGGCGGCGTCGTCGGCGAGGAGCGCCCCGTCGATGTCTGTGACCAGGCCGGAGAGGTCCCGGAGGGTCGTACCGTCCTGGTCGAGCAGTGCCGGGCGCTCCGCCCCCGCCGTACCGACTCGCAACAACTTCATTGGTGTTTCTCCCTCTGGTCGAGCTGGTCGGACGGGGTTGGGCCGGATCAGGCCCGGGGTCGAACTGGGGTCGGTCCGGGTCGGTCCGGAGGTGTCCGGGGGTGTCCGGGGGTGTCCGGAGGTGTCCGGGGGTGTCCGGGGGTGTCCGGGGGTGTCCTGGGGTCGCCCGTCCCGGGGACACAGCCGCAGGCGGGCCGTTCGATCCTGCAAGACATCGGATCACTGTGCAAGCCCCGGTTCATCACCTGGACCGACCGAGCCCCCTCACACCGGGCTGGCCAGCGCCCCCGCCAGCGGCATGTCCCGGTAGAGGAAGTACCGTTCGGCCGCTGTCCATGTGGTGCTCGTCACCACGTACAGCGCAGCCGCCAGTGGCACCACGGCGACCGTGAAGAGCGTCGCGAAGGACATCAGCGGCATGAACTTCATCATCGTGCCGAGTCCGGCGACCTGCTGGCCGTCCGGCCCGGCGGGCATCG
Source organism: Streptomyces sp. SID3212 (assembly GCF_009865405.1). Taxonomy (GTDB): domain Bacteria; phylum Actinomycetota; class Actinomycetes; order Streptomycetales; family Streptomycetaceae; genus Streptomyces. The sequence continues at coordinate 3,349 of NZ_WWJY01000943.1, read as the reverse complement.
CGGGCGCGGCGGCCATCTGCCGCTTCATCCGCCGGAAGTTGAAGGTCGCGACTCCGGCGACGATCGCGAAGAGAACCACGTACACCGCACCCGCCGCACCGAACATCCCCCCGTGCGCGAGCGCGTCGGCCCAGCGGTCGCCGAGAGGGGCGGCGAAGAGGGAGTGGCCGAGGAGTTCGTTGGCCCGGCCCCCGATCTGACGGCTGGAGAACAGGTGATACATGAGGAAGAACGCCGGCATCTGCAACAGGCTCGGCAGGCAGCCCGACAGCGGCGAGACCTTCTCCGCCGCGTGCAGTTCCATGAGCGCGGTCTTCATGCGCTCGGGGTTCTTGGCGTGCTTCTTGCGCAGTTCGGCGATCTGCGGGGCCAGCCTGGTACGGGCCTTCTGGCCGCGCGCGGACGCCCGGGAGAGGGGGTGGATCGCGAGCCGTACCAACGCGGTGAAGAGGATGATCGCCGCCGCGGCCGCGCCGTGGTGGAAGACCGGCCGGAGAAGGTCGGAGAAGTTGCCGACCAGGTCGGCGAAGACAGACATGAAGACGGACATGGTGAGCCCTCCGTGGGGTCTCGTCGTGCCGGACGAATGGGGATTCGTGATGTCGGCAGGACGACCCGCGCGGGGATACCGGGGTGGGGAGGGTACGGGGGAAAGAGCCGTGAGGCAGTGAAGCCGTCAGGCAGTGAAGCGGTGGTGAACCCGGTCGGTGAACCCCTACGCGGCCGTCGCCGGGCGACGGCCGGGCGCTCGGGCCCTGGTGCGGCCGGAGGCGTCGGGATCCCGTTGCGGGAGGAAGGCGGTGCGCTGCTCGCGATCGCGGATCGCGGTCCGTACCCGCTGACGCGGTACGGCGGGCACGGAGCGCGCGCTGATGTGCGCGCACACGGCGAGCGCGGTACCGGCCGCGGCGGTGGCGGCGAGCGCGACGGCGGCGGAGAGGCTGCCGGCGTCCAGCAGCATGACTTCGGTGAGGAGGAAGAGCAGCAGGCCGGCGGGGCGGAGCTGGCGCGATGCGGTACGGATCATGGCCTGCCCCCCCTCTGGTCGTCCTCGGTGTCGTGCTCTTCGTCCCCGACCGGGAGGTCAGGCGCACTCCAACCGTTATACAGGATGGGTTCGTACGGAATCGGTCAGACGCGATCGGTCGCGAGCGGCCGGAGCAGCCGGCGGGGGTGCAGCAGGGCCCGGCACACGGCGTCCTCCGGATTCCGGTCGAGTCCCGGGCCGGGGAGCATCTCGACGTCCTGCGGCGGTACGGGCACGGCGCACGCGGAGCACTCCCCGTACGCGCCCAGTTCGGTCCCGCACACGGCGTGGGTGAAGATCCGCAGCTGCTCCGAGCCGTCGACCTCACGTCCCCAGACGCTGAGCGAGCGCACGATCGGCCAGAGGCCGAGACCGCGTTCGGTCAGGACGTACTCGTCGCGGGGCGGGGTGTCCTGGTAGCGGCGCTTCTCCAGTACGCCGGCCCGCTCCAGGCTCTGGAGGCGGGAGGCGAGGACGGCGCGCGGCACGCCGAGGTGGGTGAGGAAGTCGTTGTAGCGACGGACCCCGTAGAAGGCGTCGCGGACGACCAGGAGGGTCCAGCGTTCGCCGATGATCTCCAGCGCGCGGGCCATCGAGCACTGCTGGGTCGTGTAGTCCTTCCCGAGAGCCATGCGGCCACCTTAACAAGTCCAGGTTCAATCAATGAACCGACCATGCTACGCTCGGCGCCGACCGGTCAGGTTCAATGAACGAACCAACTTGGTCGGGGCACGACGGGGTCACGGAACAACGGACCGTAGGGGACGAGAGACACCATGGCTGGAACGAGCACAGACACAAACGGACAGGTGCCGATCCCGGGAACACCACCCACGGCCGCACCCGAGGCCACGGCCTCCCCCGAGGCCACACCCTCCCCCGAGCTCACGGCCGCACCCGAGCCCGAGCCCACGCCCACAGGGGTGACCGCGCGCCCGCATCGCGCCACCCTCCCCGCCGCCACCCTCGCGGTCACCAGCCTCGCCACGATGGTCGCGCTGATGAACTACACGACCCCGATGCTCAGCCTCCCCACCCTCACCGCGGAGTTCGGCACCCCGCTCTCCGCCCAGGCGTGGCTCCTCAACGGCACCCCTCTCGGTCTCGCCGCCCTGCTCCTCGTGGCGGGAAGCCTCGCCGACGACTACGGCCGGCGGCGGCTCTTCCTCATCGGCACCTTCGCGCTGGGCGTCAGCACGGCGCTCGGCGCGCTCGCGGGCGACAGCCTCTTCTTCACCCTGACCCGGGTCGCGCAGGGCGCGGCGAGCGCGGCCATCATCGCGAGCAGTCTCGGCCTGCTGGTCCACGCCTTCCCCGCCGGGCACGCGCGGATCAGGGCGACGGGCGTGTGGGGCGCGTTCGTCAGCGGCGGGATCGCCCTCGGCCCGCTGCTGGCCGGCGCGCTGAACAGCACCAGTTGGCGTCTGCCGTACGTGATCCTCGGCGCCGCCGCACTCGTCACGGCCGCCTTCGCCACCCGCGTACTCACCGAGTCACGCGCCCCGCAGCGCACCCGGCCCGATCTGACGGGCGCGCTGACCCTCGCGCTGGCCCTCACGGCACTCATCAGCGCGCTCACGCTGGGCCGGGACGGCTGGCTGCGCGCGCCGGTCCTGCTCCTGCTGGCCGCGGCCGTCGTACTCACGGCGGTTTTCGCCGCGGTGGAGAGGCGTACCACAGCACCCCTCATCGACCTGGGCCTTCTGCGCCGCCCGCTGTTCCAGGCGGCGTCGGTGGGCGGACTGTTCACCGGGCTCGCGGTGATCGGGATGATGAGCTACCTGCCGTCGCTGCTCCAGGGGACGATACGGCTGTCGGCGCTCGGCGCGGCCTGGCTGTTCGTCCTGTGGGCGGGCACCGCGTTCGTGGTGGCGCTCCAGGCCAGGCGCCTGAGCGGGAGGGTGGCGGCGCGCCACCAACTGGCGTTCGGTTTCGTCCTGCACGCGGTGGGGGCGCCGGCGATCATGGTGGCGCTGGACGCGGGTTCCCTGGTGGGCCTGCTGCCGGGGCTGTTCGTCGCGGGGGTGGGCAGCGGCCTGCTGAACGCGGCACTGCCCCGCCTCTCCGTCGAGTCAGTACCGCCAGAGCGCGCGGCGATGGGCTCGGGCGCCAACAACACGGCCCGCTACATCGGTTCGGCGGCGGGCGTGGCCCTGATGATCGCGGTGGCGACGTCGGGCGGGAGCCGGGAGGCGGGGGCGAACGCGGCGATCCTGGTGGCGACGGCGCTCTCGCTGGTGGCGGCGGCACTGATGCTCGTACTGAAGGACCGCACACCAAGCCCCTGACAGACGCCCCCACCCCCCACCGCTACCTCCCCTC
>NZ_WWJY01000942.1 GCF_009865405.1 Streptomyces sp. SID3212 | reverse complement strand
GGGTCCGGGGGCGGGTCCGGGGGCGCCGCTCATGTGAGGGAAGTGTCGCCCGACACCTTCAGCGACACCCAGACGCACTTGCCGGGACCGCGCCGGGGAGTCACCCCCCAGTCGTCGGCGAGCGCGGCGACGAGGGCGAGGCCTCTGCCGCACTCGTCGTCCAGGTCGGGTTCGGCGGCACGGGGCCGGGGCAGGTGGTCGCCGGCGTCCTCGACCTCCAGCCTGAGCAGCCCCTCGGCGCGGTGGAGGGTGACGGCGATCTGCCGTCCCGGGGGGCTGCCGTGGCGCAGGGCGTTGGTGACGAGCTCGGAGAGCAGCAGCGCGGCGACGGCGGCGGTGTCGCCGGTCAGCCCCGTACACCTCCGGAGGGCGTCCCGGGCGCGGGGGACGCTGCGGGGGTGGCGGGGGAGCCGGAAGGTCACGGAGCGGTCGTAGCGGGGGCGGGGTTCGCCGTCGAGGTCCATGGAAGGGACCTTCCCTTCGAGGGCCCGTTTTACTTTCCGTCCAACAAGGGTCACGGAGGGTGATGCGATGCGGTGACCTGTGCGGGTCCCTGTTGTCCTCAATCGCCGGACGGGCTTGACGCTGCCGCCCGGCGGGCAGCTCCCGCTCGGGACCCCTGCGGGTCACTGTCGTCCTCAAACGCCGGACGGGCTTCATATGCCCGCTGCGGGTCACCGTTGTCCTCAAACGCCGGACGGGCTTGGATTGCCCGCTGCGGGTTGTTGGGACACGCGCAGGCACCATCCAAGCCCGTCCGGCGATTGAGGACGACAGTGACCTGCGGAGGTCACAACCCGCAGGGGCCCACCGGGCGGCAGCATCAAGCCCGTCCGGCGATTGAGGACACCGTGGCCTCGGCGGCCACCACCCCGCGGCGCAGCCTTCAGTGGCCCTGGAGGCGGTCCATTTCTCGGCGTTCGCGCTTCGTGGGGCGCCCCGCCCCCCGGTCCCGCGCAGCGATCGGCGCCACGAACTCCTTCGGAGGCGGCGGCGGGCTGTTGTCCACGAAGCACTCCACCGCCACCGGCGCCCCCACCCGCTTGCGGACGATCCGGGACACGACCACCACCCGGTCCCGCCCCGCGTACCGCAGACGCACCTCGTCGCCGACCCGAACCGCGTGCGCCGGCTTGACCCGCTCCCCGTTCACGCGGACGTGCCCCGCCCGGCACGCCGCAGCCGCCTGGGAGCGGGTCTTGGTGAGCCGTACCGACCAGATCCAGGTGTCCGCCCGCGCGGAACCAGCGCCGGCGACACCGCCGGCGACACCGCCAACGGCACCGCCGACAGACGCCGTCCCGTCCGGTACCTCCGCCGAAGAAGCCATGCCTCCAGCCTAGCGAGACCCCACCCGCCCCCGGACCGCTCCGTACACCGCAACAAGTCCGCAACGCATCCGTGGCACCTCACCGCGCACTCGCGGCTACGATGCGCTCGATCTTCCATTTTCGCGGCCGGACCGATCCGTAGACGCACTTCCGGAAGCAGTGAACGCCATGCGCAGCAACTCCGGCAGAGGGCTCCAGCCCAATGTCCTCGGTACGTTCGACACCATCGTCATGGCGGTCGCGGGCAGCGCGCCCGCCTACTCGCTCGCCGCCACCACCGCCGTCCTCGTCGCCTCCGTCGGACTCGCCGCGCCCGCCGCGCTCCTCTACTGCGCAATACCCATGCTCGGCATCGTCCTCGCGTACGGCCGCCTCGGCCGGCTCGACGCGAACGCCGGCGCCGCGTACTCCTGGGTGGGCCGCACCCTCCACCCCGCGCTCGGCTTCCTCTCCGGCTGGGCGCTCGTCGTCTCCGCCACGATCTTCATGGTCGCCGGGTCGCTGCCCGCCGGCGCGATGACGCTGGCGCTCTTCGACACCGATCTCGCGAACGACACGGGCCTGGCGCTGCTGGTCGGCGGCGGCTGGTTCCTGATCATGCTGCTGGTGGTACTGGGCGGCGCCCGGCTCACCGTACGGGCGCAGCTCCTGCTGTCCGGCGTGGAGCTGGCCCTGCTGCTGATGTTCGTGCTGGCCGCCCTCGCCCACCACGGCGCCGCCGTCGCCTTCGACTGGTCCTGGCTGGGGTTCGGCCACTTCGACGGTACGTCGGGCTTCGCCTCGGGCGCCCTCGTCGCCGCCTTCTACTACTGGGGCTGGGACGTCACCAGCAACCTCAGCGAGGAGACCCGCAACAGCCGCAGGACCGCCGGGCTCGCCGCCCTCGTCGGCATGGGCATCGTCTTCCTCCTCTTCGAGGCGTTCACGATCGCCGTCAACGTCATCCTCACCGAGGACCAGATCATGGCGGGCAGCGCCAACGTCCTCGGCATCCTCGGCGAGGCCATCTGGCCGGGCGTCGGCGGCAAGCTGCTGATCGTGGCCGTGATGCTGTCCACCGTGGCGACGCTGGAGACCACCCTCATCCAGGTCACCCGCTCGCTGTTCGCGATGGGTCGCGACCGTACGATGCCGTCCGCGCTCGGCCGCGTCCACCGCACGTGGAACACCCCCTGGGTCGCCATCACGGCCGTCGGGGTCGTGGCGTTCGCGCTGCTCGCGGCGGCGAGCGCGCTGGGCTCGGTCACCGAGATCCTCTCCGACGCCGTCACCGCCATCTCCCTCCAGATCGCCGTCTACTACGGCCTGGCGGGCATCGCGGCCGTCGTCGCGTACCGCAAGGTGATGTTCCGCTCCCTCGGCGACTTCTTCTTCGGGGTGCTCTGGCCGCTGCTCGGCGCGCTGTTCATGTTCTGGATCTTCTTCGAGTCGCTGAGCGAGCTGACCAGGACCGCGATCACCATCGGGATCGGCGGACTGGCCGTCGGCCTGGCGCCGATGATCTGGTACTGGCGCAAGGGCAGTTCGTACTACCGCCCCGCGAAACTGGACGCCGCGCGGGTGCCGGACGGCCACCGCCACGAGCCGTACGCCGACTCCGCCGCCGGCCCGCCCGGCCGCCCCGACCGGTCCGACCGGGCCGGCGAGTCCCTGTCGACCGACTTCTGACGGGGACGGGGACCGCAGCCATGGCGGAACACCGTCACCGCGCCCCCGGCAAGGGCCGCGCGCCGGGGAAAGGCCGCACACCGGGGAAAGCGCGCGCGCCCGGGAAGCAGGGCGCGCCCGACTTCGACCCGGACTTCGGCGACCTGCCGCTCACCGAGGCGCGCCAGGACATCGTCATCGGCCGCTGGCAGGGGGTACGCGACCTCCTGCGCGCCACCGGCACCGACTGGCCGCGCCGCACGCACCGCCAGCGGATCCTGTCGCACGCGGCGGCGGGCAGTTCGGCCGTGGAGAACTGGCGGGCTGCGGAACCGGACAGCCCGGACGCGGCGGCGCTGTGGGCGGCGACCGAGGTGGTACGGGTCTTCGACCAGGCGATCGCCGCCGGGCGCGGCATCGGGATCGACCGGGCGCGGCTCGACGGCGCGGTCCTGACCTGCCTGGACGCGGCCGACGCCAGCCCCGCCGACCCGATGCCGTGGGTGTCGCTGCTGACGGTCGCCCGGCTGTACGAGGGCGGGATCACCCAGAGCGAGCTGCGGCGCTGGTGGGACGAGATGCGGCGGCGCGACCCGTACAACATGGAAGGGCATGTGCAGCTGCTGCGGTACTTCTCCGCGCGGTGGCACGGCACGCACGGCCGGATGTACGACTTCGCCCGCGACGCGGCGGGCGCGGCGCCGCCGGGGTCCTCGCTGTCGGTGCTGGTGCAGATCGCACGGGTGGAGGAGTTCCGGTACGTGGCGGAGGCGGCGCGGGGGCGGCGGCCCGTACGGGACTTCGGGCAGCACTGGCACCACGAGCTGGCGGTGACCGAGGTGCGCAGGACGTTCGAGCGCTGGATCGGCGGGCGGGCGGCGGGGCCTGTCGTACCGGAGGAGGTCGGGGAGCTGAACTACCTGACACACGCGGCGTGTTACGCGGGGCTGGACGACGAGGCGCGGGCGCTGTTCGAGCTGCTGGGCGCGCGGGCGGCGCGGGTGCCGTGGTCGTACACCGGGGACGCGGCGGAACAGTTCACGGCGTTCAGGGCGGCGCGGCTGGAGGGCTGAGGCAGGCGCCGACCGGGCTGACGTACGGCCGTCACATGGAGCACGTACGACCGGGGTGGCGCCGGTCCGAGTCGGCGCCACCCCGGGTCAGGCAGTTCGAGCAGGTCGAGCAGGTCGAGCAGGTCCGACGATTCAGGTCGGTCGGGGCAGGTCAGGCAGGTCAGACGCCGATGTCCCGGCCGTCCTTGCGCCACACCGCGACCACCGACGGACGGACGATCCTGCCGGGTCCGTCCGGCCACGCGCTCGCGGGCTTCTCGACGCTCGCGCCGTCGAGCTCCCCCGGGTGCTGGACGGCGACCAGGACGCGGCGGTCCTGGATGATCGGCCCGCACGTCTCCGCGCCGTTCGGCATGGTCAGGAACTGCTTGAGCTCACCGCGCCGTTCGCCCTGCGTCGCGACGCCGAACAGGCCGTCGTGCGTGCCGAGCGCGTTGCCGTCCGTCGAGATCCACAGGTTGCCGTGCGGGTCGAAGGCGACGTTGTCCGGGCAGGAGATCGGGCTGACCTTCTCCTTGGGGAAGCCCGCGAAGTACGTCGCCGGGTCCTTCGGGTCGCCCGCGACCAGGAAGAGGCGCCAGGCGAAGCCGTCGCCGGCCGGGTCGTCCCAGTTCTCGGCCAGTTCGAGGATCTGGCCGTGCTTGTTGGCGTTGCGGGGGTTGGCCTCGTCGGCGCCCGCCTTGCCGGCCTTGCCGCGGTCGGTGTTGTTCGTCAGCGCGATGTAGACGCGGCCGGTGCGCGGCGAGGGCTCGACGTCCTCGGGGCGGTCCATCTTGGTGGCGCCGACCTTGTCGCCCGCGAGGCGGGTGAAGACGTACACCTCTTCGGCGGTCATGCCGGGGACGTGCGAGACGTCGCCGGTGGCGAGCGGGATCCACACGCCGGAGCCGTCGAACTCGCCGTCGGCGGGGAGCTTGCCCGTACCGTCGAACTCCCCGGCCGGGGAGTCGCCGGTGAGCTTCGCGACGTACAGCGTGCCCTCGTCCAGCAGGGTCAGGTTGTACGCGTGGTCGGCGCGGCTGCCGCCCTTGCGCATGCGCTTGGAGGAGACGAACTTGTAGAAGTAGTCAAAGCGTTCGTCGTCGCCCATGTAGACGACGGGGCGGCCGTCGGCCGTCAGGCGCGGCTGCGCGGCCTCGTGCTTGAAGCGGCCGAGCGCGGTGCGCTTGCGGGGCGTGGACTCCGGGTCGTACGGGTCCAGCTCCACGACCCAGCCGAAGCGGTGGACCTCGTTGGGCTCCTGCTTGACGTCGAAGCGCTTGTCGAACAGCTCCCACTTGCGCTCGGTGGCGCCGGTGCCGATGCCGTAGCGGAGGTCGGTGGTGCTGGAGGCGTTGGCGAAGTACTGGTTGAAGTTCTCCTCGCCGTGGAGCGTGGTGCCCCAGGGGGTGGTGCCGCCCGCGCAGTTGTTGAGCGTGCCGAGGACCTTGGTGCCCGTACGGTCCGCGGAGGTACGGAGCAGCTCGCCGCCGGCGGCCGGTCCGGTGAGGCGGAACTCGCTGGTCGCGGTGAGGCGCCGGTTGAGCTGGTGGCGGGTGACGGCGGTGAGCTTGCCGCTCCCCCGGTCCTCCTCGACCACGACGACGGACAGGCCGTGCGCGGCCCAGGCGATCTCGACCTGCTCGCGGGTGGGCGCGGCGGCGTTGTAGCCCTTGAACATCAGGATCTCGTCGGTGTACTCGTGGTTGGCCACGAGGACCTGACGGCCGCGCTCGCTCTTGAGCGGGAGGAGGCTCAGGAAGTCGTTGTTGTAACCGAACTGGCCGGCCTGCGCCTTGGCCGTCTGCTTGTCCGGGTCGAAGGCGGGGGCACCGCGCAGGATGGGCTCGCCCCAGCGGATGACGACGTGCTGGCTGTACCCGGCGGGGACGGTGACCTGGTCGGCGAGGTTGGGCGCGACGGGGGTGAAGCGGAGGCCGCGGGCGCCGTCGGGGGTGTTGCCGTGTCCGCTGTCGCCGTGACCGTGACCGCCGGTGGCCGCGGCGGCGGAGGCCGGGGTGTCACCGGTGCCGACGGCGAGGGCGGTGCCGGTGGCGGCGGCGACGGTCACGATGCCGGCGGCGCGTACGAGGGAACGTCTCGACAGCGCACCGGCGATGACGTCGCCGAGGTACTCGTTGTCGGTCTTGTTCGGGACTTCGTGGAAGCAGGCGTCGCCGCAGCGGTACTTGCAGGTGAGGGCGGAACGCCCGCCCGGGTGTGACGATGAGCTGATCAGCGGCAGAAATTTGCGCACTTTACCCCTCCGATGGTGCGTGAACTCGCACGTGGTCGCGTCGCCGGGAAGGTCGCCGGGCAGGTCGCCGTGCCCCGGTCCTCGCCCTGACAATCCGACAAGGTGTCGGGATGTCCCGGCGGTGACGCTAGGTGCGGCGGCCACCACGGTGGCGGCCTGGGGGTAAAGGCCGGATGAACGCGGGGCGGACGGATGGTCATGACAGACCCATGGCTGTACCACGTGTTGACGGTGTTGATGGTGGGGTTGTCGTTGCCGGGAGGTACGTTGACGCTGACGCTGACCGCGCACATCTCCGGCCGCTGATCGCTCACCCGATCGGATGCCGGGCCCGACGCCCGGTACGACCCTGCCGAAGATCGCCGGGGACGGCCGCTAACCTTACGTATCCGCCCTGGCCAGGGATGCCGCTTTCCCGGGGGCGGGCACGCACCCAACTCATCTGAAAGGCCTCGCCCATGGGCATTCGGAGCTTGCTGCGCAAAGTGTTCGGACGCGACCGTGCGGAGGAGCGTCCCGAGTCGTCGGCAGCGTCCGTCCCGCCCCAGGCCGACCGTACGGAAGCGGTGTCGACGGCGGAGCCGGTGAGGGCGTCGGCGACGGCGTCGGCCTCGACGTCGACCTCGGCCTCGGCGACGGCATCGACCTCAGCGTCGTCCCCTTTGCCGAGCCAGGCGACGACGGTGCCCGCGCCCGCGCGAAAGACCCCGTCGCCGGAGGACGCGGCGGCGGAACTGGTGGCGGCGGCGTTCGACAACCCCCGCCCCCCGAAGCCGGACCCCACGGTCCCGCCCCAGGCCACCCGCCCCCAGGAGCCCCAGCCGACCCCGACACTCCCGACCCAGAAGTCGACGGGGCCGTCGGAGCCGACGGCGGGAACGGAGACGGAGGCGACGGCCCCGGTGTCGCCGGACAGCGACGACCACGCGGCCGAGACGGCCGTACCGACGCCCGAGGCCGACACCACGCCGGTCACGGTCGAGGCGGCGCCCGCCGAGAACACCGTCACGGCCGACACCACCACGACCGAACCGGTCGCGACCGACCCGATCGCCCTCGACAACGACGACACCGCGGCCGAGGCGGCCGTACCGACGCCCGAGGCCGGGGCTGCGGACGATTCGGCGGCCGTCACGGACGCCAACACCGACACCGAGCCGGTGTCCGCCCGCGAGCCCGTCGCGACGGAGACCACCACGGACACCACGCCGGTCGCGACGGACCCGATCGCGCTCGACAGCGACGACACCGACGCCGAGGCGGTCGTACCGACGCCCGAGGCCGACACCGCGCCGGTCGCGGTCGAGGCGGCGGCCGGCACCACCACGACCGAGCCGGTCGCGACCGAACCGGTCGCTCTGAACGACGACGACCTCGCCGCCGAGACCGAGACGGCGCCCGTGGCCGTAACAACCCCCGTGGCCGAGGCCGCTGACGAACCGGCGGCCGACGCGGACCCCGCCGTCGAGCCGGTCGCCGTGACCGAGCCCCTCGCGGTGGACACCACCCCGGTCGCGACCGAGCCGATCGCCCTGAACGACGACGACACCGCCGCCGAGGCCGTCGTACCGACGCCCGAGGCCGACACCGCCCCGGTCGAGCCGGTCACCACGACCGACACCACCCCCGTCGCCACCGAGCCCATCGCCCTGAACAACGACGACACCGCCGCCGAAACGTCCGCCCCTGCGGACATCGCCGATGTCACGGCCCCCGCGCCCGTCGCCCTCGCGGACACGACGGACACCGCGGACACCGCGGACACCGCCGGCACGGCAGGAACCCCGCCCGCCGGCCTCCTCGCCCACCGCTCCGCCGCCGCCCAGGCACTCCGTGCCCACGGGCTCGAAGGGGTCCGCGCCGTCGTCTATCTCGTTCTCGACCGGTCCGGGTCCATGCGGCCCTTCTACAAGGACGGCAGCGCCCAGCACCTCGGCGAGCAGGCCCTCGCCCTCGCCGCCCAGCTCGGCGGCGAGAACCCGACGGTCCACACCGTCTTCTTCTCCACCGACATCGACGGCACCGCCGACCTCTCCCTCTCCTCCTACGAGAACGTCGTCGACGAGACCCACGCGCGCCTCGGCCGCCTGGGCCGTACCAGCTACCACCGCGCCGTCGAAGAGGTCGTCGCGCACTACGAGAAGTCCGGCGCGACGGATCCCGCTCTCGTCGTCTTCCAGACCGACGGCGCCCCCGACGCCAAGCAGCCCGCCCGCCAGGCCCTCGTGGACGCCGCGGGCAAGCCCCTGCACTGGGCCTTCGTGGCCTTCGGGGAGCACGACTCCAAGGCGTTCGACTTCCTGCGGAAGCTGGGGCTCGACAACGTCGGGTTCACACACGCGGGCCCCACCCCCCGCGAGGTCCCCGACGCCGACCTCTACCGCGACCTCCTCACCGGCTGGAAGCCCGCGAAGCCGTAAGCGAGACCGCACACGGACGAACGAAACGCCGCCGGCCCCGCGTCCCCACGCGCGACCGGCGGCGGTCCGCTTTCGCGGTCCGTTTTTATGGATGTGAAGCCACCACCACCGGCCCTATACCATTTCGACCATGGCGGCCACTGGATCCGAAGAGCAGGGTGGGAAGGCGTATTACGTCACCACCCCCATTTACTACGTCAACGACGCTCCTCACCTGGGCCACGCCTACACGACCGTCGCAGGGGACGTGCTCACCCGCTGGCACCGCCAGCGCGGCGAGAAGGTGTGGTACCTCACCGGCACGGACGAGCACGGTCAGAAGATCATGCGCACCGCGGAAGCGAACGGCGTCACCCCGCAGGCCTGGTGCGACAAGCTCGTCGAGGAGTCCTGGAAGCCCCTCTGGGAGCACCTGAACATCGCGAACGACGACTTCATCCGTACGACGGAGAAGCGGCACACGGACCGGGTACGGGAGTTCGTGCAGGACCTGTACGACAAGGACGAGATCTACAAGGGCGGGTACGAAGGCCCGTACTGCGTGGGCTGCGAGGAGTACAAACTCCCCGGTGAGCTGATCGAGGACCCGGACGGCGTCAAGCTGTGCGCGATCCACAAGACACCGGTGGAGATCCTCAAGGAGGAGAACTACTTCTTCAAACTCAGCGCCTGGGGCCCCAAGCTCCTCGCGCACTACGAGGCCAACCCCGGCTTCATCCAGCCCGAGTCCGCCCGCAACGAGGTCGTGAACTTCGTCAAGCAGGGCCTCCAGGACCTCTCCATCTCCCGCTCGACCTTCGACTGGGGCGTCCCGGTGCCGTGGGACGAGAAGCACGTCATCTACGTGTGGATCGACGCGCTGCTCAACTACGCGACGGCCGTCGGCTACGGCGCCAACCAGGAGAAGTTCGACACCACCTTCCCCGCCGACGTGCACCTCGTCGGCAAGGACATCCTCCGCTTCCACGCGATCATCTGGCCCGCGATGCTGATGGCGCAGGGCCTGCCCGTACCGGGCAAGGTGGCCGCCAACGGCTGGCTGCTGGTCGGCGGCGAGAAGATGTCCAAGTCGAACCTGACCGGCATCAAGCCGCAGGACCTCACCTCGCACTTCGGCGTGGACGCCTACCGCTGGTACTTCCTGCGGGCCATCGCCTTCGGCCAGGACGGGTCGTTCTCCTGGGAGGACTTCAGCGCCCGCTACACCTCCGAGCTGGCCAACGACTACGGCAACCTCGCGTCGCGCGTCGCCGCGATGGTCGGCAAGTACTTCGGCGGCAAGCTGCCGGAGGCGACGGCGTCGGGCGACGCCGAGCAGGCCGTACGGGACGGGCTGGCGAAGGCCCTCGCCGAGGCGGACCGCAAGATCGGTGAGGAGCTGGACTTCGCGGGCGGGATCGCGGCGGTGTTCGACTTCGTCAAGCAGGTCAACGGCTATCTGACCGAGCAGGAGCCCTGGAAGGTCGCCAAGGACACGTCCGAGGCCGGCCAGGCCCGGCTGGCGACGATCCTGTACACGGCCGCCGAGGCCCTGCGCGGGGTCGCCGTCCTGCTCAACCCGGTCATGCCCGACACCTCGCAGAAGCTGTGGGACTCGCTCGGCGCCGCCGAGTCGCTGGGCGCGCTCGCGGACCAGCGGGTCCAGGAGACGGCGGACTGGGGCCGCCTCGCGGTCGGTACGACGGTGACGAAGGGCGCGGTGCTCTTCCCCCGCCTGGAGGAGAAGCCGGCGTAGGGCGCGGGCGCGCCACGGGTACGGCGCGTACGGAACGGTCGCGGGTACGAGGCCGCCGCGTGCGCCCGTACCCGCGGGGCGTACGGAACAGCCGCGTCGGGCCGCGCCCCTGCGGCGGCACGTCGGCGCCCCGCGCACCCCGTCGTACCCGGCCGGTACCTGGCGTACGTCCTCCTCACCGTGCCAGCGACGCCTTGTCCCCCATCACCACCACCGGCCGCTTCCCCGGGTCCAGCGTCCGCAGCAGTTCCTTCATCCGGGGGCGCGCCAGCGAGACGCAGCCCTGGGTCGGGCCGCCGTGGTCCACGTGGATCCAGATGCCGCCGCCCTTCTCCTCGCCCAGGGGGCGGCCCAGGTGGCGGGGGGTGTGGCCGGGGCGCCGGTTGTAGTTGATGGCGACGACGTAGTCGAACGACCCCTCCAGCGGCTCGTCCTCGAAGCCCGTACCGGAGATCGCGTAGTCGGAGGAGCGGTCGTACGGGAGTCTCGACCCCGGGTCGCGCAGCTCGCCGCCCGCGTCCGTGAGGCCGAACACCCCGATCGGCGAGCGCCGGTCGCCCGCGTCGTGGTCGTCGGTCCAGCCCCGCAGCCCGTTGTGGGCGGGCCACGGGCCCGACACGACCTGCCAGCCCGCCACCGGGTCCCGCTCGTAGACGAGGACGGTCGACCGGTTGGAGTCACGGGAGCGGCCGATGGCCACGACGGCCTGGTTGCTGTCCTCCGGGAGGGCCGCGCGGGTCTTCGGGCCGAGGCCGGGAATCTCCGCCGGTACGTCCGTACGGAGCACCTCGGCGCCCCGGTGCTCGGCGGCGGCCCGTTGGCCGGGCGGCCCGCCGACCGCCACGGCCTCCACCGGCCCCTTCCCGCGCGAGTCGGCGTCGCCCCGGTCGGAATCGGTCGCCGCGCACCCGGTGAGCAGCAGCGCGGCAACGAGGAACGCCGGGCAGGAACGACCACGAGCGGAACGGGAACGGGAACGGGTACGGGCACGCGTACACGACGCTGGGGACGGTCGTCTCATTTCGCCTTCCGGGGTCTGCGGAGAAGGAAAAAGGTGCATCGACCACCGGGATCGTCCGGCACTCTGGGTCACCATAGGCGACCGGAGAGTGCGCACCGCGCGTACACGAGGAGGGGCCAGGAACCGGTACCGGTTCCTGGCCCCTCCTCG
>NZ_WWJY01000941.1 GCF_009865405.1 Streptomyces sp. SID3212 | reverse complement strand
GCCCGGCGCGGGCGGCTGCCCCTGCGCGCCGGGGGGAGGTGCCTGGTGCGCCCAACCGCCGGGTCCGTGCGCCGACCCCTGGTGAGGCGGCAGCGGAGCCCCCACTGCGTGCTGCATCCGGTGCCACTCCGTCTCGTGCGACTGACTCAACTCGTCCGGCCGACTCGTTCGACCGGCCGGTTCGTACGCCTGGCTGGTGCGTCTGACGCCGGGCCCCGGTCGCATGGTTCCCGCGCTGCGACACGGTACCGCCCCCCGCCGTCCCTCTGGGAACGGCCGGGGGCGCACGTGAGTGCCCGGTCCGTCAGCCGGTCAGTTCGTCCGCGAGCGCCCGCAGCGCCAGCCGGTACGAGCCGATCCCGAAGCCCGCGACCGTACCGCTGGCGACGGCCGCGACCACCGAGGTGTGGCGGAACTCCTCGCGTGCGTACGGATTCGAGAGGTGCACCTCGATGAGCGGTGCGGTTCGCTGGGCCGCCGCGTCCCGCATCGCGTACGAATAGTGCGTGAACGCCCCGGGGTTGAGCACGACCGGGATCGAGCCGTCGGCGGCCTCGTGGAGCCAGCGGATCAGCTCCCCCTCGTCGTTCGTCTCCCGGACGTCCACCTCGAAGCCCAGCTCCTTGCCGAGCGCCTGGCAGACCTCCACCAGACCGGCGTAGGACGTCGACCCGTACACGTCGGGCTCCCGTGAGCCCAGCCGTCCGAGGTTCGGTCCGTTGAGGACCAGCACCGGCCTGCTCACGCCGACACCTCGCCGTACGCGGCGAGCAGGACGGCCGGGTCGGGACCCTCCAGGACGGTCGGCTTGGCGAGCCCGTCGAGCACGATGAACCGCAGCAGGTTCCCCCGCGACTTCTTGTCGATCTTCATGTTCTCCAGCAGCTTGGGCCACTGGTCGGCGCGGTACGTGAGCGGCAGGCCGACGGACTCCAGGACGGCGCGGTGCCGGTCGGCCGTCGCGTCGTCCAACCGCCCGGCCAGGCGGCCCAGTTCGGCGGCGAAGACCATGCCGACGGAGACGGCGGCGCCGTGCCGCCACTTGTACCGCTCGTTCTTCTCGATGGCGTGCGCCAGCGTGTGGCCGTAGTTGAGGATCTCCCGCAGCCCGGACTCCTTGAGGTCGTTGGAGACGACCTCGGCCTTGACGCGGATCGAGCGCTCGATCAGCTCGGCGGTGTGCGGTCCTGCGGGTGTACGGGCACCCTGCGGGTCGGCCTCGACCAGGTCGAGGATCGCGGGGTCGGCGATGAAGCCGGCCTTGATGATCTCGGCCATGCCGCTGACGTAGTCGTGCACACCCAGCGAGTCCAGGGCGGCGAGGTCGCAGAGCACCCCGGCGGGCGGGTGGAAGGCCCCGACCAGGTTCTTGCCCTCGGCGGTGTTGATGCCGGTCTTGCCGCCGACGGCCGCGTCGACCATGGCCAGCACGGTCGTCGGGAGGGCGATCCAGCGCACGCCGCGCAGCCAGGTGGCGGCGACGAAGCCCGCCAGGTCGGTCGTGGCGCCGCCGCCGACGCCGATGATCACGTCGGTACGGGTGAAGCCGGTCTGCCCTAGTGCCTTCCAGCAGTACGCGGCGACCTCGACGGTCTTGGCCTCCTCGGCGTTCGGCACCTGCACGGCGACGACGTCGTACCCCTGGTCCGTGAGGTCCTGGCGCAGTGTCTCGCCGGTCTCGGCCAGCGCCTCGGGGTGGATGACGGCGACGCGCCGGGCCTGGGGGCCGATGAGCGCGGGCAGTTCACCGAGCAGCCGCCGGCCGACCAGTACCTCGTACGGCGCGTGGCCCGCGCTGCCGCCGACCTGGATGCGGGTGGACTCCTGGTCTGTCATACGAGCTTCTCCTTGCCGGGGGTCCGGGGGGCCGTCCCGGGGGAATGCTTGAGCTCCAGCGCGTCGAGGACGGCTTCCGCGACCTCGTCCGGGGTGCGGTCGTCGGTCGCGACCACCACCCGCGCGACGTCCGTGTAGTGGTGCCTGCGGGCCTCCATCAGCTGCTTCCACTGCTGGCGCGGGTTGATGGCGAGCAGGGGGCGGGCGGTGTTGAGCCCGACGCGCTTGACGGCCTCGCCGACCTCCATCGTCAGGTAGACGACGGGCAGTCCGGCGAGCAGGTCGCGGGTGGCCGCGTCGAGGACCGCTCCGCCGCCGAGTGCCAGGACGCCGTCGTGCTCGGCGACCGCGAGCCGTACCGCCTCGCGCTCCAGCTCACGGAAGCGCGGCTCGCCGTCGTCCACGAAGATGTCGGCGACCGTCCTGCCCTCGCCGGCGACGATGTCGGCGTCCGTGTCGCGGTAGTGGGTGCCCAGGCGTTCGGCGAGCAGCTCGCCGACGGTCGACTTGCCGACCCCCATGGGCCCGACCAGCACAACAACGGGGCCGGTCATCGGATCACCAGGTTCTTCAGGTACGACTCCACGTTGCGGCGGGTCTCCGGCACGCTGTCGCCGCCGAACTTCTCCGCGACGGCGTCCGCGAGGGTGAGCGCGACCATGGCCTCCGCGACGATCCCGGCGGCCGGCACGGCGCACACGTCGGAGCGCTGGTGGTGGGCCTTGGCCGTCTCCCCCGTCACGACGTCGACGGTGGCCAGCGCGCGGGGCACGGTCGCGATGGGCTTCATCGCGGCCCGTACGCGCAGCAGTTCGCCGGTCGTCAGGCCGCCTTCCGTACCGCCGGACCGGCCCGAGGTGCGCCGGACGCCGTCCTCGGTGGCCACGATCTCGTCGTGCGCCTGCGAGCCGGGGACCCGGGCCAGCCCGAAGCCGTCGCCGACCTCGACACCCTTGATCGCCTGGATGCCCATCAGCGCGGCGGCCAGCCGGGCGTCCAGCCTGCGGTCCCAGTGGACGTGCGAGCCGAGCCCGACGGGCACGCCGTACGCCAGTACCTCGACCACACCGCCGAGGGTGTCGCCGTCCTTGTGGGCCTGGTCGATCTCGGCGACCATCGCCTTGCTCGCGTCCGCGTCGAGGCAGCGCACGGGGTCGGCGTCGAGCCGCTCGACGTCGGAGGGCTTCGGGTAGACGCCGTACGGTGCCTTGGCCGCGGCCAGCTCCACGACGTGCGAGACGATCTCGATGCCGGCCGTCTCCTTGAGGTACGAGCGGGCGACGGCGCCGAGCGCGACCCTGGCGGCGGTCTCCCGCGCGCTGGCGCGCTCCAGGATGGGCCGGGCGTCCGCGACTCCGTACTTCTGCATGCCCGCGAGGTCGGCGTGGCCGGGGCGGGGCCGGGTGAGGGGTTCGTTGCGGGCCAGTCCCGCCAGCACCTCGGGGTCGACCGGATCGGCCGACATGACCTGCTCCCACTTGGGCCACTCGGTGTTCCCGACCATGATCGCGACGGGCGACCCCATGGTCAGGCCGTGCCGTACGCCGCCGAGGAAGGTGATCTCGTCACGCTCGAACTTCATCCGCGCGCCGCGACCGTAGCCGAGGCGCCGCCGGGCGAGGTGGTCCGCCACCATCTCCGTGGTGATGGGCACACCGGCGGGAAGACCCTCCAGCGTCGCCACCAGGGCGGGGCCGTGCGACTCCCCCGCGGTCAGCCAGCGCAACCTGCTCAACGGTGCTCCTCTACTCGCGCCCGGAACTGCATCGGCGCCACCGGGTGCGCGGCCCTGGCCCGCCGTCTCCGATCCTCCCACGATCGCGGGCGCGGACCGCCCGCCGGTCCAGAAAACGGACAGAGGCGGCTTGATCCGGCCGGATCCGTGGCCAGGGGGCCGGCCGGACAGGCGTCAGCGGGAGGCGAGCGCCTGTTCGCCCGCCTTGCGCATCACCGGCAGGGGCGCGGGGACGCGGCCCGTCATCATCTCGACCTGGAGGACGGCCTGGTGGACGAGGAGATCGAGGCCGCCGACCACCTGGCCGCCCCGCGCGGACCACGCGGCGGCGAGGGCGGTGGGCCAGGGGTCGTACAGGACGTCGAAGAGCGTGCCGGGGTGGTCGGGGACCTGCCCGGCGAGCACGTCCGAGGCGCCGGCCGGGGTGGTGGCGACGACCAGCGGGGCGTCGAGCGCCCCGGCCGCGTCCGCCCAGTCCGCCGTACGGACCTCGACGCCGAGGCGGGCTCCCCAGCCGCGCATCTCGGCGGCGCGGGTCTCTCCCCGTACGTAGGCGGTGACTGGGCCCGTACAGACGCGGGCGAGCGCGGCGAGCGCGGACGACGCGGTGGCGCCCGCGCCGAGGATCGCGGCCGACTCCACCGTGGTGACGCCCCGCTCGCGCAGGGCGGCGATCATCCCGGGGATGTCGGTGTTGTCGCCGGTACGCCGGCCGTCGGCGCCGAGGATCACGGTGTTGACCGCCTCCACGGAGGCCGCGGTGCCGGTGATGTCGTCCAGGAGCGGGATGACCGCGCGCTTGAGCGGCATGGTCAGCGACAGCCCGGCCCAGGACGGGTCGAGCCCGCCGAGGAAATCGGCGAGCCCCGTCTCGGTGACCTCGAAACGGTCGTACGACCACGTGGTCAGGCCGAGTTCGCCGTAGGCCGCGCGGTGCAGTACGGGCGACAGGGAGTGCGCGATGGGCGACCCCAGGACGGCCGCCCGGCGGATCCCCGGACTAGTTGCCCTGCTTGGCATTGAATTTGTCCTTGAGTTTCTGGAACTCCTCGTACGTCTTGGCGAATTCGGTCTTGTGCACACCGTCGGTCGCCACGAAGTACAGCCAGCCGTCCGAGGTCGGATCGAGCGCCGCTGCCAGCGCCTCGCCGCCCGGGTTGCTGATGGGTCCCGGCGGGAGACCCCGCTGCGTGTAGGTGTTGTACGGGTCCTGATTGCTGTTGATCTCGGACTCGCTGATATTGATGTTGCTCTCGCCCTGGAGGTAATTGAAGGACGAGTCGAACTGGAGTTTCTGGTTGGTCTCCGTGTTGGTGGGCTTGAGGCGGTTGTAGACCACCTCTGCCATCTTCCGGAAGTCGTCGTGCGTCTTGCCCTCGACCTGGACGAGGCTGGCGATGGTGATCATCTCCCACGGGCCGTCGACCTTGAACTTCTTGGCGTTGGCCTCCAGGTCGAGTTTCCCGTATTCGGCGTTCGCCCGGGACACCATCTTCTTGAGGACGGATTCCGGTTTCATGCCCTTGGCGACCGGATAGCTCGCCGGATAGAGGAAACCTTCCAGCGGGTCCTTGAGGTTCTTGTGGCCCTGTGCCCAGTCCGGCAGGCCGAGGCTGTTGATCTGCTTCTTCGCGACGGCGGCGGTGGTTCCCTTGTCGAGCTTGAGCCTGTCGTCGATCATCTTGTAGATCTCGGCATTGCGCTTGCCCTCGGGAATGACCAGCGCGTTGTGACTGGCCGGGTCGAGCATCGCCTTGACGGCGTTCTCGCCCGACATTCCCTTGCGCAGCGTGAAGACCCCCGCCTGGACGAGATTGCCCTTCGGGTTGTTCTTCTGCGCCTCGACAAAGGCGCCCTCGCTCTTGATCACGCCGTTCTTCACCAGGATCGCCGCGATCGCGTATCCCCCGGAGTCCGGCGGGATCTCCACCTGTACCTCGGTGGTGCCGGCGCCCGTGAAGTCCGGCGGGGGGCCGAAGCGGTCCTGGTAGAAGGTGTAGCCGACGTAGCCGATCCCGCCGACGCCGCCCACGAGCACCACGGCGAGGACGAGGCAGGCGCGGCCGTTGCCGCCCTTCTTCTTTTTCGCCGACTTGCCACGACGGTCATGGCTGTCCCGGCCGTCCCGGCCGTCGTCCTCGTCGTCGTGTCCGTCGTCGTCCTCGTCGTCGTTCCGGGGGTCCCGGGTGCCGGACGCGTCGTCGTCGCCCGTGAAGAAAGGGTGGGTCTCCGGGGGCTGCTGGGCGTCCCACTCGTTCTCCGGAACCGCCGGAGCGGCCGGAGCCGCCGCAGCGGCGGGGGCCGGTGCCTGCGGCTGCTGGCGCTGCTGCGGCCCGGGCGGGGGGTACGCGCCCTGGGCGCCGTAGTAGTCCTGGCCCTCCGGGTACCCGCCCTGCTGCTGGGCCGCGTAGGGGTCGGACGGATTCCCGTCGTACACCATCGCGGCCTGCTGCTGGGGGTCCCAGGCTCCCGTACCGGGGTGGTACTGCTGCTGGTGCGGCACGTGCTGCTCGCCGTACCCCTGCGGCTGCTGCTGGTACTGCTGCTGCCCCTGGTACTGCTGAGGGTCCTGGTACTGCTGCGGATTCTGCTGGTACTGCTGGGGATCCACGTACTGCTGCTGCGCGTCGTACTGCTGCCCGCCGTTGTACGGCTGCTGCTGGTACTGCTGCTGTTGCTGGTACGGATCCTGACCGGCCTGACCGGCGTCGTACCCCTGCTGCGGATACTGCTGCTGAGGGTGCTGCGGCTGCTCGCCGTAGGGAACGCCCTGGCCGTCCGCCGCCTGCGGCGCTCCCCACCCCTGATCCCCGTACAAGGGATCTTCGGGGTGCCACGGTTCGGAGCCGGGGCCCCGGCCATAGTCAGTCATCGATCCCCTAGAGCCGCGAGGCGGCGGCCGTGGCACCAGCGGTACGGCGTCCGTTTCGCCTCTTGCTGTGCGGCAGCTGTTCGAACACCGCCGCATCGCGCGGAACGTTACCGTACCGCGATCAGATGACCACTTCGACGCCCTCGCCCGGGGCTTTGCCGGAGCCTCGTTCGGCTTCCAGGGCACTCTGAAGGATGACAACCGCCGCCACCTGGTCGATGACGGAGCGGCCCTTCTTTGACTTCACGCCGGAAGCACGCAACCCCTGGCCGGCGGTCACCGTACTCATCCGCTCGTCCACCAGTCGTACCGGCACGGGTGCGACGCCCCGCGCGACCTCCTGTGCGAACGTACGTACCTTCGCCGCGGCGGGTCCCTCACCGCCGTTGAGGGACCGGGGCAGGCCGATCACGACCTCGATCGGCTCGTACTCCTCGACGAGTTGCCGCAACCGCCGGTGGGCGGCCGGGACGTCACGTCCCGGCACGGTCTCCACCGGCGTGGCGATGATCCCGTCGGGGTCGCACGAGGCGACCCCGATCCGGGCGTCCCCAACGTCGATCGCAAGCCTGCGTCCGCGTCTCATGTGAGCCGTTCCACGGCCGCCGGTACGGGGGTTTCCACGGGGCGTCAGGCCGTCTCGGCGACAAGGCGCTCGACCGCGGCCACGGCGTCCCCGATGGCCTCCGGGTTCTGCCCGCCGCCCTGGGCGACGTCCGGCTTGCCGCCGCCTCCGCCACCGAGGGTCCTGGCGGCGGCACGCACCAGCTCACCGGCCTTGAGGCCGCGCTCCCGGGCCGCCTCGTTGGTGGCGATGACCGTCACGGGACGGCCGCCCGACGTGGTGAACAGGGCGACGACCACCGGCCGGTCACCGGGCATCCGGCCGCGCACGTCGAGCACCAGCTTGCGCAGGTCGTCGGCCGACGTGCCGTCGGGGACCTGGCCGGTCACCAGGGCCGTACCGCGCACGTCCTTGGCGCTGTCGGCGAGGCCGCCGGCGGCGGCCAGCACCTTCTCGGCGCGGAACTTCTCGATCTCCTTCTCGGCGTCCCGCAGCTTGGAGAGCATCCCGGAGATCTTCTCGGGCAGCTCGTCGGAGCGGCCCTTGACCAGCTCCTGGAGCTGGGCGACGACGGTGTGTTCCTTGGCGAGGAAGTTGTACGCGTCGACGCCGACCAGGGCCTCGATCCGCCGTACGCCGGAGCCGATGGACGACTCGCCGAGCAGCTTCACCAGCCCGAGCTGGGCCGTGTTCCTGACGTGCGTACCGCCGCACAGCTCCTTGGAGAAGTCGCCGATCGTCACCACGCGGACGCGCTCGCCGTACTTCTCGCCGAACTCGGCGATGGCGCCCTGCTTCTTGGCCTCGTCGATGGACATGACCTCGGCCTGGACGTCCAGTTCACGGGCGAGCACTTCGTTGATCTTCTGCTCGACGTCGGTGAGGACCGTGCCGGGTACGGCGGCGGGCGAGCCGAAGTCGAAGCGGAAGCGGCCCGGGGAGTTCTCGGAGCCGGCCTGGGCGGCCGTGGGGCCGAGGGCGTCGCGCAGCGCCTGGTGCGTCAGGTGGGTGGCGCTGTGGGCACGGGCGATGGCCCGGCGGCGGTTGAGGTCGATGGCGGCCTGCACGGGGGCGCCGACCGTCACCTCGCCGACCTGGACGACGCCCTTGTGCACGGAGACCCCGGGCACGGGCTGCTGGACGTCGCGGACCTGGATGACGGCACCGGTGTCGAGCCGGATCCGCCCCTGGTCGGCGAGCTGGCCGCCGCCCTCGGCGTAGAACGGCGTGCGGTCGAGGACGACCTCGACCTCGTCACCCTCCGTGGCGGCCGGTGACGACACCCCGTCCACGAGCAGGCCGACGATGGTCGACTCGTTCTCGGTGGAGGTGTAGCCGGTGAACTCGGTGGAACCGCTGTTGTCGGCCACGGCGCGGTAGGCGGAGAGGTCGGCGTGGCCGGACTTCTTGGCCTTGGCGTCGGCCTTGGCGCGCTCGCGCTGCTCCTTCATGAGCCGGCGGAAGCCGTCCTCGTCCACGGAGAGGCCCTGTTCGGCGGCCATCTCCAGGGTGAGGTCGATGGGGAAGCCCCAGGTGTCGTGGAGCAGGAAGGCCCGGTCGCCGGAGAGCACCTGGCCGCCGGCGGCCTTGGTCTCCGTGACGGCGGTGTCGAGGATGTTCGTCCCGCCCTTGAGGGCCTTGAGGAAGGCGGCCTCCTCGGCGAGGGCGACGGTCTCGATGCGCTTGCGGTCGGTCTCCAGCTCCGGGTACTGCTCGCCCATGGTCCTGATGACCACGTCGATCAGCTCGGCGACGACCGGCTGGGTGGCGCCGAGGAGACGCATGTTGCGGATGGCGCGGCGCATGATGCGGCGCAGCACGTAACCGCGGCCCTCGTTGCCGGGGGTGACGCCGTCTCCGATGAGCATGGCGGAGGTGCGCATGTGGTCGGCGACCACGCGCAGCGAGACGTCCGAGCCGTGCTCGGCGCCGTAACGCACGCCGGTCAGCTCGGTGGCCTTGTCCATGACGACGCGCAGGGTGTCGGTCTCGTACATGTTCTGTACGCCCTGGAGAATCATGGCGAGGCGTTCGAGGCCGAGACCGGTGTCGATGTTCTGCGACGGTAGGTCGCCGAGGATCTCGAAGTCCTCCTTGCCGGTGCCCTCGCCGCGCTCGTACTGCATGAAGACCAGGTTCCAGATCTCCACGTAGCGCTCGTCGTTGACGGCGGGGCCGCCCTCGACGCCGAAGTCGGGGCCCCGGTCGTACATGATCTCCGAGCAGGGACCGCAGGGGCCCGGCACGCCCATCGACCAGTAGTTCTCCTTCTTGCCGAGGCGCTGGATGCGCTCGGCGGGGAACCCGACGACGTCACGCCAGATGCGCTCGGCCTCGTCGTCGTCCTCGTACACCGTGACCCAGAGCCTGTCCGGGTCCAGGCCGTAGCCACCGTCGGCCAGCGAGCTGGTGAGCAGCTCCCAGGCGAGCTTGACGGCGCCTTCCTTGAAGTAGTCGCCGAAGGAGAAGTTGCCGCACATCTGGAAGAAGGTGCCGTGGCGGGTGGTCTTGCCGACCTCTTCGATGTCCGGGGTACGGACGCACTTCTGCACGCTGGTGGCGCGCGGGAACGGCGGCTTGACCTCGCCCAGGAAGTACGGCTTGAAGGGCACCATGCCCGCCGGAACCAGGAGGAGAGTCGGGTCGTCCGCGATGAGCGACGCCGAAGGGACAACGGTGTGACCGCGCTCCTCGAAGAAGCTCAGCCAGCGACGGCGGATTTCGGCCGACTCCATCAGTGGTCCTCATTCCGGTTGTGCGGGTTGTAGGGGTTCGTGCCGGAGCGCGGGGCTCGGGGCTTCTCGGTGTACTCGATCGCCGTGACGCGCCGGGGCGCGGGGAGCGCCGGGTCCGCCGGTGCCTCCAGGCCCAGTGCCTCGCCCAGCTCGGCCTCGCGGCGGACCATTCCGGTCCGCACGTCGAGGGCGAAGTCCTTGAGTTTGTGACCGGCGTCGATCGCCTTGTTCGCGGCCTGCGCGGCGAGGGACTCGGGGGTCAGCTGCCGGAGCTTGCGGTTGACCTTGGTGGTCGCCCACACGCCGGCCGCCGCGCCCGCGGTGAACCAGAACGTACGGCGGAACATCGCTGCCTCAGCCCTTCTTGTTCCTGCGCCTGGCGGCAGGCACCGTACGGCCCACGACCGTGCGGCGCGCTCCGCGCTCGGGGCCGGCGCTCCCGGCGGCCGGGGCGCCCTTGCGGCTCAACGCCTGCCGTACGCCGTAGCCGAAGGCCGCGACCTTGACGAGCGGGCCGCCGAAGGTCGAGGCGACCGTCGAGGACAGCGCGGAGGCGTTGGAGGTGACTTCCTGGACGTCGGTCGCGATGGCGTCGACGCGGTCGAGCTGGGTCTGCGCGGAGCGTACGGTCGCCGACGCCTCGGCGAGCAGCGGTACGGCCTGCTCGGTCACGTCCGCGACGAGTCTGGTGGCCGCCTTGAGTGTCTGGGCCAGCCTCACCAGCACCACGGCGAGGAAGGAGACCAGAATCGCCCAGAACACGGCCACGAGGATCCCGGCAACTTCTCCACCGGTCACGCTGCACCGCTCCCCTGCTTGCTCGGTCGAATCGCTTGGTGAATCGCTTGGTCGGATCGGTCCGTCGGAGCGTCGTTTCCCGCTCCGCCGACGAGGTACGACCCTATCGCGCCGAGGGTCGGGGCCCGTACCGCATTACGGCCCGGCGCAAACGCGGAAACCCGCCTCTTCCGCACCGGTGACGGCGGGGAAGAGGCGGGCCGGAACGCTGTGGAGGTACGCCTGATCAGCGGGCGTAGTACTCGACGACCAGCTGCTCGTCGCAGATGACCGGGATCTCCTTGCGCTGCGGGTCACGGTCCAGGCGGAACGCCAGGGCCTTCAGGTTGACCTGGAGGTAGCGCGGGGTCTCGCCGTCGGTGTCGTAGCCACCTTCGCGCGCGACCTGGAAGGGGACCTTCTCGCGGCTGCGCTCGCGGACCATCACGACGTCGTCGGGACGGACACGGAAGGACGGCTTGTCGACCTTGCCGCCGTTGACCTCGATGTGGCCGTGGACGACCATCTGACGGGCCTGGTAGATGGTGCGGGCGATGCCCGAACGCAGGACCAGGGCGTCGAGGCGGCGCTCCAGCTCGACGACGAGCGCTTCGCCCGTCTTGCCTTCGGCCTTCTTGGCGCGGTCGTAGGCGCGGGCCATCTGGCGCTCGCTGATGTCGTACTGGGCGCGCAGGCGCTGCTTCTCCAGCAGACGAACCTTGTAGTCCGAGTTCTGCTTGCGTCCGCGGCCGTGCTCGCCCGGCGGGTAGGGGCGGGCCTCGAAGTACTTGACTGCCTTCGGCGTCAGCGCGATACCGAGCGCGCGTGACTTCTTGACCTTGGGACGCGACTGGTTAGGCACGTTCTCCAGACCTCCATGTAGGTTAGGTTAGGCTCACCTTACTCAAAGGAGATCGCATGTCTCGCCCTGGGAACACCACGCGCATCACAGACAGCCTCGACAGCCCGCAGAAGGGGGTCGATTCGACGGAGGTCCGATCAGCTCATGGTCAGCCGCGTCCCAGCGGGCTTGAAACCGATCGGATGCCGTCAGCAGCCGAACGCACACGAACTCTCGTACAGAGTACATGCTCGGCGGTACTGGTCATTCCCGGTCTGGACGGGGCCGTGCCGTACCAGCTGATGCCCGACGCGCGGACCGTCGGGAGCGACGGCGAGGTGCTCATGGTGTTCTCCGCGGAGTCCCCGGCGGCGCGGGCGGCCACCCACGCGCAGGACGACGAGCTGACCGCGGTGCTGGAGATCACGGACGTGGCGCCGGTGTCTGTGCCCCACCGGATCCGGGGGCGGGCCTGGCTCTCCGGCCGGCTGACGCGCGTACCGGACCGGGAGGCGGAGCCGGGGCGGGTGATCCTGCGGCTGGAGGTCGGGGAGGCGTGCGTGGACGACCTGTGGGGCGCGGAGAGCGTCGAGGCCGAGGACTTCGTGGCGGCGGTCGCCGATCCGCTGGTGGAGCACGAGGCGGAGCTGCTCCAGCACCTGCACGCGGCGCACGGCGCGGAGGTCCAGGGGCTGCGCGGGCTGCTCGGCGTGCGGGCCGAGGGTCCTTCGGGCGCGGGCACGGCCGCCGTACCGGTCGCGCTCGACCGCTTCGGGCTGCGGGTGCGCTTCACCGGGGTCCGGTGCTTCGACGCCCGCTTCGACTTCCCCGAGCCGGTCAAGGACGTCGGCGGGCTGCGGCGGGCCATGCACACGCTGTTCGACGCGGTGTCCTCGGCGCCGTCCGGCGACTGAGGGCGACTGAGAAGGAGGCCGGGGCGGCTCAGGAGCCGTCCCCCCGCAGCCGCTCGCGGACCTTGTCGACCACGTCCGCGTAGCGCGCCTCCGCGCCGTACCGCGTCGGTTCGTAGTACTGCCGGCCCGCGACCGACTCCGGCGCGTACTGCTGGGCGGCGATCCCGCCCGGTACGTCGTGCGGATAGACGTACCCCTGAGCGTGGCCGAGCTTGGCCGCGCCCTTGTAGTGGCCGTCGCGCAGGTGGGGCGGGATCTGGCCGGTCAGTCCCTTCCGTACGTCTTCCAGAGCGCCCCCGATCGCCAGCGTCGCCGCGTTCGACTTCGGGGCCAGGGCGAGGGCGATCGTGGCGTGGCTGAGGGTGAGCGCGGCCTCCGGGAAACCGATCATGGCGACGGCCTGGGCGGCGGCGACCGCCAGCGGCAGGGCCGCCGGATCCGCCAGGCCGATGTCCTCGCTCGCCGAGATCATGAGGCGGCGGGCGATGAACCGGGGATCCTCCCCCGCGTCGATCATCCGCGCCAGGTAGTGCAGCGCCGCGTCCACGTCCGAGCCCCGGATGGACTTGATCAGCGCGCTCGCCACGTCGTAGTGCTGGTCGCCGTCCCGGTCGTACATCACCGCCGCCCGGTCGACCGTCTCCTCGACCGTCCCGAGCGAGATCTCCTCCTCGCCCTTGGCGAGCGCGGCTCCGGCCGCCGCCTCCAGCGCGGTCAGCGCGCGCCGCGCGTCCCCGCCCGCGATCCGCAGCAGGTGCGCCTCGGAGTCACCGGGGAGGGTGACCGCGCCTCCCAGGCCCCGCTCCTCCGTCAGGGCCCGGCGCAGCAGGCTGGTCAGATCCTCGTCGGTGAGCGGCTCCAGCGTCAGCAGGAGGGAGCGGGAGAGCAGGGGAGAGATGATCGAGAAGTACGGATTCTCGGTGGTCGCGGCGATGAGCGTCACCCAGCGGTTCTCCACCGCGGGCAGCAGGGAGTCCTGCTGGGCCTTGCTGAACCGGTGGATCTCGTCGAGGAAGAGGACGGTGTCCTTGCCGAAGCCGCCGGAGGCCCGGCGGGCGCCGTCGATGACGGCCCGTACCTCTTTCACGCCCGCGGTGATCGCGGAGAGCTCCACGAAGCGTTTGTTCGTCGCCTTGGAGACCACGTACGCCAGGGTCGTCTTGCCGGTGCCCGGCGGTCCCCAGAGGATCACGGACGAGGGGCCCGCGGGGCCGCCGCTGCCCTCACCGACCAGCCGGCGCAGCGGGGACCCGGGCTTGAGCAGATGCCGCTGGCCCACCACTTCGTCCACGACGCGCGGGCGCATCCGGACGGCCAGGGGGCTGCTGGACGGGTCCTTCTCCTGGCGCTCTTCGGCGGCTGCGGTAAAGAGGTCTGGCTCCACGTGTGAAGCCTATGCCAGCCCACTGACAGTCCGGCCGGTGCGAAGGCGCCGCCCCCCCTGCCGGGACGGGACAGCCGGCCGGGCCGGCCGGCGGTCAGCCGGTCCAGAAGTCCCACCAGCGGATCAGGATCAGCACCCCGATGAGTCCGATGTGCAGGGCGGGCAGGACCCAGGTGAACTCGCTCAGCAGGCTCCGCAGCCCGGCGGGCGCGTGGATGATCCCGTGGCGGAGGTTGTGGGAGGTCACGTACCAGAACATGACGATCGTGCCGACCCAGGCCAGGCAGCACCACAGGCACAGGGAGTTGATGTTGTAGAGGGACTGGTACTGGAGCCAGGTGCAGAATCCGACCCCGAAGAGCGTGCCCGCGTTCAGCCCCAGCCAGAACCACCGGCGGTAGCGCGCCCCGGCGAGCAGCGCCAGACCGATCCCCATCACCACGGGATAGGTCGCCAGCCCCAGCATCGGATTCGGGAACCCGAACGCCGAGGCCTGCGCGCTCTTCATGATGTTCCCGCACGACACCACGGGATTCAGACTGCATCCCGGGGTGAAGTTCGGGTCCTCCAGCAGCTTGAACTTGTCCAGCGTGATCACCCACGCCGCCAGCAGCCCCATCGCACCGGTGATCACGAGCATCACCGCGAACGCCCGGCCGGCACCGACCGCGCCGGGGGCGCCGCCGCCTTCCTCGCGGTCCGAGGAGACGTCGTCGAGCGTTGCACTGGTCATGTCTGTGATCCGTCGCTGTGTGGCCTGGGCCTGTGGGGTGGGCAGGCCCATTGTGCCGTACGTGCCCTCATCTCCACCGTTCGGTGGAGATAAGGACCCGGGTACGGGGGCTCAGCCGAGCCGGCTCCCGATCTCCGCCACCAGGGCGTCGACGGCGACCGGAACCTGCTCGCCGGACTCCATGTCCTTGAGCTGGGCGACCCCCTCGGCGAGATCACGTTCCCCGGCGACGATCGTGAACCGCGCGCCCGACCGGTTGGCGTTCTTCATGTGGCCCTTGAGACCTCGCTCGCCGTACGAGAAGTCCGCGGCGATCCCGGCCTTGCGCAGGTCCGTGACCACGGCGAAGAGCAGGCGCCGCGCCTCGTCGCCCAGGGCGACCGCGTACACGGTGACCGGGGCGGGCAGCGCGAGCGTGATGCCCTCGGCCTCCAGCGCCAGCACCGTACGGTCCACGCCGAGCGCCCAGCCCACGGAGGGCAGCGCGGGCCCGCCGATCATCTCGGACAGCCCGTCGTACCGGCCGCCGCCGCCCACGGCGGACTGCGCGCCGAGCCCGTCGTGGACGAACTCGAAGGTCGTACGGGTGTAGTAGTCGAGCCCCCGGACGAGCCGGTCGTCGTCCTCGTACCCGACACCCGCCGAGGCCAGCAGCGCACGGACCTCGTCGTGGTACGCCCGGCAGGCGTCGCACAGGTAGTCCCGCAGCAGCGGCGCGCCGACGAGCTGCTTCCGTACCTCGGCGCGCTTGTCGTCCAGCACGCGCAGCGGGTTGATGTCGATGCGGCGGCGCGTCTCCTCGTCCAGGTCGAGCCCGCGCAGGAAGCCCTGGAGGGCTTCGCGGTAGACCGGCCTGCACTCCTTGTCGCCCAGGGAGTTGAGGAGGATCCGGAAGTCCCGCAGGCCCAGCGAGCGGTACGCCTGATCGGCCAGGATGATCAACTCCGCGTCCAGCGCGGGGTCCTCGGTGCCGATCGCCTCGGCCCCGACCTGGGAGAAGTGGCGGTAACGGCCCTTCTGTGGGCGCTCGTAGCGGTAGTACGAGCCGGAGTACCAGAGCTTGACGGGCAGGTTCCCGGCCTTGTGGAGGTTGGCCTCCAGCGCGGCGCGCAGCACCGAGGAGGTGCCCTCGGGGCGCAGCGCCAGCTCGGAACCGCCCTTGGTGGTGAGGGTGTACATCTCCTTCGTGACGATGTCGGTGGACTCACCGACACCGCGCGCGAAGAGCTCGACGTCCTCGAAGCCCGGGGTCTCGGCATAGCCGTAGCCCGAGGTGCGCAGCGGGGCGGAGATCGCGTCCCGGACGGCGAGGTAGACCGCGGAGACCGGGGGGAGAAGGTCGTAGGTCCCCTTGGGGGCCTGGAAGGTGCTCATGGGGTTCGCTGTTTCACATTCCTCGTCGCGGAGCGGCTTCCTGGCCGCCTCCGAGGCCGGCGGCCACCTCCCGCAGATACGGGTTGGTGGCGCGCTCCCGGCCGATGGTCGTCTGGGGGCCGTGGCCCGAGAGCACCACGGTCGAGTCGTCGAGCGGCAGGCACACGCGGGCCAGCGATTCGAGCATCTCGGCGTGGTCGCCGCCGGGCAGGTCGGTGCGTCCGACGGAGCCGGCGAACAGCAGATCACCCGAGAACAGCACCGGCGGGATGTCGTCCCCACCGGCGGCCTCGGGCAGTCCGAAGGTCACCGACCCCTTCGTATGGCCGGGCGCGTGCGCGACGGTGAGGTCGAGACCCGCCAGGCGCAGCACGGCGCCGTCGGTGAGCACCCGCACGTCGGACGGCTCGCCGATCGTGATCCCGTCCATCAGCGGCGTCCCGATCGAGCGGCCGAGGCCCTTCGCCGGGTCGCTCATCATGTACCGGTCGGCGGGGTGGATCCACGCGGGCACGTCGTGCGCGCCGCAGACGGGGACGACGGAGGCGACGTGGTCGAGGTGGCCGTGGCTGAGGAGGACGGCGACGGGCTTGAGCCCGTGCTTGCGTACGGTGTCCGCGACGCCCTCGGTGGCCTGGTGGCCGGGGTCGATGATCACGCACTCCTCGCCCGCGGCGGGGGCGACCAGGTAGCAGTTGGTCCCCCAGGCCCCGGCGGGGAACCCGGCAATGAGCACGATCGTCCTTAGATGTCGAGGGGGCGAGATGTCACCGATGTCCCCGAATCCCCGATGTGGACCCCGGGAAACGGCGCCGCGGCGCTTCAGGTGCGGCGATGCGGTGCATCAGAGCCTACCGGCGCTGCTCATTCCACAGCTAACCCATATACCGTACGGGGCCAGGGCCAGGGGCCCTCAGCACCACGACCCAGCATCACGACGAACGAGGAGAAGACCCGGTGGCAGGGACCGATCAGCGGCGGCGGCAGCTCGCCCGGGAGAAGTTCGAGCGGCAGCAGCAGCGCAGGGTGGAGGCCCGTCAGAAGGCCAAGCGGCGCAATGTCATCATCGCGTCCGTGCTGGCCGTCGTGGTGGCCGCCGGCGGTGCCGCGTACGCCGTGGCAGGTCTGAGCGACGGCGACAAGGACGGCAAGAGCGACGCCGCAGCCCCGGCGACCTCTCCTCCCGCGTCGCCCGAGCCGACCGAGGCCGCCTCCCCCGAGCCGAAGATCACGATCGACAAGACGGCCGAGTACACGATGTCGCTCAAGACGAACGTGGGGGACATCGCCATCGCGATGGACGCCGCGAAGACGCCGAGCACCGTGAACTCGTTCAAGTCCCTCGCGGACAAGAAGTACTTCGACAACACGAAGTGCCACCGTCTGACCACCCAGGGTATTTTCGTGCTCCAGTGCGGCGACCCCAAGGGCGACGGCACGGGCGGCCCCGGCTATACGATCCCGGACGAGAACCTCAAGTCCCTGGGCAAGCCGGCCGCCGACGGCGCGGTGACGTACAAGGCCGGGACGGTCGCGATGGCCAATACCGGCCAGCCGCACACCGGTGGCAGCCAGTTCTTCCTCGTGTACAAGGACACCAAACTGCCCCCCACGTACACCCCGTTCGGCACGATGGACGCGGACAGCCTGAAGGTCGTGGATGCCGTGGCCAAGGCCGGTGTGGACGGTGCCACGGGCGACGGCGCCCCCAAGAAGGCCGTCACCATCGAGAAGGGCACGGTCGACAAGACGTGACCCTCTGAATTCGGCCGTGCGGAGTGCGGACAGCCGGCCCGCCGGTCGCCTAGATTGGCGGGGTGGAGGACGGGCGCGAGCCCGTCCCAGGAAACTGTGGACGATGCCCGGGGGCGAACTCCCCCGCAGGCATCAGGTGGAGGAGGCGCTGTGAGCAGCGACCCGTGGGGCCGTGTCGACGAGACGGGCACCGTGTACGTGCGTACGGCCGACGGCGAACAGGTCGTCGGATCCTGGCAGGCAGGCTCTCCGGATGAGGCTCTGGCCTATTTCGAGCGCAAGTACGAGGGCCTGGTTGTCGAGATCGGCCTCCTCGAACGGCGGGTGAAGACCACCGACCTGTCCGCGAAGGACGCGACGGCGGCCATCGACCATCTGCGCGGCCAGGTGGACGAGCACCACTCCGTGGGCGACCTGGACGCGCTGCGCAAGCGGCTCGACGCCCTGGTCGCGACGGTCGACGCGCGCCGCGAGGAGCGCAAGGTGCAGCGGGCGAAGCAGACCGACGAGGCCAAGGTGGCCAAGGAGGCGCTCGTCACCGAGGCCGAGGAGCTGGCGCAGAGCGACCAGTGGCGGTCGGCCGGCGAGCGGCTGCGGGCGCTCGTGGACATCTGGAAGGGCCTGCCCAGGCTCGACCGGAAGTCGGACGACGAGCTGTGGCACCGCTTCTCGCACGCGCGCTCGGCGTTCTCCAAGCGCCGCAAGGCGCACTTCGCCGCCCTCGACGCGCAGCGCGAGGACGCCCGTAAGGCGAAGGAGAAGCTGGTCGCCGAGGCGGAGACGCTCTCCAAGTCCACCGACTGGGGCGACACGGCCGCGCGTTACCGCGAGCTGATGACGGACTGGAAGGCGGCGGGCCGCGCCCAGCGCGAGGCCGAGGACGATCTGTGGAACCGTTTCCGCGGTGCGCAGGACGTCTTCTTCGCGGCGCGCGGTGAGGTCTTCGCCGAGCGGGACGCGGAGCAGACCGAGAACCTGAAGGTCAAGGAGGATCTCGCCACCGAGGCCGAACGGCTGGTCCCGGTGAAGGACCTCAAGGCCGCCAGGGCCGCCTTCCGCGCTCTCAACGAGCGCTGGGAGGCCGTGGGGCACGTGCCGCGCGACGCCCGGCCGCGGGTCGAGGGCCGGATGCAGGCGGTGGAGCGGGCTCTCCAGGAGTCCGAGGAGAACGAGTGGCGCCGTACGAACCCGGAGGCACGCGCGCGTGCCGCGGGTCTGACGGGTCAGCTCCAGGCCGCCGTCGACAAGCTGCGCGGGCAGATCGACACGGCGCGCGCGGCGGGCAACAACGCCCGGGCGGACAAGCTCGCCAAGGAGCTGGAGGGCCGGCAGGCGCTGCTGGACCAGGCGCTCAAGGGTCTCCAGGAGTTCGGCGGCTGACACGCCGCGCCGGATGACATCGGCGTACGAAGAGGCTCCCCGCACCTCGTGTGCGGGGAGCCTCTTCGTACGGGCGGGTCCTGGGCGGACTGGGCGGACTGGGCGGACTACGGCCGGCGCGCCGACGTCACGCGGTAGACGTCGTAGACGCCCTCCACGCCCCGTACCGCCTTCAGGACGTGCCCGAGGTGCTTGGGGTCGCCCATCTCGAAGGTGAAGCGCGAGGTGGCCACCCGGTCGCGGGACGTCTGGACCGCCGCCGACAGGATGTTGACGTGCTGGTCGGACAGGACGCGCGTGACGTCCGACAGGAGCCGCGACCGGTCCAGCGCCTCGACCTGGATGGCGACCAGGAACACCGAGGACTGGGTCGGCGCCCACTCGACTTCGAGCATCCGTTCGGGCTGTTGCGAGAGCGAGTCCACGTTGACGCAGTCCGCGCGGTGCACGGAGACGCCCGCGCCCCGGGTGACGAACCCGATGATCGGGTCGCCCGGTACCGGCGTACAGCAGCGGGCGAGCTTCACCCAGACGTCGTCCACGCCCTTGACGACCACGCCGGGGTCCGCGCTGGAGCGGCGCTTGCTGCGGCCGTGCGACGGCGGGGCCGTCTCGGCGATGTCTTCGTTGGCCGCCTCCTCGCCGCCGAGCGCCTGCACCAGCTTCTGGACGACGCTCTGCGCCGTCACATGGCCTTCGCCGATCGCCGCGTACAAGGACGAGATGTCGGGGTAGCGCATCTCGTGCGCGAGGGTGACCAGGGAGTCGCCGGTGAGGATCCGCTGGATCGGCAGGTTCTGCTTGCGCATCGCCTTGGCGATGGCGTCCTTGCCCTGCTCGATGGCCTCGTCGCGGCGCTCCTTGGAGAACCAGCCACGGATCTTGTTCCTGGCGCGCGGCGACTTGACGAAGCCCAGCCAGTCGCGGGACGGGCCCGCCCCGGACGCCTTGGAGGTGAAGACCTCCACCAGGTCACCGTTGTCGAGCGTCGATTCGAGCGGGACGAGCCGCCCGTTGACCCGTGCCCCTATGGTCCGGTGGCCGACCTCCGTGTGGACGGCGTAGGCGAAGTCGACGGGGGTGGCCCCGGCCGGCAGCGCTATGACGTCGCCCTTCGGCGTGAAGACGAAGACCTCGTTGCGCGACAGGTCGAAGCGCAGGGACTCCAGGAACTCACTGGGGTCCTCCGTCTCCTTCTGCCAGTCGAGCAGCTGGCGCAGCCACGCCATGTCGTTGACGGTGTCCTGGCCGCCGACCCTGCTGGTGGACCGGGGCACGTCGGTGCGGACCTTGGAGGTGCCGGCGACGGCCTCCTGCTTGTACTTCCAGTGCGCGGCGATGCCGTACTCCGCGCGGCGGTGCATGTCGAACGTACGGATCTGGAGCTCGACGGGCTTGCCGTTGGGGCCGATGACCGTCGTGTGCAGCGACTGGTACATGTTGAACTTGGGCATCGCGATGTAGTCCTTGAACCGCCCCGGGACCGGGTTCCACCGGGCGTGGACGGTGCCGAGCGCCGCGTAGCAGTCACGGACGGTGTCGACCAGGACACGGATGCCCACCAGGTCGTAGATCTCCGCGAAGTCACGGCCGCGGACGATCATCTTCTGGTAGACGCTGTAGTAGTGCTTCGGCCGGCCGGTGACGGTGGCCTTGATCCGGGCCGCGCGCAGGTCGGACTGCACCTCGTCGGTCACTATGGCGAGGTATTCGTCCCGCTTGGGGGCGCGCTCGGCGACGAGCCGCACGATCTCGTCGTACATCTTGGGGTAGAGGATCGCGAAGGCGAGGTCCTCCAGCTCCCACTTGATGGTGTTCATGCCCAGGCGGTGGGCCAGCGGCGCGTAGATCTCCAGCGTCTCGCGGGCCTTCTTCTCCTGCTTCTCCCGCTTGAGGTAGCGCATCGTGCGCATGTTGTGCAGCCGGTCGGCGAGCTTGATGACCAGGACACGCGGGTCCTTGGCCATGGCCACGACCATCTTGCGTACGGTCTCGGCCTGCGCGGCCTCGCCGAACTTGACGCGGTCCAGCTTGGTCACGCCGTCGACCAGCAGCGCGACCTGGTCGCCGAAGTCACGGCGCAGGGTGTCCAGGCCGTACTCGGTGTCCTCGACCGTGTCGTGCAGCAGGCCCGCCATCAGGGTGGCGGGGTCCATGCCCAGCTCGGCGAGGATCGTCGTCACGGCGAGGGGGTGCGTGATGTACGGGTCGCCGCTCTTGCGCTTCTGGCCGCGGTGCCAGCGCTCGGCGACCTGGTACGCGTTCTCGATCTGGCGGAGCGTGGCGGTCTCGATCTTCGGGTCGTTGCCGCGCACGGTCCGCAGCAGCGGCTCCAGGACCGGGTTGTACGTGGACGAGCGCTGCACGCCGAGCCGGGCGAGCCTGGCCCGTACCCGGTTGGAGGACCCGCCGGTACGGGGCGGGGTCGCGGGCGCCGGCTTGGGCGCGGTGACCGGGGTCGAGGGCAGCTCGGGCGCGGGCTTCGCGGCCCGCGGCTCCACGGGCGCGGGGGTGCCGGGCGCCGGCCGGCCGTTCTCCGCCGCCTTCG
>NZ_WWJY01000940.1 GCF_009865405.1 Streptomyces sp. SID3212 | reverse complement strand
GGGTGGGCGTAGCCTCGTACCTTTGCCGTGTGGTTCTGCACCCGGGTCAGCGCGTCCTTGCCCAGTATCCGGCGGTGCAGGGCGGCCTCGCGGGCGATCACGGCGTTCAGTTCGCCGAGCGTGCGGTCGGCCAGTTCGCGTTTCAGGGCCCGTACCGGCTGGGTCGGTCGGGACGCGATCGTCCGGGCCAGGTCCAGGGCGGCAGGGAGTACCTCGTCGCGGGGCAGGAAGGTGACCTGGGCACCGCGCCGTTCCAGTTCGGCGCCGCTGAACGGCCTGCCGGTGTAGAACATCTCGGTGGCCAGCGACCGCCCGAACCTGCGCTCCAGGACGTACGTGGCGCCCATGCCGGGGGTGAAGCCGTACTTGAGGAAGCTGGCCGCGTACATCCCCTCACGCGCCATCAGGACCATGTCGGCGTGCAGGCCGAACATCAGGCCGCCTCCGGACGCGTGCCCGGACAGTGCCGCGATCACCGGGCGGTCGCAGGACAGCAGTCCCTCGTAGAGGAAGGGCACATCGGTGAAGCTGCCTCGGCCGCCGGCGAGCCGTTCCAGGGCCTCGGGCGTGCCGCCCATGCTGAACGCGGGACCCGCGCCCGTCAGCACCACGGCCTTGACGTTGTCGTCCGCGCTCAGTTCGGCGAAGGCGGCCTCCAGGCCCCGGACGGTCTCACCGGTGAACATGTTGCTGCTGGTCCGCATGACGACCAGGGCGATGCCCGGGTCGAGGATCCGCGTCTCGACCGCGGGGTCGTTCGTGAGGTTGTTCGTGGGGGCGTGCAAAGGGTTGTTGTTCGTGGGGGCGTTTGTCGGGTTGTTCGTGGCGGCGGCCGGGGCGTCGTTCGTGGGGCGCTGTCCTGCCGTCCGCCCTCCCTCGTGCGCGTCGGGAGCCATGTAGGGCCCGCTCCTCGCCTGCCGTACACGCCCCGCCTCTCCCCCGCCGTCCTCCACCGCTGCCGGGCCCTTCGGCCCGCCCCGCCACTGGCCCAGCCAGCACCTCTCCTCGGTCAGCGGGTGCGTGGGCAGCGGGATCCGCCGCCCTGCGGGGCCGCCGTCCCGCCCGCCCATCTCGTGCCAGCGCACCTCGGCGCCCGCCGCCCACGCGGCGGCCAGCTCCCGCAGTCGTCCCTGCCGGAACAGCGCCGCGCACTCCTCAGGTGAGGGGCGGCCCGTCGTGCCGTCGGTGGTCCGGTTGTCCGGGCCGCCCGTGACATACCCCGCGTCGTCCGGCGGCGTGCCGGTCAGGAAGGCGTCGAGTGCTTCCCGCAGGCGGTGGGGAGCGGTGGCCTGATCGTCCGCGACGATCGCCAGCCGATAGGGCCGCGCCGTACGGCCGACCTGCAAGGTGTGGGCGAGGTCGACCGGACGGGGACCTGCGCCCGGCGCGGGCCGGGCCGGCGCGAGCTTGGCGATGCGGCGCAGCGAGCCGTCCGGGGCGAGGGCGTCCGGGGGTACCGCGAAGGCCAGTTCCTCCTCGATCCGCCGCGCCAGCTCCAGCAGGCTGGACGGGTCGAGACCGAGGTCGCCGAGCCAGGCGTCGGGATCGACCTGGTCCTCGCGTACGCCGAGCAGTTCGGCCGACAGCCGGACGAGCGTGGCGGTGCGCGCCCCCTCGTCCGGGGCCGGGCCCGGCCCGGCGTCGAGGTAGGCCCGTAGCGCATGTGCGTACGCGCGCAGGCCGGCCGGGTCCGGTGCCGAGAGGACGAAGAGCAGCGGGCCGCCGGGGCCGGACGTGGGCCGGGCGCCCTCGTCGTACCCCTCCACCACCAGATGAGCCCCCGCGCCACCGGCGCCGAAGGCACTGATCCCGGCCCGGCGAGGGGAACCGTCCGCCGGGCGGGGCCATTCCGCGCCCTCGCGCTGGATACGCAGCGGTGAACCCGCAAGGTCGAGGTGCGGGTTGAGTTCACGGGAGTGCAGGGACGGGACGAGGCGGCCGTGCCGCAGTTGCAGCAGCACCTTGGTCAGGGCGGCGATCCCTGCCGCGCTCTCCAGGTGCCCGATGTTGGACTTGACCGATC
Source organism: Streptomyces sp. SID3212 (assembly GCF_009865405.1). Taxonomy (GTDB): domain Bacteria; phylum Actinomycetota; class Actinomycetes; order Streptomycetales; family Streptomycetaceae; genus Streptomyces. The sequence continues at coordinate 6,506 of NZ_WWJY01000940.1, read as the reverse complement.
CCACCGCGACGCCGCCGTCCGCCGCCGCGCCGGTCCCGGCGAACGCCTGGCGCAGCCCCTCGATCTCCACGGGGTCACCGAGCGAGGTTCCTGTTCCGTGGGCCTCGATGTAGCCGATCGTGCGCGGGTCGACGCCGGAGCGGTGCAGTGCCGTACGGATCAACACGGCCTGCGAGTCCGGGCTCGGGACGGTGAAACCGCTGGTGCGCCCGCTGTGGTTGGCGGCCGACGCCCGGATGACGCCATGGATGTGGTCGCCGTCCGCGAGCGCCTGCCGCAACGGCTTGAGCAGGACCGCGCCCACCCCCTCCCCCGGCACGTAGCCGGTGGCGCCCGCGCCGAAGCTCCGGCAGCGGCCGTCGTCGGAGAGGAACTGCCCCTGCGCGAGCTGGAGATACTTCTGCGGATGGACGGTGACGTTCACCCCGCCCGCGAGGGCCAGGCTCGTCTCTCCCCGGCGCAGGCTCTCCACGGCGAGGTGGATCGCGGTCAGCGACGACGAGCAGGCGGTGTCCACGGCCATGCTCGGGCCGGTCAGGCCGAAGGTGTACGAGACCCGGTTCGGGACGGCCGCGTGCATGGCGGTCGGCGCCACGCCTCGGTCCTGGAAGAGCTGGTAGTGGTTCCACATGACACCGGCGAAAACGCCGACGGTCTCGCCCTCAAGGGTGTGCGCGGGGCGGCCGGCGTCCTCCAGGGCGCGCCAGCAGACGGTCAGGAAGAGACGCTCCTGCGGGTCCATCCGCTCGGCGTCGCGCCGGGAGATGCCGAAAAACTCGCGGTCGAAGAGGTCGACGCCGTCGAGGAAACCGCCCCATCTGCTGTACGTGGAGCCGGTGCGGCCTCGTTCGGGGGCGAAGTAGCCGGTGTGGTCCCAGCGTTCCTCGGGGACGGTGGTGACGGAGTCCCTGCCCTCGGCGAGATTGCGCCAGAACACGTCGAGGTCGGGGGCCTGCGGGTATTGGCCGGCGAGGCCGATGATCGCGATGGCGTCCGCCTCGGTGGCCTTGGCGGAACTGGTGACATTGGTTGGCGTGGCCGCTGCGGGAGGGACGTCGCCGGTCAACTTTGTTAGTGGGTGCGGGGCTTGGTCCGGGGGCCGCTGGTTCGGGGGCTGTTGGTTCGGGGGCTGTTGGTACCGAGGCTGTTGGTACGGGGCCGTGTCCGCGTCCGCGAAGGGCTGGGCGACGCGGTCCGGTGACCCGTACACCGCCACCGACACCCCCTCGGGGCCGGCCAGGACACGTTCCAGCAGTTCCAGCCCCTCGGGGGTGGGCATCGGCCAGGTCCCCCGGGTGCGCCGTGAGTGCTCGATCGCGTCCGGGGTGAGCCGCATGCCTCCCTCCGCCCACATCGGCCAGCCGATGGCGTGGGTACGCCCCGGCCGGTCCGCGCGGGCGGAACGCGCCTCGGCGAAGTGTTCCAACCAGGCGTTGGCGAAGGCGTAGTCGCTCTGCCCGGGGGTGGCCTGGGAGGCGGACAGCGACGAGTACAGCACGAACAGGTGGAGCGGATCGCCGACCGTCGCCCTGTCGAGGTTCAGGGCGCCGAGGGCTTTGGGGAGGACCACCGCCGTGGGCGCGTTGTCGGGCTTGGTGCGGAACAGGGAGTCCGCGGTGACCCCGGCGGTGTGGAACACGCCGTCGAGCGGCCCGAACCGCTCGCGGACCAGGGCGAGCGCCGCCTCGACGTCCGCCGGGCGGGTGACGTCAGCCGTCAGGTACGCGACTTCGGCGCCGAGCGCGCGCCAGGTGTCGGTCCTGGCCGCCAGTTCGTCGCCCATCGGACGGCGGCCGATCAGCGCGATCCGGGCGGCGTACCGCGCGGCCAGGTGGGTCGCGAGGGTGCTCGCGAGGGCCCCGCCTCCGCCGGTCACGACGTAGACGCCGTGGCGCTTGAGCGTCAGCGCGGAGTCCGGGTCGAAGCCGGGGGCGGTGGCGGGGTCGGGGGCGGTGGCGCTGGCGGGGTCGATGGCGGGCGCCAGGCCTCGCAGTTCGCGTCGGCCTGCGATGTGGCGGGACTGCGGGCAGCCCTCTCCGACGGCGAGTTCCGCAAGGACGGCGTCCGCGACCGCGTCTGCGGTCCAGCGGTCCACTCCGACCGCCCGGCAGACCAGGGCGGGAGCCTCGGCCGTCACGCACCGGGCGAGAGCGCCGACCGCCAGGTGCTCCGGGGCACCGCCACCGTCCGGGGCGGGGTGGACGAAGAGGATGGCCGGTACCGGGTACGCGGCCGGGCGGCCGGTCAGGGACCTCGCCAGGCGCAGCAGGGTCAGGGCGGGCGCGTCGGGCTCCGTGATCGCGGCCGGAGCGGCGAGGACGACCAGGGCGGCCGGGCGTACGCCTCGGGCGTCGAGCGCGGACCAGAGCAGGTCCAGCTGGGCGGGATCGGTCGCGTCGAGTCGGTAGCCGGCGGCACCGGCCTGCTCGAACACCGGTCCCGGGCCGACCCGGACGACCGTGGCGTCGGCCGCCAGGGCGGCCAACTCGGCCGTGAAGCCGGCCGGCTCACCGTCAGGGGCGAACACCACGAGGTCGCCGTCCGGCCGGGCGCGGGCCGTGGCCGGAGCCTCGTACCAGCACGGCCGGAACAGGGCGGTGGCGGCGGGGCCCGACGCGGAGGGTGCCGTACCGAAGGCGGCAGAACGGTCCACACCATGGGCCGGCAGGGCGGCGGCCGAAAGGCCGGAGGCGGCAGGGGCCGTACCGGACGCGTCACCCCCTCCACCTCCACCGGAAGCCAACAGAGCCGCAGCCGAAAGACCAGACCCGGCACCAGCCGCTCCGAGCGCAGCAGCCTCGGCACCAGAAGCCAGCAGCGCCCGGCCCGAAGAGCCAAACCCGGCAGGGGCCACACCGGACGCGGCACGCCCCTCACCAGAAGCCAACAGAGCCGCAGCCGAAAGATCAGCCCCGGCAAGAGCCGCTCCGGCAGCAGCCTCGGGAACGGGAGCCTGTAAAGCCCCGGCCGTAGAGTCGGATCTGGCGGGAGCCACACCGAAGGCGGCAGAACGGTCCACACCGTGGGCCGACAGTGCGGCGGCCGAAAGGCCGGACCCCGACGCAGCATGGGCCACACCGGACACGGCACGCCACCCACCAGAAGCCGGCAGCGCCCCGGCCGAAAAGCCAGACCCGGCAGGAGCCGCACCCGGCGCGGTGGGCTCGGCGCTGGGAGGCCGTAGTGCGGTGGCTCCCTGTGGGTAGGCCTCCGCAAGGTGGGTGGCGAGGCTGTCGATGTGGGTGAACTCGAACAGGAGCGTGGGGTAGAGCGGGCTGCCCACCACCTCCTCCAGCAGTCCGCTGATCCGTACCAGGTCGGCGGAGTCCAGGCCGAGTTCGTAGAAGCCCGTGCCGCTGTCGACCGCCGCCGGGTCCACGCCGAGCGCGTCGCCGACCAGGCGGCGTACCTGCGCGGTGTATGCCGTGACCGGGTCGGCTGCGCGGCCCGCCTCTGTGCCCGCCTCTGTGCCCGCCTCCGTGCCCATGGCCGTGCCGAGGGCTGTGCCCGCGTCCGCACCTGTGCCCCCGTCTACGGCCACGCCTGTGTGCGCCCTCGGCTCGTCGAGCAGTCGGGTGATCAGGTCGGGGCGGCGGATGCGCTTGCAGGTGAGAGCGCCGAACTCCGCTGCCAGCAGGCCTTGTTCGTCGTAGAGCCCGTAGTCGCTGCGGATCACGTCCCCGGAGTCCGCCAGGCGCTCGACGCCCGGCACGTAGAGGTACATCGTGCGCCCGAGGGACCGGGGCGCCCTGAATCGGCCGATATGCATCGGAATGAACGGCTCGCGCGAGACCGCCTCGGTCTGCCCGTACGCGGCGATGGTCGCGGCGTCGAGCAGCGCGGGGTGCAGATGGAAGTCGGCGGCGTCGGGGGCGGCCTCGCCGGTGCTCAGTTCGGCCAGCAGGTAGCCGTCGCCGATGTGCAGCGGGCCGTGGCAGGCCATCGCGGGACCGTGCCGGATGTCCTCGTCCCGGGCGCGGGCGTACAGCTCGGCCATGTCGGTCGTACGGACCGCACCGGCCCGCAGGGCGTCCACGTCGATCGTCTCCGGCTGCGCCGTACCGCCCGGTCCGCCGTCGAAGGTGAGGACGGCGGTCAAGTTCTCCCGCCAGGGCGAACCTGGTACAGCCGACCAGCGGCTGTCCACCGTCACCGGCCGCTCTCCCCGTCCGTCCGTCGCACCGATGGCGATCCGGATCTCGCGGTCCATGCCCTCGGTGGTGGCCACCGCCTCGGTGAACAGGATCCGTCCGAACACCGCGCGTTCGTGGTCGAGTCCCTGGCTGCGCAGGATCCGCAGCAGGATGTCCAGGAAGGTCACGCCGGGCATGACCGGGACGCCGTGCACGTGGTGGTTGCGCATGATGAAGTCGGTGTCGGTCAGTACCACGCGACACTCGATCGGTCGGTCCGTCACGGTCGTGCTCCCCTTCGCCCGAGTGCTGGGACCGGTTCGTCGTCGCCGGCGAATCGGAGGTCGAGAATCGAGACCACCGGTCCGGGATCGTCGTCCCGGCCGGTACCGTTCGGGCCGCCGGCACTCCTGAGCGGCGGCCCGCCCTGAGGCGGCTCGGGCGGTGGCCCGCCCTGAGATGTCTTGAGGGGGCCGGCCTCAAGCGGGCCGCCCTGCTCGCGCTCCAGCCAGTACCGGCGCCTCTTGAACTCCGGTTCGGGCAGGGGCCGGCGGGTCGGGCGGTACCGTGCCCGCCGTCCCGGGTCGAGTTCGCCGACGATCGCGTGGGCGTTGGTGCCGCCGAGCCCGAAGGCGCTGACACCGGCGATCCGGCGGACTCCGGCCGGCCAGGACGAGAGCTCGGTGTTCACGCGGAACGGTGACGTGCTGAGATCGAAGCGCGGGTTGGGGCGGTCGCAGCCGAGAGTGGGCGGGATCGCCGCGTGCTCCACCGCCAGCAGTGCCTTGATCAGTCCGGCGATCCCGGCCGCGCTGAGCAGGTGACCCAGGTTGGACTTCACGCTGCCGATCGCGCAGCGGCCGGTCGCCTCCGTTGCGTCGGCCACGTCCGTAACATCCGTGACGTCCGTGACGTCCCTACCTTCCTGGAACGCTTCCGTCAGGGCCCGGAGTTCGATCGGGTCGCCGATCAGCGTCGCGGTGCCGTGCGCCTCGATCATGCCGATCTCGGCGGGCCGCACCCCGGCATCGGCCAGCGCCCGGCGCACCACGGTCGCCTGAGCCTTGGGATTGGGCGTCGTCAGACCCATCGTCCTGCCGTCGTTGTTGACCGCCACCGCGTGGATGACGGCGTGGACACGGTCGCCGTCGCGGAGCGCCGCGTCGAGCCGCTTCAGCAGCAGCACCCCGCAGCCCTCGCCGGGTACGAACCCGTCCGCCCGCTCGTCGAAGGTGCGGCAGCGGCCCGCCGGGGAGAGTGCCTTGGCGGCGCTGAACTCCAGATAGGGCTCTTCGTCGAGGAGTACTTCCACGGCACCGGCCAGGGCCAGTTCGGACTCCCCCGCCAGCAGGCTGCGGCAGGCGAGCTGGACGGCGACCAGGGCGGAGGAGCAGGCGCTGTCCACCACCATGGCGGGGCCGTGCAGGTCGTACTGGTGGGCGACCCGGGCCGCGATGAAGTTCTGGTCCCCGCCGAGTCCCGTCGTACCGCCGGCTCCGGCCCGGTGCCGGTATCCCGACATCCGGGCGCCGGCGAAGACCCCGATCGGGCGCCCGGCCAGTTCCTCGTCCCGGTAGCCCGCCTCCCGTACGGCGCCCTCCGCGCCCTCCAGGAAGAGCCGCACCGCCGGGTCGAGGCCGGTGGCCTCCTCCGCGCTCATGCCGAAGTAGTCGGCGTCGAAGTCCTCGATCCCGTCGAGGAACCCTCCCCACCGGCTGACGCTGCGGCCGGGTTCGTACGTGGGACGGTAGAGGCGTGCGGTGTCCCAGCGGCCGGGCGGCACTTCGGTGACGGCGTCCGTCCCGGCGGTCAGTTGCTCCCAGAACGCGGTGAGGCCGGGGGCGCCGGGGAACCGGCAGGCCATTCCGACGACGGCGATGCCGACTTCGCCCGGGGCGGGCGTGGGGCCGTCGGGTCCGGCCGTGCCACCCGGTCCGCCCGGTCCGCCCGTGCCACTCGATCCGTCTGGTCCGCCTGTGCCGCCCGATCCGTCCGGTCCGCCCGTGCCACCCGGTTCGTCCGCTGGTCCGTCCATGAGCGCCGCACCTTGCCCAACCGCCGGTTCGGCGACCATCGCCGGGAGCGTGCGCGCCAGATGGGCCGCGAGTGCCTGTGGCGTGTCGTGCTCCAGCAGCGCCGCCGGTTCCAGCGGCCGTCCGGTGCGCTGCTCGATCCGTACCACCAGTTCCGCCAACATGACGGACTCGACGCCGAGTTCGGCGAAGGACGCGGTCGGCTCCAGCTCCTCGCGCGGGACACCCGCCACCGCCTCGAACACCTCGGCCAGCCACCCGGGCACCGCGACCGGCCCGGCCGCCGCCACGGGCGGGATCGCCACCACCGGCGGGATCGCCGCGACCGGCGGGGTTGCCG
>NZ_WWJY01000939.1 GCF_009865405.1 Streptomyces sp. SID3212 | reverse complement strand
CGGGCCCAGCCGTGGGTGTCGACCCCGCTCCGGGCGGGGCGGGGGCCGTGAGCCCGGCGTCGGCCCCCGCCCCGGGCGGCGTCGTACCCGCCCCGGGCGCGGGCGTACGCGCCTCCGGACCCTCGTTCTCCGTCGTGTCGATCAGGAGCAGTCTGCCGTCGTGGGACGCGATCGCGATGCGGTCGCCCGTGGGGGACGAGATCATTTCGTGGACTCTGCCCAGGTGGCCCGAGGCCAGGCGGCGTGGGGGGCGGTCGCCCGTGGCGCGGGGGAGGTACGCGATCTCGATCGCGTCCTCGCCGTCCGCGTCCGTGACGTAGGCGACCTGGCCGCCGCCGCCCAGCATGTCCGGCTGCCGTACCCGTACCCCTGGAGTGTCCGCGATCGTGCGGGCCGGGCCGTCGCGGTGGGTGAGCCAGTAGAGGCTGCCCCGTACCGACACCGCGCTCGCCCGGCCCGTCGTGTCCACAGAGATCGCGTCCACGTGGCTCGCCGCCGGGACCTGGTAGGCGCGGCGGCCGGCGCGCGGGCCGCCCAGGCGTACGTCCAGCTTGCGCGGGACCGAGTCGGGGGTCAGCGCGTCCACCAGCCAGATGTCGCCCCCGCACTGGTAGACCACCCGGCGGCCGTCGGAGGAGGCGTGGCGGGCGTAGAACGCGTCGTGGTCGGTGTGGCGGCGCAGGTCCGTACCGTCGGGCAGGACCGAGTACAGGTTCCCCACCCCCTCGTGGTCCGAGAGGAACGCCACCCGCCCGTCCACGAACATAGGGCAGTCCAGATGGCCCCCGATGTCGGGGAGAAGGCGTTCGCCGTGCAGCCACAGGCGGCCCGTCGCCCCGCCCCGGTACCGCTTCCACGCCGCCGGCTCGTGCGGCGGCTTGCCGGTGAGCAGCAGGGTGCGGTGCTCGCCGTCGATGTCCGCCACCGCCAGGTCCGCGACCGGGCCCCACGGCAGCTGGCTGCCCGGCGAGCCGTCGGTGGGGACGCTGTAGGCCCAGGAGTAGTACGAGAACGGCTGGCCGTGCGAGGAGACCGCGAGGATCTGCGACTCCCCGTCCTCACCCGGCGGGGTCCAGCCGCAGACCCGGGTGTCGGTGGAGCCCCAGTAGCCGAGCCGGCGGGCCGGGCCCCCGTCCACCGGGGCCAGGTGGATCTCCGGGTCGAGGCTGCGCCACGTCGTGTAGGCGATCTGCCGGCCGTCGGGCGAGAAGCGCGGGTGACCGACTCTGGTGCGGTCGACGGTCACCCGCCACGCCCGTCCGGGCCGGTGCCCGGCCGGCACGAGGGGTGCGACCCAGAGGTCGTCCTCGGCGGCGAAGCACAGCAGGTCGTCGTGCAGGTGCGGGAACCGTAGATACGCGACGTCGTCACTCACCCCCCAATGCTTTCCGCGTGGAGGGGGTGCGGCAACTTCTGGCCGGGGACTTTTTGCGCCCACATTTATGCCGTCCTCACCTCTGTGGCGCAGACCACAAGCGAAACGGTTTCGTTTCGCTCGGTGCCGGGCTATCGTAGTACTGTACGAAACCGTTTCGTTCGGAAGAGTGGGCGAGAACGGGCGAGAAGAGCGGGCATGGACGCACAGGAGGTGGATCATGGCGGGTACCAGGCTGACGCCCGAGCGTGAGACCGAGCTGTACGGCACCGTGCTCGACCTGCTGCGCGAGGTCGGTTACGACGCCCTCACCATGGACGCCATCGCCACCTGCACCCGCTCCAGCAAGGCCACCCTCTACCGCCAGTGGGGGAGCAAGCCGGTGCTGGTCGCGCGGGCCCTGCGGCACACCAAGCCCGACGAGTTGCACCACGTCGACACCGGTTCGCTGCGCGGTGACCTGCACGCGATGACGGCGCTCACCGACGAAACCCAGATGGAACGGGACTCCGCGCTGATGCGGGGGCTCTTCCATGCCGTCCACGACAACCCCGACCTCCGCGCGGCGCTGCGCGACGTGGTGGTCGAGCCCGAGACGAGCGGACTCAAGACCCTGCTCCGGCGGGCGGTCGACCGCGGCGAGATCGCCGCGGACCATCCCGCGCTGCCGTTCGTCCTGCACATGCTGGTCGGCGCCTTCGTCGCCCGGCAGCTCATCGAGGACCGGTCCGTCGACCGGGCGTTCCTCGTCGCGTACCTGGATGCCGTGGTCCTCCCCGCCCTCGGCGTCTGATCGTCCCCGTACGCGAAGAAGTCCCCCAGTCCGCCAGTTCACCAAGCCCCAGCAGTCCCCGCAGTCCCCGCGGTCTCTCCCCGTAACACCCCGCATTTCCTGACGCGTGCCGCTCTCTCGCCGTCGGGTCGGCTCCCCATGCCCTTGTTTCGTCCACAGACCGGGAGTACGCCCTCGTGGCCACGTTCCTCTACAAGCTCGGCCGGCTCGCCTTCCGGCGCCGCCGCTACGTCGCCCTGATCTGGGTGGCCCTGCTGGCGTTCGCCGGGGTCGCCGCGGCCTCCGCGTCCACGCCCACCTCCAGTTCCTTCTCGATCCCGGGTACGGAGGCCCAGCGGGCCTTCGACCTGCTCGACCAGCGGTTCCCCGGGGCCAGCAGTGACGGTGCCACCGCCCGGGTCGTCTTCAAGGCGCCCGAGGGCGAGAAGATCACCGAGGCCGGCAACAAGGCCGAGGTCAAGAAGATCGCCGACGAGCTGAAGGCCGGCTCGCCGCAGGTCAAGTCCGTCAACGACCCGTTCACCACGGGCGGGGTCGCCAAGAACGGCTCGACCGCGTATCTGAGCGTCTCGTACAAGGTCGGCTCGGAGTCCCTGACCGACGCGACCCGTACCGCGCTGGAGGACGCGGGCGCCGACGCCAAGGCCGAGGGCATGGCGGTCGAGATCGGCGGGGACGCCCTCCAGGTCGCCCCGGAGACGGGCTCCGGCGAGATCATCGGTGTCGCCGTCGCGGCCGTCGTGCTGGTCATCACCTTCGGGTCGCTGATCGCCGCCGGGCTGCCCCTGGTCACCGCGCTCCTCGGCGTCGGCGTCGGGATCTCCGGGATCACCGCGCTCGCCACGGTCCTCGACCTGGGCTCCACCACCTCGATCCTCGCGATGATGATCGGCCTCGCGGTCGGCATCGACTACGCGCTGTTCATCGTCTCGCGCTACCGGGCCGAGCTGGCCGACGGCCGGGAACGGGAAGAGGCGGCGGGACGGGCCGTCGGCACGGCGGGATCCGCCGTGGTCTTCGCCGGGCTCACCGTGGTCATCGCCCTGTCCGGTCTCGCCGTGGTCAACCTCCCGATGCTCACCAAGATGGGCCTCGCGGCGGCGGCGACCGTGGTGATCGCCGTCCTCATCGCCCTCACCCTCACCCCGGCGATGCTCGGGTTCGTGGGCAAGCGGGTGTTCGGCCGCAAGGCCCGTAAGGCCATGGAACACACCGACGCGCAGGTGCGCGCCGGAGCGGTGCCCGTCGAGAAGAAGCCCAACATGGGCACCCGCTGGGCGCGGTTCGTGCTGCGCCGGCCGGTCGCCGTGCTGGTGGTGGGTGTGCTGGGCCTCGGTGCCATCGCCCTCCCGGCCACCTCGCTGGAGCTGGGCCTGCCCGACGACGGCTCGCAGCCGGTGAGCACCACCCAGCGCAAGGCGTACGACCTGCTCTCCGACGGCTTCGGCCCCGGGTTCAACGGGCCGCTCATGCTGGTGGTCGACGGCCAGGCGGACAACAACGCCAAGGCCGCCGCGCTCGGCATCTCGGCCACCGTGAAGAAGATGGACGACGTCGTCACCGTCCTCGACCCCGTGCTCAACAAGGCGGGCGACACCGCGACCGTCACCGTCATCCCCAAGGACCGGCCCTCCTCGATCAGGACCGAGGAGCTGGTGCACGACATCCGGTCCGCCGCGGCGGACGCCCGGGCGGAGAACGGCGCCGAGGTGTACGTCTCCGGCGCCACGGCCCTGAACATCGACTTCTCGCAGCGCATGAACGACGCCCTCCTGCCGTATCTGGCACTGGTCGTCGGGCTCGCGTTCCTGCTGCTGATGCTGGTCTTCCGGTCGGTCCTGGTCCCGCTCAAGGCCGCCCTCGGCTTCCTGCTCTCGGTGGTCGCGGCGCTCGGCGCCGTGGTCGCGGTCTTCCAGTGGGGCTGGCTCGGCGGTCTGCTCGGGGTCGAGCAGACCGGCCCGATCATGTCGATGATGCCGATCTTCATGGTGGGCGTGGTCTTCGGCCTCGCGATGGACTACGAGGTCTTCCTGGTCACCCGTATGCGGGAGGCGTACGTCCACGGCGAGCGGCCCGGCGAGGCGATCGTGACCGGGTTCCGGCACGGGGCGCGGGTGGTCTCGGCCGCCGCGGTGATCATGATCGCGGTGTTCTCCGGCTTCATCGGGGCCAGTGACGCGATGATCAAGATGATCGGCTTCGGCCTCGCCGTCGCGGTCTTCTTCGACGCCTTCGTCGTCCGGATGGCGATCGTGCCCGCCGTGATGGCCCTGCTCGGCAGGCGGGCGTGGTGGCTGCCGCGCTGGCTCGACCGCGCGCTCCCCGATGTGGACGTGGAGGGCGAGCAGTTGCGCAAGCGGCTCGGCGACGACACCAAGGGGTCGGACGGCTCCGAGCGTGAGCTCGTGCGCGTCTGACGCACGTCTGACGCACGTCTGACGTACGGGAAGGTCCGGCGTAGAGGTCCGGAAAAGGGGCCTCAGGTATACGTCTGACGTACCGAAGGCTCGGCGTACGGCTACCGGAGTACGCCGTCCCAGTGCTCCGGGGTGGGTGTGAGCGGCACCCGGCCCCGGACACGCACCGGCACCGTGGGGACGGGGGCCGGGAGCGGCGCGTGGCCCGGTCGCGCATCCCTGAGAGGGGATGCGGGACCGGGCCACAGCGCGTTGACAGGCGCATGTGCCCGGGTCAGGGACGGGCCTTTTCTTCTTTAGTTTTGTGTTTGTTTTCCCGGCGTATCGGCCAGGGCGGGTTACTGTCGGGTCGATCCGCTGTGGGGAGTGGGGGTAGGGGCCATTTGCGTGTTTTATGTCAATAGTGTGGTTGGTTCGTGCGGGTAGGGTAATCGGGGTATTCCGCGGGGGCGGGGGAAGCAGGGGGTGCTCGGTCATGGGGGATCGGCTGTGCTTCAAGGTACTGGGGCCGCTGATTGTGGTGTCGGGTGAACGCAAGGTCGTGGTGGGCGGGGCGCGGCAGCGCACGGTCCTGTCGCTGTTGTTGTTGAGCCCGGGACGGACCGTTCCCGTGGACACCCTGGTCGACGAAGTGTGGAACGGCTCCCCTCCCGCTACCGCGCGTACCCAAATCGCCATCGTGGTCGCCGCGTTGCGCAAGACGTTCAAGGCGGAGGGCGCGGGCGACGACACGATCGTGACCGCGCATCCGGGCTATCTGCTCAACACCGAGGGCCACTATGTGGATTCGGTGGATTTCACGGAACTGGTGGCGCGCGCCGAGGCCGACGCCGCCGAGGGGCGGCTGGACGAGGCGGCCCGGCTGTACCGGCGGGCGCTCGGCCTGTGGCGGGGGCCCGCGCTGGCCGGGGTGTCGGGCCTGGCGGTGGAGGAGGAGGCGGCCCGCCTCCAGGAGCACCGGCTCAACGCCTACGACGACGCGACGGCCGTGCAGTTGGCGCTCGGCCGGCACTACGAGCTGGTCCCCGAGCTGGCGGGGGTCGTACGGGAGCATCCGCTGCGGGAGCGGACCCGGCACCACCTGATGCTGGCGCAGTACCGGTCGGGGCGGCGCGCGGAGGCGATGGAGTCCTACCGCGACGCGCGCGAGGTGTTCGTCGAGGAGCTGGGCCTCGAACCGGGCCCGGACCTCCAGGAGTTGCACGACCTGATCCTCCGCGACGACCCGTCCCTGACGGCGGAGGGCGGCTCCGCGGGACCCGCGGCGGTGGCCGGCGCCCCGGACGTGGTCGTGGTGCCCTCCGAACTTCCCCCGGACGTCCCGGGGTTCACCGGCCGCGAGGGCGAACTGGCCGCGCTGGACGGCCTGGTCAGCGAGGTGACGGCGGGTGAGCACCGGCCCGCGATGGGGCTGGTGACGGGCGTCGCGGGGGTGGGCAAGACCGGCCTGGTGGTGCACTGGGCGCACCGGGTCGCGGAGGCCTTCCCCGACGGACGGCTCTTCGCCGACCTGCGGGGGTACGACGGGGAGCACGAGCCGGTGTCGGTCAGCGACGTGCTGAGCCGCTTCCTGCGCTCTTTAGGGGTCCGGGGCCCGCAGGTTCCCGACACCCTGGAGGAGCGGGTGGCGCTCTACCGCAGCCTGCTGTCGGAGCGGCGGGTCCTGATCGTTCTCGACAACGTGCGGACGTTCGCGCAGCTGCGCCCGCTCCTTCCCGGGAGCGGGGCGAGCTGCGCGCTGATCACCAGTAGGGACCAGCTGGAGCAGCTGGTGACGTGGCCGCACGAGGCGCGGGTCCATCTGGGGGTGCTGCCGCGCCAGGAGGCGGTCGAACTGGTCGGCCGGATCGCCGGGGTGGAGCGGATCGCGGCGCGCGCGGACGTGGTGCGGCTGGTCGAGCTGTGCGACCGGCTGCCGCTCGCGGTACGGATCGCGGCGGCGCGCCTCGCCTCGAAACCGCACTGGAGTGTGCGCCACATGGTGGGGCGGCTCAGTGACGAGCGGCGCAGGCTCGACGAGTTGAGCCAAGGGGAGTCGCAGGTCCGGGCCGGTTTCGAGCTGAGCTACCGGTACCTGTCGGTGTTGTCGGCGCGGCTCTACCGGTGCCTGGGCCTGGTGGACGTACCGGATTTCACGTCGTGGGTGGCGGCGGCGCTGCTGGACGTGGAGGTCCTTGACGCGGAGCTGCTGCTGGAGGACCTGGTGGACGCGCAGTTCCTCGAAGTGGTGGGGATAGACGCCACGGGACGGCTGCGGTACCGGTTGCAGAACCTCCTGCGGCTGTACGCGGCGGAGCGGGCGCGGCAGGACGATCCGGCGGGGGAGCGGCAGGAGGCGCTGCGGCGGGTCTTCTCCACGGGGCTGAGCATCGCCGAGGAGGCGCACCGGCGGGAGCACGGCGGGCATTTCAGCATCGTGCACAGCGGGGTGTCCCGGCGCCTGGTCGACTCGGAGCTGCTGGAAGAGCTGCTGGTGGATCCGCTGGAGTGGTTCGAGGCGGAGCGGCTGTGCCTGGTGGGCATGGTCGAGCAGGCGGCGCGGATGGGCATGGCGGGGCTGGCGTGGGACCTGACGGTGTCCTCCGCGGTGCTGTTCGAGACGCGCGGCTACATCGACAACTGGCGGGTGTGCGCGGGGCTGGCGCTGGACGCGGCGCGTGCGGCGGGTGATGTACGGGGCCAGGCGGCGATGTTGCAGCACCAGGGCGCGATCGCGCTGAGCCACCACAGCATGGACGACGCGGTGGCCCGGTCGCTGGAGGCGCTGGAGCTGTTCGCGTCGGCGGGGGAGGAGCTGGGGCGGGCGCTGGTGCTGCGGAACCTGGCGGTGGCGTACCGGATCACGGGGGAGGTGGAGCGGGTCGCGGAGTGCCTGACCGAGGCGCTGCCGGTGTTCCGCGCGGTGGGCGACCGTTCGTCCGAGGCGTCGGCCTTGCAGAGCATGGCGCAGCTGGAGCTGGACCGGGGGGACCCGGCGGCGGCGCTCGGGCACGCGCTGGAGGCGGTACGGGTCGCGGAGCCGCTCGGCTCCGGGGGGTCCAGGAATCTCGCGCAGTCGTTGTACCGGGTGGGCTCCGCGCAGTTCGCGCTGAACCGGTTCGCCGAGGCGGAGGCGGCGCACCTGCGGGTGGAGGAGCTGTCCCGGGCGAAGTGCGACGACCACGGGCTGGCACACGCGCTGTTCGGGCTGGGGCAGGCGCGGGCGGCGCTGGGGGCGGTGGACCGGGCGGAGCGCGCGTTCGTCGAGGGCCGGGCGATAGCGCAGGGGATCGACAGCCCGCTGATCGAGGGCCGGATCCGGCTGGGGCTCGGGGTGCTGCTGGGGGAGCAGGGGCGCTGGGAGGAGGCGCGGGTGGACGTCCTGCGGGCGGGCGAGCTGTTCAAGCGCAGCGGGGCCACGCCGTGGGAGGAGGAAGTGGCGCGTGTGCTGGAGGAGTTCGGGACGTCCGGCTGATTTCGCTGTGTAGAGCGGCCATACGCCCTCTATAGGGCGGGTGCGCAGCATCGTCGCAGAACCAGTTGCCGAACTGTGGAGTCTCTGATGCGGTCTGCCCCCGAGGTGCCTTCGTTCGCCGTGATACCCGGTGCCCAGGTGCACCGGGTCCTCGATGGCCGGCACCGGGAGGTGGTCGGGCTGATCGAGGCCGCGTACCGGCTCCACGGTGTGGGCGACACCGTCAACCCGCCGTCGTACTTCCTGCGCTTCCCCGACCGCCCGTCCTCGCGGATCATCGCGCTGCCGGCGTCGCTGGGCGGCAAGGACGCGGTCGACGGGATCAAGTGGATCTCCAGCTTCCCGGAGAACGTGGTGGCCGGGATCCCCCGCGCCTCCGCCGTGCTGATCCTCAACGACCACGACACGGGCTATCCGCTGGCGTGCCTGGAGAGTTCCATCATCAGCGCGGTACGGACCGCCGCGTCGGCCGTGCTCGCGGCGCGGACCCTGACCCAGGGGCGTGAACGGCCCCTGCGCGTGGGCTTCTTCGGGGTCGGGCTGATCGCCCGGTTCATCCACCAGTTCCTCGCGGGGACCGGCTGGGCCTTCGAGGAGACCGGGGTGTACGACCTCTCCGCGGAGCACGCCGGCGGATTCGCCGCGTACCTGCGGGGGACGGGCGACAACGGCACCGTCACGGTCCACGACAGCGCCGAGGAGCTGATCCGTACCAGCGACCTCGTCGTCTTCGCGACGGTCGCGGGGACCCCGCACGTCACCGACCCGGCGTGGTTCACCCACAACCCCCTGGTCCTGCACGTCTCGCTGCGTGACCTGTCGCCCGAGGTGATCCTGTCGGCCGTCAACGTGGTGGACGACGTCGAGCACTGCCTCAAGGCCGACACCTCCGTGCACCTGGCCGAACAGCGCACCGGGAACAGGGACTTCCTCGACGGGACCCTGTACGACGTGCTGACCGGGGACCTGACGGTTCCGGCCGGCCGGCCGGTGGTCTTCTCGCCCTTCGGGCTCGGCGTCCTGGACCTGGCGCTCGGCAAGCACGTCTACGACACCCTGCGCGACGGCGGCGAACTCGCCGTCGTGGACGAGTTCTTCCACGAGATGCGCCGCTACGGCTGAGGAATGAGACCTGTTGTGACCACTTTGCTCGACGATCCGCCCCGCAACCCGCCCCGTCCGGCCGAGGCCGGGCGGGGCCCCTTCACCGTACGGGTCGAGGAGAGCGCACTCGACCCGCATCATCCCCTCGACCTCTACGCCGAGTTGGCCGGGTCGCACGAGGGCGCGGCGCACGAGGTGTTCGTCCTGGAGAGCGTCCCGGGCCCCGGGCAGTCCCCGGGAGCCACCGTCGTGGGCCACGGCGTGCTCGCCGAGATACGGGTCCACGGCGACCGGATCGCCCTCGGCGGCGCCCCCGCCGTCCTCGCCGCGCTCACGGAGAGCGCGGGGCGGCTCGGCATCGGGACGCTGCCCGGGGGTGAGCTGGCCCTGCGCGACTCCGCGCAGGTGTGGGACGTACTGCGGGCGGCCCAGGGCCTGTTCGCCGTCGAGACCGGGCGACCCCTGGACACGTACGCCTTCGGGTTCCTCGCGACCTTCGGCTACGGCTCCGCCTGGCACATGGAGGAGCTGCCGGCCCGCCGGCGGGCGCCGGGGGCGGAGGCCGAACCGGACATGGTCCTGAGCCTGTTCCGCGACACCCTCTGGTACGGGCCAGGCGTCACCGGCCCCGACTCCACCGGCCCTGGCACCACCGGCCCCGGCGCCACCACCGTCCGCCGCCTCACCGCGCACAGCGACGCCTTCGGGCCCGCCCCGGACCGCGACCCGGTGGGAGCGGCCGTGGCGGCGGTCACCTCGCGCGAGGGGTCCCTGATCGCGGCGGACGTGCCCGCCGCGCCCCGCCCGCGCTCGGTGCGGGACAGCTCCGACGAGGCCACGTTCCTCCGCCGGGTCGACCGGTGCCTGGAACACATCGGCGTCGGCGACATCTACCAGATCCAGATCGGCCACCGGATCGACGTCGACACCGGCCTCGGCCCCTTCGAGGTCTACCGGCGGCTGCGGCACCGCAACCCCTCCCCGTACATGTACCTCCTGCCGCGCGGCGGCCGGACCGTCATCGGGGCCAGTCCCGAGGTGCTCTTCCGTACCGAGGGCGACGAGGTCGTGATGCGGCCCATCGCCGGGACCGCGCCGCGCAGCGGACGGCCGGAGACCGACGACCCGAGGGTCGACGCGCTGGTGGCCAGCGAGAAGGAGCGCGCCGAGCACGTGATGCTCGTGGACCTGTGCCGCAACGACGTCGGACGGGTCAGTGTGCCCGGCTCGCTGGAGGCCACGGGGCTGATGACCGTCGAGACCTTCTCGCACGTCTTCCACCTCGTGTCGACCGTACGGGGCACCCTCGCCGAGGGGCACGACACCTGGTCGGTGCTGGGCGCGACCTTCCCGGCCGGGACGGTGACCGGCGCCCCGAAGATCCGCGCGATGGAGATCATCGAGGAGCTGGAGACCGAACCGCGCGGGATGTACGCGGGCGCGGTCGGCCTGATCGACCTGCGGGGCTGGAGCCAACTCGCCCTGTGCATACGGACGATCGTGCACGACGGACGTACTGGCACCTATTCCACCCAGAGTTGCGCGGGCATCGTCGCCGACTCCTCGCCCGAGGCCGAGTGGCGGGAGACCCTGCACAAGATGGGCGCCGCCTACTGGGCCCTGACCGGTGAGGAGTTGCTGTCGTGAAGGTCCTTCTCGTCGACGCGTACGACAGTTTCACCCACATCATCGACCAGTACCTGCGCACGCTGGGAGCGGACACGGAGGTCGTCCGCTCCCGCACGCGCACCCCCGCGCAGCTCGCCGGTCTGCTGCCCGACGCGGTGGTCCTCGGCCCCGGGCCCGGCCACGCGGACGTGTCGGGGCACGTGGAGCTGGTGCGTACCTTCGCCGGGCACGTGCCGCTGCTCGGGATCTGCCTGGGGCACCAGGCGATCGCCCTGGCGTACGGGGGGCGGGTCAGCGTCGCCGGGAGCCTCAAGCACGGGAAGACCAGCGCGGTCTCCCACGACGGCTCCGGGGTGTTCGAGGGTCTCGCCTCGCCGATGACGGCCACCCGCTACCACTCGCTGATCGCCCACGAACCGCTGCCCGCGCCGCTGGTGGCCACCGCGCACGCCCTGGACGACGGCTACGTGATGGGGCTGCGGCACCGCACGCTGCCCGTGGAGGGGGTGCAGTTCCACCCCGAGTCCGTCACGACCGTCGGCGGACTGCGGCTCGTGGACAACTTCCTGTCCGGCGCCCGCCGGCACAGGCCCGCCCGGAGGGAGTCCGTTCATGGTGCGCGACGGTGACACGCGGGCGCTGCCCGCCGCCCAGCAGCCCGACTGGCCCGACCAGGACGCGGTCGAGGAGGTCCGCGCCGAACTGCGCGGCGCCCTGCCCCTGGTGATCCCCGGCGAATGCGATCTGCTCACGTCGCGGATCGCGGCGGTCGCGCGCGGGGAGGCGTTCCTGCTCCAGGGCGGCGACTGCGCCGAGACGTTCGAGGGCGTCCAGGCCGATCCCGTACGCGCCAAGGTCCGCACCCTGCTCCAGATGGCGCTGGTCCTCACGTACGCGGCGGCCGTACCGGTGGTCAAGGTCGGCCGGATGGCGGGGCAGTACGCCAAACCCCGCTCGGAGCCGACCGAGACGCGCGGCGGGCTCACCCTGCCCGCCTACCGGGGCGACGCGGTCAACGACGTCGCCTTCACACCCGAGGCGCGGGCCCTCGACCCGCGACGGCTGCTGCGCACCCACCAGGCCGCCGCCGCCACGCTCAACCTCGTCCGGGCCTTCACGACGGGCGGCTACGCGGACCTGCGCCAGGCCCACGCCTGGAACCAGGATTTCGTGGCGCGGTCGCCCGTGGGGGACCGGTATGCGGAATTGGCGGTTCAGATAGACCAGGCGCTGAATTTCATGCGCGCCTGCGGAATCGACGAACCGGTGCAGCACGCCGTCGAATTCTTCGTGAGCCACGAGGGGCTCCTTCTCGATTACGAGGAGCCCCTTGTCCGGGAGGATCCGCTGACGGGACGGATGTACTCATCCAGCGGGCATATGCTCTGGATCGGCGAACGCACCCGGCAACTCGACGGGGCACATGTCGAATTCTTCTCGAAGATCGCCAATCCGATCGCGGTGAAACTCGGTCCCGGTACGAGCGCGGACACCGTCCTGTCGCTGATCGACCGGCTCGACCCCCAGCGCGAACCGGGCCGGCTGACCTTCGTCGTACGGATGGGGTCGGAGCTGGTACGTGACCGGCTGCCCCCGCTCGTGGAGAAGGCGGCGGGGCACGGCGCGGCGGTGGCGTGGGTGTGCGATCCCATGCACGGCAACACCTTCAAGGCCCCGTCCGGCCACAAGACCCGCAGCTTCGACGCCATCGCCGACGAGGTCAAGGGCTTCTTCGAGGTGCACCACGACCTCGGGACCCATCCGGGCGGGCTGCACCTGGAGTTCACGGGCGGTGACGTCACCGAGTGCGTGGGCGGCGGTACGGACGTCCTGCTGGAGGACCTCGCGGACCGGTACGAGTCGGCGTGCGATCCGCGGCTGAACCGTACGCAGTCCCTCGATCTGGCATTCCTCGTAGCCGGGATGTACAGCCCCGGATAATCCCGCGCACCACGGGTGACATCGGCTTTATCATCGACCCCGGTGGAATGAAGGCCCGGCGATATGGGAGCGAAGCCGGGCCTTCCTAATGTTCTGGCTGTCGGACCAAACAGCAGGTCAGAACATACGGGGAGACGGAAAAATGACGCTCGTCCAGGTAGCCAGGAGAATCCGGAACATCGCCGTCGTCACCTCGGCGGGCGCGGCGATTTGCGTCTCGACGCAGATCTCGGCGTATGCCGCCCCGGGGGCGGCGGCGGTGGGTGCTTCCCACGTGGCCGTCGCACAGGGTGAGAACCCGTGGCCGTTCTCGGTGAACGACGAGAATCCGTGGCCGGTTTCGCAGAGCGACGAGAACCCCTGGCCGCTTTCGGCGGGCGACGAGAATCCGTGGCCGCTTTCGGCGGACGGCGAGAACCCCTGGCCCGTGACGACGGACGGCGAGAACCCGTGGCCCGCCCCGGAGGGCGAGAACCCCTGGCCCGTTCCGGCCGACGAGAACCCCTGGCCCGCCGCTCCGGACGGCGAGAACCCGTGGCCCGCCCCGGCCGCGGTGTCCTGAACGGGCCGGGTCCACCCGTACCCACCAAGGAGAAGACCAGTGACCCTCATCCCGTCGGACATCTCGTCGGACATCTCGTCGGACATCTCGTCGGACATCCGGTCGGAATCGGACCGAGTGGCGCGTACGTGGCCCCGGCTCCTCCAGGACGTACTGCGCGGCCGTGACCTGGCCGCGCCGGACACGGCCTGGGTGATGGACCAGGTGATGCGGGGACAGGCCACCCCCGCGCAGATCGCCGGCTTCCTGGTGGCCCTGCGCGCCAAGGGCGAGACCGTGGGGGAGCTGGAGGGGCTGGTCGAGGGGATGCTCGATCACGCCGTACGGATCGACGTGCCGGGCCGGACGGTCGACGTGGTGGGCACCGGGGGGGACGGTGCCCACACCGTCAACATCTCGACCATGTCCGCGATCGTCGCGGCGGGGGCGGGGGCGCGGGTGGTCAAACACGGTAATCGGGCGGCGAGTTCGGCGTCCGGCTCGGCCGATGTGCTGGAGGCGTTGGGCGTCACGCTGCGGCTGCCGCCCCGGCGGGTGGCGGAGCTGGTCGACGAGGTCGGCATCACGTTCTGCTTCGCGCCGGACTTCCACCCGGCGATGCGGTACGCGGCGGCGCCGCGGAAGGAACTGGGCATCCCTACCGTCTTCAACGCGCTGGGTCCGCTGACCAATCCGGGGGCGCCGACGGCGCAGGCGATCGGGGTGGCCGACGCGCGGTTGCTGCCGCTGATCGCCGGGGTGTTGGCGCGGCGGGGTGGTACGGGGCTGGTGTTCCGGGGGGACGACGGGCTGGACGAGCTGACCGTCACCACGACGTCGACGGTGTTGGTCGTGGGGGAGGGCGAGGTGCGGTCGGAGCGGTTCGATCCCCGGGAGGTCGGGATCGGTCTTGCGCCGGTCGGGGCGTTGCGGGGTTCTGACGCGGTGTTCAACGCGGGTGTGGCGCGGCGGGTGTTGGGGGGTGAGCCGGGGCCCGTGCGGGACGCGGTGCTGCTCTCGGCCGGCGCGGCGTTGGCCGCGGTGGAGTCGCCGGGTGGGCGGTCTCTTACGGAGCGCCTTGCGTCTGCCGTGGTGACGGCGGGGCGGGCGATCGACTCCGGGGCGGCGGGTGCCACGCTGGAGGCGTGGGTGCGGGCGTCCGGGAGTGTGCCCGGGCTCCGGGCGAGCGCCTTGTCCTCAATCGCCGGACGGGCTTGATCGGTGTGGTGCCGCTCCGTCCCGCGTGCGGGTTACTGATGTCCTCAATCGCCGGACGGGCTTGAATGGTGTGGTGCCGCTCCGTCCCGCGTGCGGGTTACTGATGTCCTCAATCGCCGGACGGGCTTGAATGGTGTGGTGCCGCTCCGTCCCGCCGGACGGGCTTGATATGCGTACAGGGCTCTGCCCCGCCGGGGTTGGTGGCGGGGCAGAGCCCTGTGGGCGGATCGTCGTCATCGGGTCGTGGCTGGTTCCGGGAGGGGTACGGGGGGTTTCTCGGGGGCCGTGTCGCGGCGGATCCACGTCAGGGCCGGGGACGTCACCGCCGTCGTGATCAGGGCCATCAGGACCAGGATCGTGAACAGCTGCTGGCTGATCACGCCCAGTTCCAGGCCCAGGTTCAGGACCACCAGTTCCGTCAGGCCCCGGCAGTTCATCAACGCGCCGATCGACATCGCGTCGCGCCACGACTGGCCCACCGCTCTCGCCGCCGCCGTGCTTCCGCCCCACTTGCCGAGCACCGCCACCGCCAGCACCGCCAGCGCCCACAGCCACTGGACGGGGTCGCCCACCAGGAGGGAGACGTCCGTACGGAGGCCCGTCGAGACGAAGAACAGGGGGAGCAGGACCGGGACGGCGAACGCGCGCAGCCGGGCGCTGGAGCGTTCGACCGCGCGGGAGCCCCGTGGGGTGATCACGCCGAAGACGAACGCGCCGAACAGCGCGTGCACACCGATCCGGTCGGTCGCCAGCGCCGACAGGCAGAGGCCGCTGAACAGCACCACCAGCACCACACTGTCCGCGCTCTTCGCGGTACGAGCCGACCAGCGGGCCATCAGCGGCTTCACGACCAGCAGCATCAGCCCCAGGAACGCCGCCGCCATCAGCGCCGTCGTCAGCGCCTCGGCCGGCGAGCCGCTGGTGGTCACGGCGACCACGGCGGCCAGCAGGCACCACGCCGTGACGTCGTCCACGGCCGCGCACGCCATCGCGAGCGAGCCGAGCCGGGTCCCGTACAGGTCCCGGTCGGTGAGGATACGGGCCAGCACGGGGAACGCCGTGATGCTCATGGACACCGCGATGAACAGCACGAACGCCGTCTTGTCCACGCCGGGCGGCGCGAACGTCCCGTACATCGCCAGGGCGAGCAGCGCCCCCAGCGCCAGCGGCAGCGCGATGCTCGCCTGGCTGACGGCGACGGCGGTCCTGCTGTGTCCGCGCAGGCCCCCGGTGTCGAGCTCCAGGCCGACGAGGAACATGAACGCCAGCAGCCCGAGGTTGCCGATCGCGGAGATGAACGGCAGCACGGTGTCGGGGAAGAGCCAGGCCTGGGCGTCCGGTGAGATCCACCCCAGCAGGGACGGGCCGAGCATGATGCCGATGGTGATCTCGCCGATGACCGGCGGCTGGCCGAGCCGGCGGACGAGCAGCGCGCCCGCCTGGCAGGCCAGGATCACCACCGGGATCGCGATCAGCAGATCGGGCAGGGGGTCAGGAGCCGACATGGCTCGCTCCTTCCTTGGCGCCGGTGGTCGCGTCCGACCAGCGCGCGTAGCGGCGACGGGCGTAGAGGAGGGGTTCGGCGTTCTCGTGCTGGGTGACCCGGTGGACGCGGACGAACACCGCGGTGTGGTCGCCGACCTCCTCCGTACCGACCACCGCGCAGTCCGCGATGGCGTGCGCGGCGGCGGTCAGGTGCGGGCCGCCCGCGCCCAGCGGCAGCCGCCATTCCGTACGGGTGAACCGGTCGGCGGCGCCCGACGCGAACAGGTCGGAGGTGTCGCGGGCGTCCTCGTGGAGCAGGTTGAGCGCCAACTGCCCGCTGCCCAGGACCGCCTGGGTGGTGGGGCCGGCCGTGCGCAGGCAGATGACCAGCGTGGGCGGGTGCAGGGCGACGCTCGCCAGTGAGCTGCACGTCATCCCGTGCGGGGTGCCGCCCGCGGCGGTGGTGGTCACCACGGAGACGCCGGAGGGGAAGCCGCCCATCAGCGGGCGTATGTCGGCTTCGGTGAGCGGCGGTTCGGTCATGGGTTCTCCTCTTCTCGGACGTCGCGCCGCGCGCCCGGCAGCCGGGCGGCGGAAGGCGCCCCGGCCGCCGGGCGCGCGGCGCGGACGGCTACTTGCCGTGCAGCTGGAGCAGCGATTCGTAGGTGCTGGGGAGGGTGTTGAGCAGCTCCTGCTGCTCCTTCTTGACCTGTCCGAACATCGCCTGGGCGGCGGCCACGGACTCCGGCTTGTGGTTGAGGACCGGCAGCGGCGCGTCCGGCTCCAGGCCGAGGCCGGCGAAGATGCAGTAGTAGCGCTCGTTGGTCCAGAAGTTACGGAACTCCGCCTCGAAGTTCCCGTAGTACGTGGAGTCGTCGGTGATCGCGGAATTCACCGCGAGGCCCGCCTTGTAGATGTCGATCTTCTCGCGGATGCTGTCGGGGAGCTTCAGCTCCTTGTTGGCCCGCCAGAACGGGGTGTCGTTGCGGGGCGCGAAGTAGAAGTGCGTCTGGATGAAGTCGCGGGTGTCGTCGAACATCACCTCGATTTCCTTGTTGAAGTTGTTGATGAGCGCGTCGTTGAACGTCTTGTCCGGGAAGTGCTTCGCCAGCTGGTAGACCGCGGCGGTGATGAAGTAGATACCGGTCGACTCCAGCGGCTCCAGGAATGCCGTCGAGAGGCCGATTCCCACCACGTTCTTCACCCAGGCGCGGCGGTTGCGGCCGACCCGGAACTTCACGTGGTTGAACTTGGTGGTCTCCGGGTCGAGGTCCCACAGGTCACAGAATTCCTGGGTGGCCTCCTCCTGCGTGGTGAACTTGCTGGAGTACACGTAGCCGGTGCCGAAACGGCCCAGCATGGGAATCTTCCAGGTCCAGCCCGACGACATCGCGATGGCCGAGGTGAACGGCTCCACACCGTTCGCCTCGTCGTCGTGCGGCACCGCGGTGGCGACCGCCCGGTCGCACAGCAGCAGGTCGCTCATGTCGATGAAGGGCTCCTCCATCGCCTGGTTCATGAGCAGGCTGCGGAAGCCCGAGCAGTCCACGAACAGGTCGGCCTCCAGGACCTTCCCGGACTTGGTGTGGAGCGCGTGGATGAAGCCGCGCTCGTCCTTCTCGGCGTACGTCATCTCGTCCTGGACGTGCCGCACGCCCTGCTTCTCGGTGGAGAAACGGCGCAGGAAGTCCGCGACGAGCGCGGCGTCGAAGTGCCACGCGTACCGGGTCGGCGAGGTGCCGTCGAGGTGGCGCGGCGACTTCTTGGCGTCCATCAGGGGCGCCTCGCGGAAGCACGCGTAGTCGTACGGCTCGTCCGTCTTTCCCTCGTACTTGTTCTTGAACCAGTAGTGCGACATCGGGGTGTTGTCGTGGTCGGGGCTGATCCCGAACGGGTGGTAGAAGTGGTCGGGCCCGCCCTTCTCCAGCTCCCGGGGGCCGGCCTGGCCCTTGCCGCCCGTACGCCAGTTGACGAACCGGACCGCCATCTTGTAACTCGCGTTGCACTCCCGCATCCAGTCCTCCTCGGCGATGCCGAGGAAGTCGAAGAGGACGCGGTGCAGATTGGGGACGGTGGCTTCGCCGACACCGATACGGGGAATGCTGGGCGCCTCCAGCACCGTGATGTCGACCGTGTTCTGAAGGGCCTTGCCGAGATACGCGGCGGTCATCCAGCCGGCCGTACCGCCGCCGAGGATGACAACCTTCTTGATGGCGACGTCTTGCGCGGATCGGGTGCCGGTCATATCGAAGTCTCTCTTCCGTCCTGACTCTGCGGATGGGTATCTGTGGCGTGAATGAGCGTCGGCGGACTCCCTACGGCGCATCTATAGCGGACCGGAAAAGGCCGAATGAGATCGCTCCGCCGCGGCGTATGCCGGGCCGTATGCTCCGGCGTATGCCATGGCGTATGTCCTGGCGTATGGAGGGCGTATAGCGGGCGGGGCCAGCCTCGGTGCAGTTGATTCCGCACTCGCAACCCCCCAGTAGAGGATGGCTGCATCACATGCCGAGCACAGAAGGGAAGCCCGAGGCGGGGCTGAAAGGCATCCTCTCCACGGTGGGAGGAACCCCCCTCATAGAACTCGAACGGCTGATTCCCGGGTTCACCTCGCGGGTGTACGCCAAAGTGGAGCGATTCAACCCGGGCGGCAGCGTCAAAGACCGCTCGGCGCTCAGCATGGTCGTCACCCGGATCAGGAGCGGAGAACTCGTCCCGGGCAAATCCACGGTCATCGAGTCCAGTTCGGGAAACCTCGCGATCGGCCTCGCGCAGATCTGCGGCTACTACGGACTGCGGCTCATCTGCGTGGTGGACACCCGCACCACGCGGCAGAACATCGGCATCCTGCGCGCCTACGGCGCGGAGGTCGACATCGTCACCGAACCGGACCCGGTCACCGGCGAGCTGCTGCCGGCCCGGCTGCACCGGGTCGCCGACCTGATGGCCCGTACCCCTGACGCGTACTGGCCCGACCAGTACGCCAACCCCCTCAACCCGAGGGCCCACCGCACCACCATGCGGGAGATCGCCGAGGCCCTCGACGGCAAGGTCGACCAGCTCGTCGTGGCCGCCGGGACCAGCGGCACGCTCAGCGGGTGCGCGCAGTACATCCGCCGCCACCACCTGGGCACCGTCGTCAACGCGGTGGACGCCGTCGGCAGTGTCCTGTTCGAGTCGACCGCGAGCTGCGCGCGGCTCGTCCCCGGGCACGGCGCGTCGGTCGTACCGAAGCTCCTCAGGCGCGCCGACGCCGACCGGGTCGTGCACGTCGGCGACCTGGACTGTGTGGTGGGCTGCCGCACCCTGGTCGGCCGCGAGGCGATCCTCGCCGGCGGTTCGTCGGGCGCGGTCGTCTCCGCGCTCGTCAAACTCGCGCCCACCATCGAGGCCGGCTCCAACGTGGTCGTCGTCCTGCCCGACGGGGGCGACCGCTATCTCGACACGATCTACGACGACGACTGGGTACGCACCCATTTCGGTGAGGTCGAGCACCTGTGGAAGAACCACGTGCGCGACGACCGGACCGGCCAACTGGCTGATATAGGCCAGTCATAGCGGGGTCTTTCACCATGGAAGAACTGAAATCCCGATTCGCGTAATCCTGAACTCCGGAGGAACCGATGACCACCCAGATCGCCGACCTCGACAGCGGCAGCAAGGCGCAGATCAAGGAAATCGTCTGCGACATCCTGGAACTGGAGCCCGAGGAACTCACCGAGACCAGCCTCTTCAAGGAGGAGCACGACGCGGACTCGCTGCGCACCATCGAGATCCTCGCCGCGCTGGAGCGCACCTTCGGCCTCACCCTGGAGCAGGCGGAGCTGAGCCGGATGGTCAACCTGACCGGCGTGTACGCCGTCGTCGCGGAGGCCGAGGGAAAGTGAGCGCGCCGACCGGCACAGGGCGGCGGGAGACCGCCAGACACCGGGTGGTGATCACCGGCCTCGGTGTGGTGACCAGCATCGGCACCGGCGTCGACGCCTTCGCCCAGGGGCTGCGGGCCGGACGCAGCGGGGCCAAGCCGATCTCCGCGTTCGACACGACGGGCTTCGCCCACTCCAACGCCTGCGAGATCACCGACTTCGAGCCCGAGGCCTGGCTGCGCGAGCTGTCGGCCGACGAGCTGGGCCGGGCCGCGCAGTTCGCGGTCGCGGGCAGCCGGATGGCCGTGGCGGACGCGGGACTGGCCGAGGAGGACGTACAGGCCAGGCGGACCCTGGTGTCGATCGGGACGACCGACGGGGAGTCCAGGGACCTGGACCACCTCACCGCGCTCCAGGTCACCGAGGGCCAGGACCGGCTGGACGCGACCGTCGCCCGCCGGGTGTGGCCGGGCCGGCTGTCCGCGGGCATCGTCCGTGAACTGGGCCTGGAGGACGTGGAGACGGTCACCGTCCCCACCGCCTGCGCGGCCGGCAACTACGCGGTCGGGTACGGCTACGACGCGATCAGCTCGGGCGACGTGGAGATGGCGCTGTGCGGCGGGGCCGACGCGCTGTGCCGCAAGACCTTCACCGGCTTCTACCGGCTGGGCACCATCGCGCCCGACGTGTGCCGCCCCTTCGACACCGAGCGGCAGGGCATCCTGACCGGCGAGGGCGCCGGCATCCTGCTGATGGAGTCGCTGGAGTCCGCGCTGGCCCGCGGCGCCCGGATCTACGCCGAGGTGCTCGGGTACGGGTTGTCCTGCGACGCCAGCCACCCCGTGGCGCCCGACCGGGACTCCATCGCCCGCTGCATCACGGCCGCGCACCGCAACGCCGGGATCGAGGCGTCCGACGTGGACTTCATCTCGGCCCACGGCACCGGCACGCGCGCCAACGACGTGACCGAGGTGGGCGCGATCCGCCAGGTGTTCGGCGACGAGCTGCCGCGCACGGTCTCCATCAAGTCGATGATCGGCCACACCATGGGCGCGGCGAGCGCCCTGGCCTCCGCGGCCTGCTCGCTCGCGCTCCGGGAGGGCTTCATCCCCCCGACGATCAACCACCGTACGACGGACCCGGAGTGCGGCGTCGACTGCGTGCCCAACGTGGCGGTCGAGGCCGAGCTGAAGGTCGTGCAGAACAACGGACTGGCCTTCGGCGGCAACAACGCCGTGCTGGTGCTGGGCCGTTGGGACGACGCCACGGATCGGACCGGCCACACCGACCGGACCGAACACACTGACAGGACCGAACACACCGACAGGACCGGCCCGACGCAGGAGAGGAGATGAACAGCATGGCAGCCGACGCGGACCACCACCCCGCACAGGACCTGGTCATATCGGGCTGGGCCGTGTCCTCCCCGTACGGACTCGGCAGGGAGGCGTTCACCGGGGGACTGCGCGCACGACAGCGCGCGGTCGCCGCCGTGGACCACGACCAGTGGCCGGTGCCCTACGAGGAGGCCGGGCTCATCCCCGGCTTCGACATCAAGAGCGTGCTGGGCCGCAAGGGCACGCGTTCCATGGACCGCGCCACCGGGATCGCCGTCACCACGGTGGGGATGCTCCTGGAGGACTACGGCCAGGAACTCGCCGCCCACCCCGAGTCGACGGGCCTGGTGCTCGGCACCTCGGGCAGCGTGCAGTCCATCATGGACTTCACGAAGGACGCCCTGACCGGTGACAAGCCCTACCTGGTCGACCCGGCGAAGTTCCCCAACACCGTCATGAACTGCCCCAGCGGGCAGAGCGCCATCCGGCACACCCTCAAGGGCCCCAACGTCACCGTCTCCGGCGGCGCCGCCACCGCCCTGCTCGCCCTCAACTACGCGTCCCGGCTGCTGCGCGGGGGACACGCGACGGCGCTGCTGGCCGGCGCGGCCGAGGAGTTCTCGGTGCAGCGCGCCCGCCTGGAGCAGGTCGCCGACCACGGCGGGGCCGAGGCGCCGCCGCTCGGCGAGGGCGCCTCGCTCTTCCTCCTGGAGAGCGGCCGGGCCGCCCGCGAGAGCGGTCGTACGGTCCTCGCGACCGTCCTCGGCTGCCGGTTCCGGGCCTTCCGGTCCGTCGACCGCGCCTCCGCCGGTCTGCGGACCTGCGTGGACGACGTCCTGCGCACCGCCGGGGCGGACCCCGGCGACGTGGCCCTGATCGCCCCCGGCACCCCGCCGGGCCTCCTCGGCAAGGAGGAGACCTCGGCGCTCGACACCGTGGGCGGCACGCGGCTCGCCGTACGCCCGCTGCTCGGTGACGCGACCGCCGCGTCGGCCGCGTTCCAGCTGGCCGCGGTGCTCGCCGCGCGGGCCGACGATCCGTCGCTGGCGGGGCGCCTGGCCCTGGTCACGGCGGTGGACCGGGACGGCACGGTGGGCGCCGCCCTGCTGCGGCTCGGCTGAGCACACTGCCGTTCAGATCGCTGAACACACTGCTGAACCCCGAACACACACCGACGACGCACCAGAGAAAGGGCACGCCCATGTCCGACACCCCCAGGCCGGTCGCCCTCGTCACCGGCGGATCGCGCGGCATCGGGCGCGCCGTCGTCGAGGTCCTGGCACGCGACGGACACGACGTGGCCCTGTGCTACCGGTCCGACGACGACGCCGCGGCGCTCGCCGTGAAGTCCGCCCAGGCGCACGGGGCGCGGGCCTTCGCCCAGCGGGTCGACGTCACCGACCGGGAGCAGGTACGCGCCTTCGTCACCCGGACCGAGCAGACACTCGGGGCCGTCGACACCCTGGTCACCGCCGCCGGCATCGTCCGGGACAGCAACCTGGCGACCATGGCGGACGAGGACTGGGACGCCGTGGTGCGCACCAACCTCGACGGTACGTACAACTTCTGCCGGGCCGTGTCCTTCCCGATGCTCAAGCGCCGGCGCGGCACCGTGATCACCCTGTCCTCGGTGGCAGCCGGGGGACAGGCGGGACAGACCAACTACTCGGCGTCCAAGGCCGGGATCATCGGTTTCACCAAGGCTCTGGCCAAGGAGGGCGGCCGGGCCGG
Source organism: Streptomyces sp. SID3212 (assembly GCF_009865405.1). Classification (GTDB taxonomy): domain Bacteria; phylum Actinomycetota; class Actinomycetes; order Streptomycetales; family Streptomycetaceae; genus Streptomyces. The sequence continues at coordinate 3,282 of NZ_WWJY01000939.1, read as the reverse complement.
GCTGCGCGCCAACGTGGTGGCGCCCGGATTCGTCCGTACGGACATGACCGGCGGCCTCTCCGAGAAGTACGCCAAGGACATGACCAAACTCATCCCGCTCGGCCGGTTCGGCGAGCCGGAGGAGGTCGCCGAACTCGTCGGCTTCCTCGCCTCGCGGCGCGCCGCGTACATCACCGGACAGGTCTTCTCCATCGACGGCGGCCTGGTCCTCTGACGCCCGGTCCTCTGACATCCCTCCTCTGACAGCCCCGTACACCCAAGGAGTTCGTCATGGCCGCTCGCGCCGCCAAGCCGCCCCGGTTCTACTTCAACCTCCGCAGTCCCTACAGCTTCTTCGCGCTGCTCGAACTGGAGCGCGACCACCCGGACGTACTCGACCGGCTCGAATGGCGGCCCTTCTGGGAACCGGACGAGACCAGTGAGAAGCTCCTCGCCGAAGCGTCGTCGGGGGCGCAGTTCCCCTACCACGCGATGTCGCGCGCCAAGCAGTTCTACATCCTCCGGGACGTGCGCAGGCTCGGCGCGGCGCGCGGCCTGGCGCTGACCTGGCCGGTGGACCGCGACCCCTGGTGGGAGCCGGCTCACCTGACCTGGTTCCTCGCCGAGCGCGAGGGGTTGGGGCGGGCGTGGGTACAACGCGCCGGGCGAGCACGCTGGTTGGAGGGGCGCGACATCTGCGACCCGGCCACCGTGCGTGAGTTGGCCGAGGAGATCGGTCTGGACGGCGAGGAGGTGGCCGGTGCCACCGACGACCCACTGATCCGCGAACAGGCCACCCGGGCGCTGGTGGACGTCGTCCGCGACGGAGTGTTCGGGGTGCCCTACTTCATCCACGGCTCGGAGCCGTACTGGGGGCTGGACCGGGTCGCCGCGTTCGCCGCCTCCCTGCCGCCCGCCGCGGAGCTGCCGCGGGAGGAGCCCCGGCAGCCGGCGCCGACGGTCCTCGCCGCAGGCCGTACCACCGACATGAGCCACGCGGGAGGATGCGGATGAACACCGCCCTTGACACCGACATCGACACTGACACTGACACCGATACGGCCGCCTCCGTGACCCTGCCGCTCACCGCGATCCAGGAAGCGATGTGGACCGCGTACCGCATGGCCCCGGACAGCTCCGCCTACAACATCGTGATGCCGCTCCTGCTGACCGGCTCCCTCGCCCCGGCCGCCATGGCCGCCGCCGTCACCGCCGTCGGCGACCGGCAGGAGCTGCTGCGCTCCGTCTTCACCGAGCGGGACGGCACCCCGGTGCGCACCGCCGCCGCGAAGGCCCTGGTGCGCCTGGAGACCCTGGATCTGCGCGACGCCGACACGGAGACCTTCCACCGGGCCGTCGAGCAGGCCGGTGCCCGTCCCTTCCGGCTGGAGTCCGCGCCCTTCCGCGTGGTGCTGGTACGGGGGTCCGGCGACCGGTGGGCGCTGGTGACCGCCGCCCACCACATCGTCAGTGACTTCACCTCGCGCTGGCTGCTCGTCCGTGACCTCCTCGACGCGTACGCCGGTCTCGCGGCCGGTACGGAACCCGCCTGGCGCCCCCTTCCCGCCTCCTACACCGACCACGCCGCCGAGGAACTGCGCCACACCGCCTCCGAGTCGGGGACCCGCGCCGCCGGACTGTGGCGCGAGTCGGTCGCGGGATCCCCCGCCGCCGAACTGCCCCTGGACCGGCCCAGGCCCGCCGTACGCTCCCTGCGGGGCGGCACCGTGGTCCGCCCGCTGGCTGCGGAGGTCACCGACGGCCTCGGCGCGGCGGCGGACGACGCGGGGGTGACCCCGTTCGCGTACCTCCTGGGCGTCTTCCAGGCGCTCACCCACCGCTGGACGGGACAGGAGAACTTCGTCCTCGGGGTGCCGGCCACCAGCCGGATGGGCCGGGCGCAGCGCGATGTGATCGGCTGCTTCCTCAACACCATGCCCCTGCGGGCCGACTTCGACGCCACGAGCACCTTCCGGAGCGTCGCGCGGCAGGCCGGTGAGCGGGTCATGCGCGGCATGATCAACATCCGCTACCCGTGCTCGCTCGCCTTCCCGCAGGCCACCGTCTTCCGCACCGCGCTGTTCCTCGTCCAGATGGACCGGATGGACCCGCCGGTGCCGGGTGTCCCGCCGGGGGAGAGTGTCGGCCCCGGCATCCCGTACGCGGGACTGGACGTCGCGCTGATCGACGTACCGCAGCAGGAAGGGCAGTTGGACCTCCTGCTGCGGATCGAGCAGACGCCCGGCGGGGTGACCGCGGTCTTCTCGTACGACACCGATGTGCTGGACCGGTCGACGGTCGAGCGCTTCGCCGACGGGTACGAGCGGCTCCTCGCCGCCGCCGTCACCTCGCCCGCCACCCGCGTCGCCGACGTGGAACTCGCCGGGCGGGACGAGACGGACGCGCTGCTGGCCCTCGGGTCCGGCACCACCGCCGACTTCGGCGACTTCGACTCCTTCGAGAACTCCTGGGACCACTGATGAGCACGAGTACGAGTACGGGCAGGACCACGGGCAGGACCTCAAGCACGGGCATACGCGTCGCGATCACCGGAGCGGGACTCGGCGGGCTGACCGCCGCGGCCTCGCTGCACCAACGAGGCCTGGACGTCCGGGTGTACGAGCGCGGGGAGACCCTGCGCGAGCAGGGCGTCGGCATGCACCTGGGGCCCAACGGCACCCGGCTGCTGCGGCGGTTGGGCCTGGGCCCGGCGCTCGACCGGGCCGCCGTGCGCCCCGAGGCGCTGGAGGTACGGGCCCTGCACGACGGGTCGCTGCTCACCCGCCAGGAGATGGGCGCCGACTGGCAGGAGCGCTTCCGGGCCCCGTACCTCACCGTCCACCGGGGCGACCTGCACCGCATGCTGGCCTCGCTCGTTCCGGCCGAACGGGTCCGTACCGGGAAGGAGTTGGTGCGGTACGAGGAGACCGTGTACGGGGTCGTGCTGCACTTCGCCGACGGGTCCCGGGACCACGCGGACGTGCTCGTCGGCGCCGACGGGGTGCACTCGGTGGTACGCGGCGCGCTGGCCGGCCGGGATGCGCCGGTGTACTCGGGCAACAGCGCGCTGCGCGGGGTGGTGGACGCGGCGGACCTGCCGCACCTGGACCCCTCGCTGATGTACATGTACGCGGGCCCCACCACGCGGGTGCTGCTGTACCCGGTCAGCGGTGGCACGCAGTTCACTTATGTCGTTGTGACGCCCGCTCCGCCCGGCGCCGACGAGTCCTGGACCAGCGCGGGCGAGCCGGCCGACCTCGAAGCCGTACTGGCGGGCTGCGACCCGGCGCTGGGCCGGCTGGC
>NZ_WWJY01000938.1 GCF_009865405.1 Streptomyces sp. SID3212 | reverse complement strand
GGCCCGCCGACCCGGCGGAGGCCGATCTGGCGCGCGCCCGCGAGGCGTTGGCCAAGCTCGACGTGGGCACCGCGGCGGCGGCCGGGCTGCGCGCCGAGCTCCAGTACGCGGAGTATCTGCGCACCGGCGACCGGCTGGCGCTGTCGGAGACGGTCCGCCGGCTCGGCCCGCACGCCGCCACCGCGCGCGACTACACGGCCCTGGTCGACCTGGCGAACCGGCTGCGTCCGCCGCTGGCGTGGCGGTGGCGCGGGCGGGAGCGGGGGCTTGGACAGGGGCGTGCGCTTGGGCTCGGTCGTGGGCTCGGTCGGGAGCGCCGAGACGGAGCGGTCAACGGGAACGGTCCACGCGTTTCGGAGAGACAGCCGGGCCGCTAGGCTCGAATTTGGAGGGGGACATGACATGTTACGAGGCGGTCAGGTGACGCCGGCGGAGGACAGATCGCCGTTAGGGCTCAGCTTCGCCCTTGAGGTCGACGCGTCCTCGGACGTGGCGTTCGACGACGAGCGGATGGACGCGCTCCTCACGATCAGGGCCCGTACCTCCGCGCGAGCGCCCGCCGTGGCGCCGATCGCCGAAGTCCTGATCATGGACAAGTCGCTGTCCATGGCCGGCCAGGGCAAGCTGAACGAGGCGAAGCGCGCGATGTGCGCGGCCGTCGACGCCCTCCAGGACGGCACGTATCTGGGGATCGTCGCGGGACACCACGAGGCCGAGGTCATCTTCCCGGCGACCGGCGGCCTCGCCCGTATCGACGCCACGGCCAGGGCTGCGGCGAAGAACCGCATCCTGGACCAACTGCCCGAGGGCGGCACCGCCATCGGCAAGTGGCTGGCCTGCGCCGATCGTCTCTTCGCCACGGTGACCGCGCGCAGTACCGTACGGCACGCCGTGCTCTACACGGACGGCAAGGACGAGCACGAGACACCCGAGGAACTCGGCAGCGCGCTCGCGGCGTGCGCCGACCGGTTCGTGTGCGACGCCCGCGGGCTCGGCGGCGACTGGTACTACGCCGAACTGCTGCGGATCACCGAGGCGTTGCACGGCACGGCGGAAGCGGTCGTCACCGTCTCCGACCTCACCGGGGACTTCACCCGCCTCATGGAGCAGGCGCGCCGCATCGTCGTCCCCCGGGTCTACCTGGGCCTGCGCCTCAACGACCGGTTCCGGCTGGGCTTCGTCCGGCAGACTCTCCCCGTCCAGGCCCACCTCACCTCCCAGCAGCAACGCCGTGACGACGAGATCCACGTACCGCTGGGCTCCTGGCCGCCGGAGGACCGCCAGTACCTGGTGTCGCTGCGGTTCGACCCCGCGACGCTGCGCGTCGGCGAGGAACTGCGCGCCGCCCGCATCACCCTGCGCGCCGAACGGGACGACGGCACGCGCGAACCGTGCGCCGACCCCGAGGCGCTCGTCGTGGTGCGCCGGGCCACGCCGGACTTCCCGGTGAGGATCCCGGAGAGCCACACCCGGGCCGAGAACGTCTACGAGCTGGGCCTGGCGATGCGGGCGTGTGCCGACGCGCACGAGGCCGGACGGTACGAACAGGCCAACCGGGAGCTGCGGACGGCGCTCGAACTGGCGGAGGCCCTGGGGGACTTCGCGAAGCTGGAGCTGCTGCGTTCCGTCACCGTCACCGGTCCCGACGACCGGCCCCGGCTGAACCGCTCGGCGCCGCGCGCGACCATGCAGCGGATCGGCCTGAGATCGACCGCCACCAGGGTTCCGGGAGCCGACCCGGTACATCCGCCGCCGGACGGTGATCCGCTGCGGCGCCGGTGCCGGCGATGCGGCACGACCACCATGGCGCGGCGCCCGCGGCACTGCGAGGAGTGCGGTTACGAGTTCGGCAGCGGGACGGACGATCAGGGGGGCGGTCGGGGCGGCGGCCCTGGCGGTGATCCTGACGGTGGTCCTGTCGGCGACGATCCTGATGGCGGCGATCCTGGCGGCGGCCACGGCGGGGGTCCTGACGGCGGCGATCCTGGTGGCGGCCACGGCGGGGGTCCTGACGGCGGCCCTGACGGCGGCGGTCCTGACGGCGGCGGTCGTGGCGGCGCAGGTCGTGGCGGCGGTCCTGACCGCAACGGTCCGGGCGGCGGCACTCCGGTGGACGCCTTATGACCGCCCCCGACGCACGCCTCGTGACCGGTCCCGCCCCGCCCCCGGGATTCCCGCGCGGCACCCTGGCCGGATGGTGGACCCGCCTCCGGGCGACCCACCCGACCACCCTGCTGCGCTGGCTCCGGGCCGGCGTCATCGCCACCGTGGTGGCCACAGCGCTTCTGTACCTGGTGGTCTCGGCCAAGGCCGAAGAGCAACTGTCCGCCGCCCGGAACACCGACGAGGCGATCAACGACATCGTGACCGCGCACGGCGCCGCCGAGAACGCGGCCAAGGCGCTCACCGACGCTTTCAAAACCGGGCAGGTCTCCCTGATCGGCACCGGTACCGAATTCGCCAACCAGACCGCCAGCGTCTACACCAACGTCACGTCGGCGGCGGAGGGCAACGCGGCCGGGGAGCGGGGACTCACCCAGTTCCAGTTCGTCCTGGGCCAGTTGACCACCTGCCTGCAACTCGCCGACGCCGCCGTGCGCGACTACCCCCGTACCGGACAAAAGGGCGTGGAGGCCGCCCACGCGGCGCTGACCGCCCGGCCGCAGGTGGACGCCGAAGCCGCCCGCAAGGCCATCCCCGGCACCGGCGGTCTCACGGCCTCGCTCGACGACCTCAAGGCCACCCAACTGGAGGCGCTGGCCCGGCAGCGCGACTCGGCCTGGCTGGACCCCGCCGCCGTCTACCCCCTGCTCGTCGGCCCCGCCGCCGTCATGCTGCTGCTCGTCCTGGCCACCGGCCACGTCGTCGCACGGCACTTCCGCCGGTACGTCGGCCCGGGGCTCCCCCTCGCCCTGCTGGCCACCGCGTCGGCCGGCGCCGCCACCGCCGTACGCAGCGCCCGTGACGCCCAACAGGACCTGGAGGCACAGCCGTTGGCCGGCCACCCGGTGACGATGGCACTCGCGCTCGCGTTGCTCGCCACCGCGGCCGTACTGGCGTACCTCGCCTACCGCCCCCGCCTCGCCGAGTACCGGTTCCCCCGGTCATGAGCACCCTGAAAGCGCGCCTGACGCGCTGCGCCGCGGCGCTCGGGCTGTTCCTGACGGCGGTCGCCTGCGGCAGTGAGCCGCGCGACGAGCGGCTGACCGTCATGGTCCCCTGGTCGGGGGACGAGTTCCAGGCGTTCTACGCGGTGATCAAGACCTTCGAGGAGGACACCGGCATCCAGGTCGACCTGGAGGTCACCCGGGCCCAGACCCAGCAGCTCGACGCCGCCGTCGCCGCGGGCGCGCCGCCCGACCTGGCCGTACTCCCCAGTGTGGGAGCGCTGAACCAGTACGCGGGGGGCAAGGGCCTGAAGCCGCTCGGCGACACCATCACGGAGGACTACGCGCAGCCGTTCCGCGGACTCGGCACCGTCGGCGGCGAGGTGGTGGCGGTGCCCGTCAAGGCGGACGTCAAGAGCCTCATCTGGTTCAACCCCACGGTCACGCGCGCGCCGGAGTCCACCACGCTGCCCGCGCTGAGGACCCTGTCCCGCCGGGCGTCGGGGGCCTGGTGCCTGGGCCTGGCGTCCGGTCCGACCTCCGGCTGGCCCGGAGCGGACTGGATCGCCGACATCCTGCTCTCCCGGAGCGGCACCGACGCCTACAGGAACTGGCTGTCGGGACGCCTGCCGTGGACCTCGCCGCAGGTCTCCGCGGCCTGGCAGGCCTGGCGGGGCATCGTCGCCGGCAGTGTCGGAGGCGCGTCCGTCCGGAGGTTCGCCGAGGCGGCGGACGGCATGACCGCCGAGCCCCCCACCTGCTTCTTCGGCCACGGCACCCTCTCCGCCATGGGCTTCCCGCCCACCGCCGACGGTACGAGGACGGCGTACGACTTCGTCACCTCGGCGCCGGAGCCCGTACGCCGGCTGGAGGTCTCGGCGGACTTCGTCGGCAGGTTCACCGACAACCCGAACGCCGAGCGGCTCATCACCCATCTCTCCAGCGCGGAGGCCCAGCGCACCTGGGTCAACGAGCCCGGGGGGTACGGCTTCTCCGCCAACAGCCGGGTGCGGCCCGGGGAGTACGACAACCCGGCGCAGCGGCGGATCGCCGGGATGCTCCGGCCGGAGGCCCGTTACACGCTCTGCTTCAGCGCCGCCGACGCCATGACACCCGACCTGTCCGCCGCCTTCTACCGGGCGGTACTGGACTACGCGTCCGACAAATCGCTGCTGCCCACGCTCCTTGAGGGGCTCGACATGGTCCGGTCCGGCAGGGGGGAGTCCCCGGTCCCGCCGGACGACCTGTGCGCCCTTCCGTCCTGATCCCCGACACCGCCCCGCCGCCGCCCCGACACCCCCTCACCGGAGGAGTCCCATGCCAGACGCCGTCCAGTTCACCCTCGCCGACGGAACCGTCGTTCTCGTGGCACTTCCCGCCCGCGCCGGTACGGGAGCGGTCGGCCTCGGCCGCCGCCTGGAGGCCGCGCAGCAGAGCCTCCGCGAGGCCCTGGCCCCCATCACCGGTGCCGCCGTCGAGGTGATCGACGGGTTCCGTACCCTCGCCCACCGCCCCGACGAGGTCGAAGTCACCTTCGGCGTCGTCCTGGACGCCAAACTGGGCGGCGTCATCGCCAGCTCCAACGCCGGCGCCCACCTCGACGTCACCCTCCGCTGGAACGGCTCCCCCGCCGCCCCGACCCCCGAGGCCATCATCCCACCCCCCGAGGGCGCCACCCCTTCCTCCCCTTCCATCTGATCCACGCACGCCACGCACGCCACGGACGCCGGGGCGGCGCGGAACCGGGCGGTCACCTGGACCACCCGGACCTGGTCAGGGAACGAGGTGACCCGCGGCGCGGAACAGTTCGTACCACTCCGCCCGGGTGAGGGGAAGGTCGGAGCCCTGGGCGGCGCCCGTGACACGCTCCGGGCTGGTGGTGCCCAGCACGACCTGCATCCGGGCGGGGTGGCGGGTGATCCAGGCGGTCGCGATCGCGATGGCCGGGACGTCGTACTGGCGGGCGAGACGGTCGATGACGGCGTTGAGCTCGGGGTAGTCCGGCGAGCCGAGGAAGACACCGGTGAAGAAGCCGGCCTGGAAGGGGGACCACGCCTGGATGGTGATGTCGTGCAGACGGCAGTAGTCGACGATCCCCCCGCCGTCGAGAGTGGCCGCCTGCTGCTCGGCCAGCATGTTCATGGAGACGCCCTGGGCGATGATCGGCTCGTGGGTGATCGAGAGCTGGAGCTGATTGGCCACGAGGGGCTGGCGTACGTACTTGCGCAGCAGGTCGATCTGGCGCGGGGTCTGGTTGGAGACGCCGAAGGCGCGCACCTTGCCCGCGGCTTCCAGCTCGTCGAAGGCGCGGGCGACCTCTTCGGGCTCGACCAGCGCGTCGGGGCGGTGCAGGAGCAGGATGTCGATGCGGTCGGTCCGCAGGGCCGCGAGTGAACCCTCGACCGATTTGACGATGTGCTCGTACGAGAAGTCGTAGTACGGCCCGTCCGTGACGATGCCCGCCTTGGTCTGGATCGTGATCTCGTCGCGCTGCGACGGGGTCAGCGCCAGCGCCTCGGCGAAGCGGCGTTCGCAGTGGTGCAGTTCGCCGCCGTAGACGTCGGCGTGGTCGAGGAAGTCGATGCCCGCGTCACGGGCGGTGCGGACGAGTTCGCGGATCTCGTCGTCGGTCTTGTCGGCGATACGCATCAAGCCGAGCACGACGTTCGGGGCGAGGATGTCGGTGCCGGGCAGGGTGAAGGTCTTCACGACGGTGTGCCTTTCAGGTGTTCAGGTCCGCACAGTGCAAACGGGGCCAGTCTGCACTTTAGGGGGCGGGGGGTCCATCGCCGGTGAGCAGCGGGTCCCGGGGTGAGGGTGACACGTGTCGGGAGGGCCGGGAGGCCGCCGTCGGCGAACTCGCCCACCACGCCGACCACGGCACTTTCGCCATATATCTGTCAAGTTCACAACACGCCTATTCCGCGTGGCCGGGCGGGCGTGGGCGGACTGGGCCGGAAAGGCTCCACGCCGGCGGGCGGCGGCCGGTGCGGCGAACCCGGAACCGTGTCGACCCGCCCTGACCAGCGAGTCGGCCGCCCGCGCGGAAAGGGTGTACCCCCACCTTCTTTTGTCCGGAATCCAGCTGTGCCGCGTGGCCGGTTCCTGGAAGGGTTTGCTCCCGTCGAAAGGTCGTAAGAAAAGCACCCATTCTGGGGGAGCTTTACCCCGTACAAAGTACGTCGGCCCGCCTTTCGGCCGCCGGATGAACGCCGCTGGTCATGATGTCGAAATGGCACCGAAACAGATCCACCCATGGCCCCTGCCCGACCCGGAATCCGTCTTGTGCACGACGCGCCCCACTCCTGCGCCAAACATGCGGACCGGCAATTTTTCTACGCGCGTCATGCACACGAAACAAGGACGATATCAGCACTGCCGGAACGATCAGTCAAACGCCACAGAATTCGGAGAACCTGCCGTGGTCAGTCAGCTCACCTCAGCATCACCAGGAATCGTCGCTTCGAACGAGACGCAAGGCCCGCGCTATTTCGTACTGGGGCCGGTGGCGATGTATCAGGACGGCCGGCTGTGCACACCCAGCGCCCTCAAGCAGCGGGCCCTGCTGGTCCTGTTACTGCTGTCCGCCAACACCCCCGTACCGACCGACCGGCTGATCGAGGGGCTGTGGGGGGAGCGCCCGCCGCAGGCCGCCGGCGCGACACTCCAGATGTACGTCTCCGGCCTGCGCCGCGCCCTGGACCCCGCGCACGGCGCGGCCTCCCGTGACCCGCGGCACCACCCGCTGCTGAGCACCGAGACGGGCGGTTACCAGATGCGGCTGGCGCCGGGCGAACTGGACCTCGACCGCTTCCGCTCCCTCACCTCGTCCGGCCGCCGCCACCTGGCCGCCGGACGATGTCAGGAGGCGGGCGTGGCACTCAGACAGGCCCTGGCGCTCTGGCGCGGGCGTCCGTTCTCCGGCATGGAGCACTCCGGCCGGCTCGGCGCGTACCGGGTGCGCCTGGAGGAGGAACACCTCTCGGCACTCGGCGACTACATCGACGTCGTCCTGTGCCGGGGCGAGAGCCACGAGGTCGTCGATGTCATCAGTGAACTCAGCGAGTTGTGTGCCTCCCACCCCCTGCGGGAGTCGTTCCACGAGCAGTTGATCCGCGCCCTGTGCCGCGTCGGCCGCCGCGCCGACGCGCTCATGGTCTACGCCCGGGTGCGCGGCATGATGACGGCCGAGCTGGGCATAGAGCCGGGCCCCGGCCTCAAGGCGGCCCAACTCGCCGCCCTGGAAGGCCGCCAGCCGTACGGGACCGGGCATCCGCGCTGCCGATGACAGAGCCGGACGGACGCGGCGCGATCGGGCTGGTTCCGGGCCCCGATCGCGCCGCGTCCGTCCGGCGGCATGTCCTCAAGCGTGTCCTGGAGCGCGCCCCGGAGGATGTCCTGGGGCGCGTCCTGGAGCATGTCCTGGAGGGTGCTACACCCCGGCCCGCTCGCCCCGCAGGCAGGAGGCGCGGTGGGCGCGGGCGTCCTCGTCGTCGGTCTCCGCCAGCACCGCCTCGAAGTCGCTCGCGGCCTCGGCGAAACGGCCCGCCGCCTCGTACACCAGACCCCGGTTGTAGCGGATCTCGATGCCGCCGCCGAGCCTGATCGCCCGGTCGAAGTCGGCCGCCGCCGTCTCCAGATCGCCCGCGCCGAAGGCGATCTCCGCCTTGACCGCCCACGCCTCCGACAGGTCCGGGTCGCTCGCCAGGGCCGCGGCGAGCGCGTCGAGCGCGGAGTCCGCCTCGCCCCGCTCGGCCAGCAGCCGGCCCTTGAGGGAGAGCAACTGGGCGTGGCCGGGCTCCAGTTCGAGACCCGTCGCCACGTCGCGCAACGCGGCCTCCTCGTCGCCCAGTTCGGCGTGCACCCCCGCCCGGTTCAGCAGCGCGTCCGTGTTGCGCGGGTCGAGCACGAGCGTACGGTCGAACTCGGCGAGCGCGCCGGTGATGTCGCCCAGCTCCAGCCGGGCGTCCCCGCAGTTGTAGTGGCCCTCGGGGAACGGCGGTTCCAGGGTCAGCGCGTGCTCGTAGTCGGCGAGCGCCTCCTCCGTACGGCCCAGACGGCGCAGGATGTTGCCCCGGTTGAAGTAGTGGTCGGAGAACGAGTCGTCGAACTTCATGACCACCGCGTAGTCCGCCAGCGCGTCGTCCAGCCGGCCGCTCATCGCGTTGGCCTGGGCACGGTTGTACCGCAGGCCCACCCGGTGCCAGCTGCGCTCGCCGAGGCCGAGTTCCTTGTCCAGCCGCTCGATGCCCTCGTCGAGCAGCCGCAGCGCCTCGTCGATGCCCCCGGTGCGGGTGGCGACGAGGGCGAGCCCGTTGCGGTTGAAAACGGAGAAGAACGTACGCTCCTGCGGGTCCTCCAGGATCGACGCGATGGCGATCGCCTGGTTGATCCAGGCCCGCGCCACGGCCGGATCCCGCTTCTCAGGCCCGAAGTGGCGGGCGTAGAGCATGCCGGTCTCGTACGCGAGTTTCATGTGCACGGACGGGTCGATGGTGATCCGCCGGGCCTCGTCCTGGAGCTCCGCGGACTCGTCCGCGCGGCCGGCCGCGGCGAGCGACACCGCGGTGTCGCGCGTGAACTCCCACCAGAACTCGGCCTGTTCGTCCGCGTCGACCAGGAGCAGCCCGCGCCTGCCGTACTCGACGGAGGTCGCGTACAGACCGAGGTACTTGCAGCGGGTCTGCGCCCAGCGCAGCGCCTTGACGCCGTCGGAGGCGCGTGTGCTGCCGCGTTCCAGGTGGTACGGGAGAGAGCCCAGCCGCAGCGACGGTTCCGCGTCGGCGGCGGCGGCCAGGACGGCGGCGCGCGCGTCGTGCAGCGCGGTACGCCGGGCCGGGTCCAGTGCCTCGTACGCGGCGAGCACCGCCGTATCGTCGGAAACGCCGTCCGACTCGACGAAGGCCAGGGCGAGTTCGTCCGGGGCGGTGGTCCCGTCACCGTCGGACGACACCGACACCGACACCGACGCCGACGCCGACGCCGACCCCGGCCCCGACTCCGCCTCGGACGACACGATCCGCTCCGTGTGGGCGAGCAGCGCCTGCGGCAGGGACTCGGAGACCGGGCCCGGCTGCTCCGGCGGGGTGTCGAGGCCGGTGGCGACCACGACGGTCAGCAGCCGCGCGGGAACCCGCCGCAGCAGCACGGCCAGGAACTCCTGGTCGGTGGGGTCGGCGTGTTCGACGTCGGTCACGACCAGGGTGTACGGGGTGCCCTCCTGGGCCTGTTCCCCCGCCCCGGCAAGGTGGCTCTCGATGAAGTCGACCAGACCGTGGCAGACGCGCAGCGAGTGCAGGCGCGCGGGGTACCGGCTGAGCGCGACGGGCCCCTTGGCGTTCGCCTCCAGGGGACGGAGGATCGCCGGCACCAGGCCCGCCAACTCGGGCGTGGTCTCCTGGAGTTCGATGCGGTGGCGCTGCGCGAGGGCCGGGTCGCGCCGCAGTGTCTCCGGAGCGATCTGCCGCAGGAGCGTACCGACCGCCGTGTACGGTCCGCGCAGGTGACGGTGTGCGCTGACCGTCGCGAGGACGGGCGGCAGCACGAGACCGGCGATCAGCCGGTCACGGTCGGCCCGCAGCGGCGCCTGTATCCAGTAGTGGCTGCTCATGAGCCTGCCTTTCGAGCGGCGGAATGGTCTGTGCCTCGGGGCGCGGGGCCGTCAGGCGGTGAGGTGGGTGGACGGAGAACGGCGGCGCGCGCGGCGGTCCCTGAACGCGATCCACACCGGAAGCAGGATCTGCGCGAGCAGCAGGACGAGGAAACCCACCGCGTCCAGCAGGCGCAGACCGCTCGACTCCCCGGAGCCGAAACGCTCCACCGAGCCCAGGAACATGTGGACGAAGACCGGCAGCAGGGCGAACAGTGTGGTGCTGAGACTGATCGTGTAGCCGACCAGCACCAGCCACGAGTACCAGCGGGCCGCCTTGAGGTCCACGGGATACGCCGTGCTGAGGTCGGTGACCCGGTCGCGCCGGCCGACGAGGCGGAAGAAGCGGTTCCGCAGGGTCTTCAGCGCGACGGTGTGCAGGTCGACGTTACCGAGCACGGTGGTGATCAACACGTAGATGTCGGTACGCAGATAGAAGAAGAACTGCCACAGCAGACGGGTGAAGGTGGCGAAGGCGACGCTCAGGCAGATCCGGCCGGCCAGCGACGGGTCGCCGCCCGCCCCGCCGAGGACACCGGCGAGGACCACCAGCGCGCTCAGCACCAGGACGTCGGCGAGCATGCCCGCGAGAATCGGGAGGTAGCGCTTGCGCCGGGGCACCGCCACCAGCCCGTCGAGGGCGGTCTCGACCACCAGGAAGTAGAAGCGGTACGACATCGACACGCGCGAGCGGATGCCCAGCCGGCGCCCGGCCAGCGCGTGGAAGATCTCGTGCAGCGCGATCAGCGGGGTGACCGCGACCAGCAGGGTCAGATTGACCACGGAGTAGTAGGAGCTGAAGACCAGGTCGTACGACGTCGGTACGAGGCTCGGCGTACGCACCATCATCACCACGGCCGCCAGCACCAGCGCCGCGTAACAGAACCAGGCGTACGGCGAGAACACCGCCCGGCTCAGGCGCACCCACCGCAGCGGAGCGGTCTCGGCCAGTGCCTCGTCGGCGGTCCTGGTGAAGCCCAGTTCCTCCAGCGCCGCCAGGACGTCCTCGACGTCCGCGCTCTCACCGTAGGCGCGGCGGTAGCGGTCCGCGGCCTCCTCGGCGGTCGCGCCGGCTTCGAGCCAGCGGACGAGTTGGGCGCCGTCCGGCGGGAAGACCGCGTACGAGTCGATGTCCGCGCGGCCGATCGTCACGTCGTCGCCGTCTTCGAGATAGACCAGCGGGTGGAAGAGGACCGGCTTTCCCGTGCCCTGGCTGGTGGTCTGTTCCGGCACCGCTCACCCTCGCTTCTCCGTGACCGCCCCCGGTCGCCCTGTGCCGCCGCGCGCCCTGAGGCGGGCGGGTGCCGCCGCCCCGCGGTGGTCTGCGGGACGGCGGTGCGCCCTAGGGCGTTTCCGCCCTAAGCCTGGATCAGGCGCTCGGGTAGACGGAGCAGCCCGCGGTCGTCAGACGGACGGGACCGGCCTTGCGGATCTGGATCTTCTTCATGGTTTACCTCCTGGAGTGGCGGATCGGACGTACTCACTCACCTTCGGGGAGGGCTCCAGAACCTCACCAAAATCCCGCCAAACGGCTCCCGGTCAGGGCGTGACGACCAGGCGTCCTGTGACGTCGCCGGCGGCGAGGCGGGCCAGCGCGGTGTTGACCTCGTGCAGGGGGTACTCCGCGTCGACGCGGCCGTGGAGCAGGCCCTCGGCGGCCAGGGCCATGACGGTACGGGCATCCGCGAGGGTGGCGCCGACGGAGCCGCGGATCTCGGTCTCGCGTACGACGACGTCGAGCACGTCCAGGGTGGCCGGCCGGCCCGTGTAGCCGACGAGGACCACCCGGCCGCGGGTCCGCGCCATGCGTACGGACCGCCCCGGCGTGTGCTCGTCGCCGACCGTGTCGATCACGGCGTCGCAGCCCTCGCCGCCGGTCGCCGCGAGCACCCGCGCGACC
>NZ_WWJY01000937.1 GCF_009865405.1 Streptomyces sp. SID3212 | reverse complement strand
GAGCGCCGCACGCCGCCACCCAACGGGCCCTCGACGCCGCCGTCGCGGACGGCGTGCCCGGCGTCCTCACCCGGGTGGACACCCGTACCGGCACCTGGTCGGGCACCGCGGGGGTGGGGGACACGACCACCGGCCGCGAGCGCGGGGCACGGGACCGCTTCCGCGTCGGCTCCGTCACCAAGACCTTCGTGTCGACCGTCCTGCTCCAACTGGAGGCCGAGGGACGGCTCGACCTGGACGACACCGTCGACCACTGGCTGCCCGGCGTGGTCAGCGGCAACGGGCACGACGGACGCCGGGTGACCCTCCGGCAGCTCCTCAACCACACCAGCGGCATCTACAGCTACACCGCCGACCCCGGCTTCCAGCAGAAGGTCTTCACCACCGACTTCCTCAAGAACCGCTACCGGACCTGGCAGCCGGGCGAACTCGTCGCGCTCGCCATGGCGCACGCGCCTGACTTCGCCCCCGGCACGGACTGGAACTACTCCAACACCAACTACGTGCTCGCCGGGATGGTCGTGGAGAAGGTGACGGGACGCCCGTACGCCACCGAGATCGAACGCCGCATCCTGCGGCCCCTGCGCCTGACGGGCACCCGCCTGCCCGGTACGGACCCCCGGCTGCCGCGGCCGTCGGGACGCGCGTACGCCGTCCTCGCCGACGACCCGGAGCGGACGGTCCACGACGTCACCGAACTCAACGCGACGGTGGCGGGGGCCGCCGGGAGCATGATCTCCGACACCGCCGACCTCAACCGCTTCTTCAGCGCGCTGCTCGCGGGCCGGCTGCTGCCCCCGGCCCAGCTCAAGGAGATGAAGACCACCGTCGCGCTCGGAAGCGGGGAGGACGGCGAGGTCGCCGGCTACGGACTCGGCCTGGAGAAGACCCGGTTGTCCTGCGGCACGGTCGTCTGGGGCCACACCGGCGGGATCCACGGCTCCTCCTCGGGCGCCTTCACCACCGCCGACGGCACCCACGCGCTCTCCCTGAACTTCAACGCGGACTGGGCCGGTGACTCCGGGCAGGTCGTGGAGGCCGAGTTCTGCGGCTGAGCCGAGACCTGGAGAGCCTGGAGAGAGGGGACGGGCGCGGGCCGCGCCTGCCCCCTCTTCCTGCGCCCCGGCCCCGCCTCACCTCGGCAGGACCTCCACATACGCGGCCGGATCCCTCTCGTCCGCCGCCGTCAGCGCCGTACCGACCACCATCGCCTGCTGCTCCAGGGACTCCCGCAGCTTTCTCGGCGTCAGATGCACGACGGTGACGCCCAGCCGCTCCAGGTGCTCCCGCTTGCGGGCGTACTCCGCCCAGATCGCGTCGTCGTCCTGCGGCCCGCCCGGTCCGCCCACCCGGGGCGCCCGGGTGTCCAGCTCCACGGCCACCGCCTGCTCCGGCCAGTACGCGTCGACCCCGCCCAGGCGCGGTCCGCCCGGCAGCCGCAGGTCGACGTTCCAGACCGGGTCGGGCAGCGCGTACGTCCGCACCATCTCGTACAGCCGCCCCTCGGCCAGCGACCGCCCCTCGGCGAGCAGCGCGTCCACCGCGTCGACCACATGCGGCCGGGCCAGCAGCCGCGCCTGGCTCAACTCCCGTACGAGAGAGGAAGGTTCGCAGTGTCCGCCCCGCACGGCCTCGGTCAGCAGCGCCCGTCCGACAGCCGTGTCCGACAGCTCCGCGACCGCGTCGGCCACCGCGCGCGCCACCGGCGCCACCGGCACCCCGGTCACCAGCTCGGGCCGGGGCAGGGCGTGGGCGCGGATCAGCCGGGCGAACCCGGTGGAGCGCAGCCGGCGGGTACGGGGCACCAGCACGTCGATCAGGTCGAGCGCCCGCAGCCCCGGGGTGGAGCCGAAGCCGTGGAGGGCGAGCGCGGCGAGACCGGTGACCATCACCCCGCCGTACGGGGACGCCGAGCGGGCCGTCGACCGGGACGAGGGCGCCGGGCGACCGCCGGGGGAGGAGCCGGGCTGCGCCGGAACGCCCTTCGCCGCCTCGGGGCCCGGGCGTCCCGCGTACAGCAGGACCGCGTGCAGCCGCTCCTCGCTCGTCGGCGGCCCCGGGTGCAACAGGTAGACCCCCGGCAGCAGTTGCTGCCAGGGGCCACCGGGGCGGCACTGCGCGGCGGCACGGGCGGCGGCGACCCCGTGCTCGCGCAGCCGCGCGGCCGAGAGCACGCGGTGCCGCACGTCGTTGCCGAGGTGACGGAGGGGACGGGGGGTGACCGGGGTGTTGTTGTTCATGCCCGGGGTCTGCCCGTCCTGTGACCGCCTTCTAACCCGTTGTTACACGTTCGTCGGCAAAACCGGACAAGCTCGCCCTAAAGTACGGGCCTTCGGCTGCCGATCACGTACCGCTCGGTGTTCGAACGCGGCAACTCACCGCCCGCCACCGTTCACCGCCCGGACGCGGCACCACTCACCGTTCCGCGGCAGCCGCGTCGCACGCCTGCCCCCGCAGCGACCGCGCCAGGTCGTCCGTCGCCTCCAGCACCAGCCTGCGCAGCGCCGGAGCCACCTCCTCGTGCGAGGCCAGCCAGGCCTCCGCCGCCTCCAGGGTCGAACGGTCGCCCTGCGCGGCCGGGAACAGCCCGCGCACCACATGCATGGCGATCTGGATCGAACGCTCCGCCCACACCCGTTCGATCACCTCGAAGTACTTCTCCGAGTACGGCGCCAGCAACTCCCGCTGGTCCGACCGGGCGAACCCGGCGATCGTCGCCTCGACCAGCGCGTTCGACAGCGTGTCCGACTCCACCAGCCGCACCCACGCCTGCGCCTTCACCGCCGCCGACGGCCGGGCCGCCAGGCACCGCACTTCGTGCCGCTTGCCCGACGCCGTGTCGTCGTGGGCCAGTTCGGCCGCCACCGCGGACTCGTCCGCGCGGCCGTGCGCGGTCAGCGGCTCCAGGAAGGCCCACCGCAGCTCCTGGTCGACGTCGAGCCCGTCGATCTTGGCCGTCCCCTCCAACAGCCCCTGGAGCAGCTGGAAGTCCGCGTCCGTCGTGGCGACCGCCGCGAAGAAGCGGGCCCACGTCAACTGGTGCTGACCGCCGGGCTCCGCCGTCCGCAGCTCCCGCAGCGCGCCCTCGGCCAGCAGCCGCCCGCCCTCCTCGCGCCACTCCGGGACCGCGTAGAGGGTGAGCGCGCCCCGCGCCCATGCGTGCAGCATCTGGAGCACGCCGATGTCCGTCTCACGGCCCGCGTGGGTGAGCACCAGACCGATGAAGTCCCGGGCCGGCATGAGCGCGTCACGGGTGAGGCTCCACAGCGCGGACCAGCACAGGGCGCGCGCCAGCGGGTCGGTGAGAGCGCCGAGATGGGTGCGCAGGGTGTCCAGCGAGGCGGCGTCGAAGCGGATCTTGCAGTACGTCAGGTCCTCGTCGTTGACCAGGATCAGGTCGGGCTTCTCCGCGCCCGCCAGCTCCGTGATGACGGTCCTGGGCCCGGCGACGTCCGTCTCGACGCGCGCGTACCGTACGAGATCGCCGTCGGCCGTACGCCGGAAGAGCCCGACCGCCACCCGGTGCGGGCGCAGTTCGGGGTGGGAGGGGGCGGCCTCCTGGATCACGGCCAGCTCGGTGATCCGGCCCTCGGCGTCGTGGACGGCCTCCGGGGTCAGGGAGTTGACCCCGGCCGTCTCCAGCCACGACCGTGACCAGCCGGCCATGTCCCGCCCGGACGTCTCCTCCAGTACGGCGAGCAGGTCGCCGAGGCTGGTGTTCCCGTACGCGTGCCGCTTGAAGTAGCGCCGGGCGCCCTCCAGGAACGCGTCCTGTCCCACGTACGCGACCAGCTGCTTGAGGACGGACGCGCCCTTGGCGTACGTGATCCCGTCGAAGTTCAGCTTGGCGTCCTCCAGGTCACGGATGTCGGCCGTGATCGGGTGGGTGGACGGCAGCTGGTCCGCGCGGTAGGCCCAGGACTTCCGGTTGTTGGCGAAGGTGATCCAGCCGTCCTGGAAGCGGGTGGCCCCGACCAGCGCGAAGGTGCCCATGAACTCCGCGAAGGACTCCTTGAGCCACAGGTCGTCCCACCAGGTCATGGTGACGAGGTCGCCGAACCACATGTGCGCCATCTCGTGCAGGATGACGTTGGCCCGGTGCTCGTACGACGCCCGCGTCACCTTGCCGCGGAAGATGTACTCCTCGCGGAAGGTCACCAGGCCCGGGTTCTCCATCGCGCCCAGGTTGTACTCGGGCACAAACGCCTGGTCGTACTTGCCGAAGGGGTACGGGTAGTCGAAGCGGTCGTGGAAGAAGTCCAGGCCCTGCTTGGTCAGCAGGAAGACGTCGTCCGCGTCGAAGTGCCGGGCGAGCCCCTTGCGGCACATCGCGCCGAGCGGGATCTCCAGGACCGTGCCGTCGTCGAAGGTACGCCGGTAGGAGTCGGTGACGTGGTGGTACGGGCCCGCGAGGATCGTCGTGATGTACGTCGAGATCGGCTTCGTCTCCGCGAAGCGCCACACCCCGTCGTCGCCCAGGGTCCCCGCGCCGTTGCTCCAGACCCGCCAGCCCTCGGGCGCGGTCACCTGGAAGCGGTACGGCGCCTTGAGGTCGGGCTGCTCGAAGGTGGCGAAGACCCGGCGGGCGTCGGCCGGCTCGTACTGCGTGTAGAGGTAGACCTCGCCGTCCTCCGGGTCGACGAAGCGGTGCATGCCCTCGCCGGTCCTGCTGTACGCGCACTGGGCGTCGACCACCAGCACGTTCTCCGCGCGGAGATCCTCCAGCGTCACCCGTGAGCCGTCGAAGACGGCGGCGGGGTCCAGGGCGCGGCCGTTGAGGGTGACGGCGGTCACACGCGGGGCGATCAGATCGGCGAAGGCCGCCGCGCCCGGCTCCGCGGAGCGGAAGCGGATCGTGGTCACCGAGCGGAAGGTACGGGGCCCGGGGCCGTCCGGCGCCTCACCCACCGCCGAGCGCAGGTCGAGGTCCACCTCGTACCCGTCTACGGACAGCAGGCCGGCCCGTACACGGGCCTCGTCGCGGGACAGGTTCTCACCGGGCACGGGCACTCCTTCGTGACTCGTTCGTGGGTCTCGTGGTCGTCGGTCGGTTTCGAGGGTCGTCTGCAGGTCGTTCGAAACAGTGACGATCCTCGCATGTGCCGCTGTGACCGGGCAGCCGGGAATGCCGCCGTCCGGTAGGGACGTTGCAGCGTCGAGGTCCGTCGGGCGCCCGCGGGTACCCGGGACGCCCGTTTCAGAGGAGAGACATGTCCGAGAAGACTCCCGTCGATTTCTGGTTCGACCCGCTGTGCCCCTGGGCCTGGATGACGTCCCGCTGGGTCCTTGAGGTGGAGAAGGTCAGGGACATCGACGTCCGGTGGCACGTGATGAGCCTCGCCGTCCTCAACGAGGACCGGGTCGACGAGTTGCCGGAGCAGTACCGCGAGACGATGCGGACGAAGGCGTGGGGGCCGGTCCGTGTGGTGATCGCGGCCCAGCAGAAGCACGGCGACGAGGTCGTCGGCAAGCTCTACACCGCGCTCGGCACCCGCATCCACAACCGGGGCGAGGGCCCCACGCGTGAGGCGATCGCCTCGGCCCTGGACGACGTCGGCCTGCCGGCCGACCTGCTGGAGTACGCCGACTCCGACGCGTACGACAAGGAGCTGCGGGCCTCCCACAAGGAAGGCATAGACAAGGTCGGCCAGGAGGTCGGCACCCCGGTCATCGCGGTGCCCGGCGCGGACGGCGAGCAGATCGCCTTCTTCGGCCCGGTCGTCACCCCGGCCCCCAAGGGCGAGGAGGCGGCGAAGCTCTGGGACGGCACGCTGCTGGTCGCGTCGATCCCGGGCTTCTACGAGATCAAGCGCACGCGGACCCAGGGCCCGATCTTCGACTAGTACGACCGGTGCGGCCGATTCGGCACGTGCACGCACGGATACACGGATACGGAGGACGGCCCCCGCGAGTCATGTCCTCGCGAGGGCCGTCCGTTTTTCCGCCCGCCGTGAAGGGTGAGAAGACGATCACGAGCAGGACGTGTGCGGCCTCCCGCGCGGGGAGGCACCCGAGGCGCCCCGTCAGGGGGCGATCAGGAGGTTGTTGGCGTTCTTCCGGGCGGCCGTGTAGCGCTTCGCCACGTCCTGCCAGTTGACGACCCGCCACATCGCCTCGACGAAGTCCACCTTCTGGTTCTTGTACTGGAGGTAGAAGGCGTGCTCCCAGGCGTCGAAGACCAGGATCGGGACCGAGCCCTGGCCGACGTTGCCCTGGTGGTCGTAGATCTGCTCCACGATCAGCCGGCCGCTGACGGGCTCGTACGCGAGGACGCCCCACCCCGACCCCTGCGTGGTCGCCGCCGCCTTGCTCAGCTGGGCCTTGAAGCCCGCGAAGGACCCGAACGAGGCGGCGATCGCGTCGGCCAGCTCCCCGACACCGTCCGCCGCGAGCGGCTCGCCGCCGCCGTCACCGGTCATGTTGTGCCAGTAGATCGAGTGCAGGATGTGGCCGGAGAGGTGGAACGCCAGGCTCTTCTCCAGGCCGTTGAGCGCCCCCCACGCCTCGTTGTCCCGCGCCTCCGCGAGCTGCTCCAGCGTGTCGTTGGCGCCCTTGACGTAGGCCGCGTGGTGTTTGTCGTGGTGCAGCTCGACGATCTGCGGGTTGATGACCGGTTCGAGCGCCGCGTAGTCGTACGGAAGTTCGGGAAGTGTGTAAACGGCCATGTCCAAGCCCTCCGAAACTCTTATTGCACATCTTATGCAGGTGCACGCTAACAGCAAGAGGGCTCCGGCGCGGGCAGGTGCCGTGTGACACCCCCGACAAGCCGCTGACCTCCTCTTTGTGGGCGTCCGACGGTGATCGGGCCAGGACGGCCGGGTTACGGTCGGACCGTCCCCCGCCCGGAACACGCCACGGCCTGCCCGGCGCACCCTGACGACCGCCGGAGTCCCCATGAGCACCGCCGCCCCCGCCCCCCGTACCGGAGTGGTTCTCGCCGACCTCCTCCCGGCCCACCGCGCCCGCGCGCGCGACCTCGCCCTGGTGGTCGGCGGCGCCGTCCTGACCGGCGTCGCGGCACAGCTCTCCGTGCCGGTCCCGGGCTCGCCGGTGCCGGTCACGGGACAGACCTTCGCCGCGCTGCTCATCGGCGTCTCCCTCGGCGCCCGCCGCGGCTTCCTCTCCCTGGCCCTGTACGCGCTGCTCGGCATGGCCGGGGTCCCGTGGTTCTCCGAGGGCGCCTCCGGCGTGGGCTTCCCGACCCTCGGGTACGTCCTCGGGATGCTGCTCGCCGCGACGGTCGTGGGGGCGCTGGCCCGCCGGGGCGGCGACCGGTCCGTCGTCCGGACGGCCGGGACGATGGTCCTGGGCTCGGCGATCATCTACGCGGTCGGCGTCCCCTACCTCGCCGTGTCGGCGGACCTGTCGCTGAGCGCCGCCGTCTCGGCCGGCCTGGTGCCCTTCCTGCTGGGCGACGCGCTCAAGGCCGCGCTGGCGATGGGCGCGCTGCCCGCCGCGTGGAAGCTGGCCGGCCGCCGGGGCTGACACGTACCGTCCCGGCCCCCGATGACGGTCACCCTGCGACACGCGTGCCACACTCGGAGCATGCGCGTGTACCTCGGTTCCGACCATGCCGGCTTTGAACTCAAGAACCACCTCGTCCAGTGGCTCAAGGCCCAGGGCCACGACCCCGTCGACTGCGGGCCCCACGTCTTCGACGCCCAGGACGACTACCCGCCGTTCTGCCTGCGCGCCGCGGAGCGCACGGCCGCCGACCCGGACAGCCTCGGCATCGTGATCGGCGGCTCCGGCAACGGCGAGCAGATCGCGGCCAACAAGGTCAAGGGTGTACGGGCCGTCCTCGCCTGGAGCGAGCAGACGGCGGCGCTCGGCCGTGAGCACAACAACGCGAACGTCATCTCCGTCGGCGGCCGGATGCACACGGAGGAGGAGGCGACCTCCTTCGTCGCGACCTTCCTGACCACGCCGTACTCGGGCGAGGAGCGGCACGCGCGCCGGATCGAGATGCTCGCGGAGTACGAGAGCACCCACGTCCTGCCGCCGATCCCGCCGCACCACCCGCAGCAGGACTGAACGACTGAACGACCCCCGAGACCCCTGTGCCGCCGGGCACCCCTGAACGGCCGCCCGGCGGCACCGTCATGCCGGCAGTACTTTCGTCATGCCGACAGCACTTCCGAGGAGACCACCGTGCCCGAGGGGCATACGATCCACCGCCTCGCCGAGGACCACCTCGACCGCTTCGGCGGCCGGCCGGTACGGGTCAGCAGCCCGCAGGGCAAGTTCTCCGACAGCGCGGCCCTGCTCGACGGCCAGGTCCTCGACACGGTGGACGCCCACGGCAAGCACCTCTTCCTGGGCTTCGGGCGGACCGGCTGGGTCCACATCCACCTCGGCCTGTTCGGCAAGGTCGCCCTCGGGGACGCCCCCGCCCCGCCGCCCACGGACACCGTCCGGCTGCGCCTCGCCTCCGCCACGGCGTACATGGACCTGCGGGGTCCCACGGCCTGCGCCCTGATCACCGAGCCCGAGAAGCGGGCGATACACGACCGGCTGGGGCCGGATCCCCTGCGCCCGGACGACGACGGCGAGAAGGCGTGGGCCCGGATCTCCCGGTCCCGTACGACCGTCGCCGCCCTCCTCATGGACCAGAAGGTCATCGCCGGGGTCGGCAACGTCTACCGCGCCGAGGTCCTCTTCCGGCACGGCATCGACCCGTACCGCCCCGGCAAGGACCTCACCCGCGCCGAGTGGGACGCCGTCTGGGCGGACCTGGTGGAGCTGATGCGCGAGGGCGTACGGAACAACCGCATCGACACCGTCCGCCCCGCGCACACCCCCGAGGCCATGGGCCGCCCGCCCCGCGTGGACGACCACGGCGGCGAGGTCTACGTCTACCGCAGGGCGGCGCTGCCCTGCCTCCTCTGCGGTACGGAGATCCGTACGGCACCGCTCGCCGCCCGCAACCTCTTCTGGTGCCCGCGCTGCCAGAGCGGCGACCCGGCCTCTTCTTGACCAGCGTGTCAGAAACCGTGCGGCAGCCACGGGGCGACGTCCGAGCCGAAGGCCGTCGACGCCTCCGCCAGCGCGCCCGGGCGCAGTTCGGTCACCCGGCCCGCGCCCGCCAGCGAGACCAGCGACACCCCGCCCAGATAGGCCGCGCCCAACTCCCGTACCGACAACGCCAGATCGGCCTGGTCCGCCGTGCGGACGCAGGACGCGCCCTTCGGGTCGCCGGTCAGCCGCCAACGCCCCTCGTTCCAGGGGCAGAAGGTGTCCTCGACCTCCACCACCACGTCCACGGGCGTCCGGTACGTCCGTGCCTCCAGCGCCGCGCCCACCTCCACCAGCCGTACGTACAGCGCGTCCCTGAGCTGGAGCCCGCAGCGCCGCACGTCCGAGACCAGGTGCTGGAACGGGTCGTCCAGGGGCCGGTTGCGCGCCCGGATCGTGGAGGTCAGGTCGATGCCGAAGAGGAAACGCCAGAGTGCGCCGTACGCCTCCGCGTCCCGCGCGTACAGCTCACGCAGCTCGACCGTGCCCTTCGGACCCGAGCGGTCCCACTCCGGCTTCACGCGGTAGAGGGTGAAGCCCGCCACCTCGCCGTCCCGCTCCACCAGCACACACTGGAGCGGCGACATCCCGTCCTGCTCGCGCTCGCCGTTGACGAAGGGCAGCCGCTCCCAGCCGGGAGCGCGGGCGATCATGCCGGGCCGTACCGGGACCTGCGCGGCGTAGATCTTCTCGCACGCGGCCTGTACGGCGGGGTCGTTCGGCCTGACCTGCCGCAGCCGGATCCGGCTCGCGTCCCCGGCGGCGGCAGGCTCGATCCGTACCCGTGCCGTGTCGATCTCCGCGGACAGCTCCTGCGTCGCCGCCGCGTACCCGAACCGGCCGTAGATCGGCGGCTCCGACGCCGTCAGCACCGCGAGCGGCTCGCCCCACGCCCGTACGTCGTCCAGCTGGCGCCGCATCATCGCCGAGAGCAGCCCGCGCCGCCGGTGCGTCGGCGCCACGCTCACCATCGTGACCCCCGCCGCGTCCACGCGCGCGCCGCCCGGCACCGTGAGACCGAAGCGGAACGCCCCCGCCGTCGCGACGCACTCGTCCTCGTCCCAGGCGCCGACGAAGCGCTCGAACTCGCTGAGATCTCTCCACAGGACACGTTCCTGGGACGTCTTGGTGACACCGCCGAAGACGTGTTCGAACACCTTGAACCAGCGGTCCCAGTCGGCCGGCACCAGCTCGCGCAGATCAGTCGTCATATGCCATGAGTAGCAGGGGTACGACGATCGGGCGACCCGATTTCGAACACAATGTCACAGGGGTCCCCCTGCACGTGGGGCAGGCGGATGGATAGGGTCCACAACAATGGCCGGTAACGCGAGAACGGACTCCTTCACGGCCCGGATGCGCAGAACGCTGCACCGGGGCCGTATCGCCCTGCGCAAATCAGGGGTCGACTATTTCCGCGGCGACGGGTCCGACTGGATCGCCCTCGCGGGGCTGTTGCTCACCGTTCCGGTCATCGCCGCCGTCACCGTCGCGGTCCCGGTCTGGTGCGCGCCCTCCACCCTCGTCCTGCCCATCGTGGCCGGCGGTCTGCTGCTGCGGCCCGCCAGCCTGCTCGGTCTGTACGCCGCCGCGGCCACCGCGCTGATCGTCGAGTCGGTCGTCCTCGGCCCGTACACGGAAGGCACCGGCCGGGTCACCCCCGGCGTGGTGCTGGTCGTCGCGGCTTGCGGGCTCTTCGGCCTGCTGATCGCCCAGTTCAGGGCGCGGGTCGGGGTGCCGTGGCGGCGCGGCGGGACGATGCT
Source organism: Streptomyces sp. SID3212 (assembly GCF_009865405.1). Classification (GTDB taxonomy): domain Bacteria; phylum Actinomycetota; class Actinomycetes; order Streptomycetales; family Streptomycetaceae; genus Streptomyces. The sequence goes on along the minus strand of NZ_WWJY01000937.1, from coordinate 21,914 downwards.
CTTCGACCTGCGCGAACGCATCCGCGTGCAGAGCGCGCTGCCGCAGCTGCCGAAGGGCTGGCACCACGAGATGGCGCTGCGCCCGGCGGGCGGGCAGTCCTTCTCGGGGGACTTCGTCGTCGCGGCCCGTACGCACGGCGGGCGCACGCTGGAAGTGGTCCTCACGGACGTGTCCGGCAAGGGGATGGACGCGGGCTCGCGGGCGCTGCTGCTGTCCGGGGCCTTCGGCGGCCTGCTCGGCTCGCTCCCTCCGCACGGCTTCCTCCCGGCGGCCAACGGCTATCTGCTCCGCCAGGACTGGGACGAGGGCTTCGCGACCTCCATCCACCTGGTCCTCGATCTGGACTCCGGCGACTACGAACTGCTCTCCGCGGGTCACCTGCCGGCCCTCCAGCTGCACGCGGGCAGCGGTCGCTGGGACGAGATGTCCGGGGAGGGTCCGCTGCTCGGTGTCTACGACGCGGCGCAGTTCGACCCGGTGAAGGGCTCGTTGCGGCCGGGTGACGTCCTGATGTTGTTCACCGACGGTCTGGTGGAGGCCCCGGGCCGCGATCTCGCGGAGGGGATCGACCGCCTGACCGGCGAGGCCGACCGCTATGTGGCGGGCGGGTTCGAGGGGGCGGCGTGGCATCTGATCGAGGCGGTGGCGAAGGACGTCAACGACGACCGGGCGCTGCTGCTGATCTGCCGCGAGGCATGACGTTCCCCTTCCGTAAGACTTTCCCGGCCTCCGCGGCGGCTCCGAGGGGCGAAGCTGGGGCGGTCACGCGCACCCGCGCGGACCGGGCAACTCGGAATGGAACAGAACATGGTGGTTCGCGGAGTCGGTGGGGTCATTCTGTGCGTGCTGGGAGCCCTCTGGATAGCCCAGGGCACGGGCGCGGTGAGCGGCTCGGGCATGTCGGGCAAGAGCCAGTACGCCTTCCTGGGCGCCCTGGTGGTCCTGGTGGGCGCGTACCTCCTCTACCAGGCCTGGCGCGTCCGGGACCGCACCCGCCGGTGACCCAGGAGGTCGGACGACACGGGCGGGGCCATCACGCACCCGGGTGACCAGCGTGTACGTACGCCCCTGCCCCCGGTGGGCGGCGCCGACGGCGTAACCGATGCCGCCGGTACGGTTGTTCCTCGCCCATGGCTCTCCTACCGCCCGCCCGACACCCGTAGCACCGTCCCCGTCGTGTACGAGGCGTCGGGGGAGAGGAGCCAGGTGATGGCGGCGGCGATTTCGTGGGGTTCGCCCGGGCGGCCCAGGGGGATCGTGGGGGCCGCCTTGGCGGGGCGGTCGGGGTCGCCCATCGTCGCGTGCATCCCGGTGTTGATGATGCCGGGCGCGACCGCGTTGACGCGGATCCCCTCGGGGCCCAGTTCCTTCGCCAGGCCGACCGTCAGGGAGTCCGTGGCCGCCTTCGTCGCCGCGTAGTGGACGTACTCCCCGGGGCTGCCCAGCCCGGCCGCGGTGGACGAGACGTTGACGATCGCGCCCGAGCCGAGCGCCCCCATGTCCCGGGCCGCCCTGCGGCAACACAGCAGGTAGCCCAGGAGGTTCACCTCCAGCACCCGCCGCAGGTCGGCGGTGCGCGAGTCGGCGAGGCGGCCCAGCGGGCCCGTCACCCCGGCGTTGTTGACCAGGTTGTTCACCGGCCCGAGCGTGGCCGCGGTGACGTCGAAAAGCCGCTCCACGTCCGCCTCGTCGGCGGTGTCCGCGCGTACGGTGACACACCGCGCCCCCGCCGCCCGCACGGCGAGCGCCGTCGACTCGGCGGCGGCGCCGTCACTGACGTACCCGAGGGCCAGATCGTGCCCGTCGGCCGCCAGCCGGACGCACGTCGCCGCGCCGATGCCCCGACTGCCCCCGGTGACGATGGTGACCGGACGTGACACGCGTGCCTCCTGTGATCCCCCCGATCACCGTGGCGTGATCGCTGCGGACCAGTCGTACCGCACCGCCCGCACCCCCGGCCACCAGGGGGCCCCGCCTCAGCCCACCGGCTCCTTCTCCCGCACCGTCACCGATCCGCCGCTCCCGCCCGCCGCCCCGGGCGCCCGCCCGCCCGGCAGCAGCCGCGCCAGCCAGTGCGACCGGCCCGCGGCCAGCGGCCCGAGGACCGCCAGGACCAGCACATAGCCCGCGATGAACGGCGCCAGCCGCTCGTCCAGCGCGGCCCCCGCCGCCATCGTCGCCAGGATCAGGGCGAATTCGCCGCGCGCCAGCAGCGTCGTGGAGATGTTCGCCGCCGGCCCCGCGCCGAAGCCGTTGATCCGGGCCGCCACCAGCCCCGCGATCACGTTCATCACCAGCGTCACCGCCACCGCCGCCAGCACCGGCCACAGCACCGTCGGCAGATCGCCCGGGTCGATCGACAGGCCGAACGCGAAGAAGAAGATCGCCCCGAACGCGTCCCGCAGCGGGTGGACCAGCTTCCGGATCCGCTCGCCCGACGACGTACTGCCCAGCATCAGACCCACCATGAACGCGCCGATGGCGTCCGCGACCCCGAACCACTCCGAGACCCCCGCCACGAACACGGCCGCGCCCAGGAAGGAGATGACGAGCAGCTCGTCGTCCTTCGTGTCGATGAGCCGCCCCACCACCTTCGTCCCGAACCGCGCCGCCAGCGCGAGCAGCAGCAGGAACCCGAAGGCCTTCCCGCCGTCCAGCAGCGCGGCCCGCACGCTGTCCGCGCCGGACAGGATCGGCTGGAGCGCCGCCAGATAGAGCGCCAGGAAGATGTCCTCGACCACGATGATGCCCAGGATCGGCTTCGTCTCCGGGTTGCCGATCCGGCCCAGGTCGACCAGGACCTTGGTGACGATCGCGGACGACGAGATGCCGAGCACCCCGGCGAGCACGAGCGCCTCGGACGTCCCCCAGCCCAGCGCGAAGCCGAAGCCCAGCCCCGCGCCGACGTTCAGCGCCAGGTACGCGCCCCCGGCAAGGGCCATCTTCCGGCCGCCCGCCCTGAGGTCGTCCAGATGGAACTCCAGGCCCAGGTAGAAGAGCAGCAGGACCAGGCCGAGGGCCGAGAGCATCTCCAGGTCGTGCGGGTCGGAGACGAGCACGATGCCGGGGGTGTGCGGGCCGAGGAGGATCCCGGCCAGGATGAACAGGGGGATCGTCGGCAGCTCGATGCGGCTGCCGAGGCGGGCGAGCAGGGCGGCGGCGAGAAATGCGCCGCCCATGGCGATGAGGGTCTCCGCGTGTCCGATGGGCTTTCCTCCGTCGGCTTGGGTCAAGAGAAGGTCAAGGAAGCGTCAGTAATTACTTTACCAAAGAGTTTAACAAGCAACTTTCTCCACCCCGGCGGCGTCCCGGTAGGGCTACCCCCACCCCCGGTCCGCCGGGCACCGCCATGGCCGCCCCCACCCCCGGTCACTAGCGTCAGGAGGGCAGTGACCGGCGGTCGGCGGTACGGACGGGAGAAGGCGGACACCATGGGATTACGACGCACACGCACCCGGCACGACGACGAGGGCGGCCTCGGCGCGGGCACCTACCCGGGCGGCGCCCACCCCGGCGGCGGGACGCGCGGCATCGCCGTCGAACTCCGCGACGTACGCCGTCAGTACGGACGCGGCCCCGCCGCCGTCCACGCCCTGCGGGGCATCGACCTCGCCCTCCCGCGCGGCAGCTTCACCGCCGTCATGGGCCCCTCGGGCTCCGGCAAGTCCACGTTCCTCCAGTGCGCGGCCGGTCTCGACCACCCCACGACCGGCTCCGTACGGCTCGGCGGCACGAAGATCACCGGCATGAACGAGACCCGGCTCACCGAACTGCGCCGTACCCGCCTGGGCTTCGTCTTCCAGGCGTTCAACCTGCTGCCCGCGCTGACCGTCGGCCAGAACATCGAGCTGCCCACGCGCCTCGCGGGACACCGCCCCGACCGGCGCCGTACCGCCGAGATCCTCGGCCGGCTCGGCCTCGCCGACAAGACCAGGCGCCGCCCCGCCGAACTCTCCGGCGGCCAGCAGCAGCGCGTCGCCATCGCGCGCGCCCTCGTCAACCAGCCGGACGTCGTCTTCGCCGACGAGCCGACCGGCGCCCTCGACACCGCCACGGCGGCCGAGATCCTGTCACTCCTGCGCACGGCCGTCGACTCCCTCGGCGCGACGGTGGTCATGGTCACCCACGACCCGGCAGCCGCCGCCTACGCCGACCGCGTCCTCTTCCTCGCCGACGGCCTGATCGCGGACAGCCTGCCCCGCGCCGACGCGGCCCGCATCGCCGCCCGCATGACCTCCCTCACCGCACCGGCCTTCTCTCACACGGGGGCGGCGGCCTGAGACCTGCCCGGCGGCGGGGCACGGCCGGTACAGTCCGGCCATGCCGCACCTGACCCTGGCCGAGGTCGAAACCCTCGCCCGCGAGGCCCACGCCACCCAGACCGACAAAGCGGGCCGCCCCTACACCGAGCACCTCAGCGCGGTCGCGGAAGGGGTACGCGCCAGGGGCGGCTCCGACGAACAGATCGCCGCCGCCTGGCTCCACGACGCGGTCGAGGACGACGCGCTGTCACGGGAGTGGCTCGCCGCCGCCCCGCTGCCCCGGCCGGTCAAGGACATGGTCCTCGCGCTCACGAAGGTGACGGGCGAGGACCTCCGTACGTACACCGCACGGATCCTGGCCACGCCCGGCGCCCTCGTCGTCAAGGAGTCCGACCTCGCGCACAACGCCGACCCGGCCCGGCTCGCCGTACTGGACGAGCCGACCAGGACCCGGCTCACCGAGAAGTACGCGACCGTACGACACCTGCTCGGCCTGACGCGGTAGGAGCGGCGGCCCTCCCACTCACCGGGCCCGCACCGCCCGCCGCCACGACGTCCCGGCGGAACGCCCACGCCATCTCCGGCTCCACGGCGAAGCGGAACAGCCGCCGTACCGGGGGAGTGCACAGCAGGGTCACCGCCACGGCCGCCACCAGCGACACGACCACCTCCCCGGCCGGATCGGACAGCCAGGGGTACGTGGCGAAGACCCCGGCGAACACCGCGCCCTTGACCAGGAACCCGTGCAGCAGATAACCGCAGATCGTGCCCGCGCCCAGCACCGTGAACCACGTCCCGCGCCGGGGCACCCAGGCCAGGAAGCCGGCCGACAGCACCACCGAGCAGCCGAAGAGGACGAGCGTCATCACGGGCCCCGACCACCACGGGCCGCCCTGTTGCTGGGCGCTGGTGCTGTGGTAGAGCCAGCCGGTCCGCATCCGGGGCGCCACGGCGTACGCGAACACCAGCGCACCCGCGAACAGCGGCACCGCCAACGCCCGCACCTCGGGCCGCCGTACCAGCCGGAAGTGCTCCGGCCGCAGGCTCATGCCCAGCACGAAGTACGGCAGGAACTGCAACACGCGCTGGAGGTTGAGGTCGTCGCCGATACCGGGCGCCAGCGACGCCAGTGACGCGATCACGAGCGCGACCGGCAGCGGGTGGCGCAGCACGCGCCAGACCGGCGCGGTGAGCCGCCAGACGAACAGCGCGGCCAGGAACCAGGTGAGGTACCAGGGATCCAGCAGGCTGACGGGGTGGCCCGGCGTGTCGTCCGCATAGCGCTTGAACAGCGAGTAGCCCACCTCGAACACGACGTACGGCACGGCTGTGCCGGTCAGCAGCCGCCTGACCTGGTCCGGGCGCGCGGTGAAGCTCCGGGAGAAGTACCCGGACACGATGACGAAGGCCGGCATGTGGAAGGCGTAGACGACCAGATACAGCGCCTTGGTGGCGCGGCTGCCGTCCATGACCGGTTCCCAGGCGTGCGCGACGGCCACGAGCACGATGGCCAGGTACTTGGCGTTGTCGAAGAACGCGTCCCGCTGGGCGGGTCTCGGCGTGTCGGCCACAGCGGAAGCATTGGTTCCGGTGGGGGAGTTCGGCTCTGGTGCCGGAGGGGTCCGAGGGAGTGGGGTCCTGTCATAACCGCGGGGAGCCTGGAACATCTGCGGCACCCTAGCCGCGCGCAAAGCGATTCGTAAAACCTTCCCGACCGGCCCGGGGACGGGAATGCGCGCACGTCAGACACCACCGACAACCGCCCTTTATGCCCCAATTAATCGGCGTTAAAGGGGGCATAGGGGCGACCTTGATCGACTCCGCCGGGACCGGGTTGACGCTCGGTCAATTGCCCACTGATCCACTCCGTGAGCGGTCCGCGAGTGACGTGAAAATGAGCTGTGGATTAAATGTGCGCACGCCCGGGTGTCGGATCGAATTCACACGGGTATTCATCTCCCGCCGGGCGTGGCGGAGTTGGGCACGCTCCGGCGCGCGGGGCGCGCGATTGGCGAGAACTTGACGTCGATGTTTCGTCACGGGGCAACATCAACAAGGCCGTTGATGGCACGATGGTCGAAGCGCGAGGCGGACCGACGGAGGGTGTGATCAGTTGTGGCCATTTCACTGTCTGTGGTGGTGCTGTTGGCGATCATCCTCGTGGTGCTGATCCGAGGCGGCTCCCTCAAGGGCGGACCGGCGGTCGTCGCCGTGCTGTTCGGCTTCTTCCTCGCGTCCACGAACATGGCGCCGGCGGTGAACCGGACGCTCAACTCGATAGCGGACACGATCAGCAACATCACGTTCTGACCGCCGCCCCGACGTCCCGACGCCGAACCACGCGGCAAACGTGAACGCGAACGGCCCGACCGGTGGCTTGCGCACACGGGTCGGGCCGAAGCTGTGGAGCGGGCGACGGGAATCGAACCCGCGTAGCTAGTTTGGAAGACTAGGGCTCTACCATTGAGCTACGCCCGCACAGCGAGCGCCGCCGGTCGGGTGACCGCGGCACGAACAGCATCGTAGCGGGTCACCGCCGCTCCCCGCACATCACTTGGCGCCGGTGCGGCGCACCCCTCCCGGCCGCCTCCCCCGGCCACCCGTCCCGGTCACCTTCCCGTCACCCCGGCCGGAAAGGGCGAACGGAGCGCCTTCGGGCATGTACCCTACGTGTCGCACCAACGGGGTGTGGCGCAGCTTGGTAGCGCGTCCGCTTTGGGAGCGGAAGGTCGTCGGTTCGAATCCGGCCACCCCGACCAGTAGCCCGACCGCCCGTGGCCCGATCGCACGGACCAGCACGACAAGATCGCGTTGTGGGGGCCTTCCCGCATGCGGTTACTATGCAAGCTGCGTGCCTGTGTGTCTGAAGAGTCTCTGAAGGATCTGACGAAGCCGGGCCGAATCCGCTGTGGCCGCCGCGAGTGCGGCGGAGGCAGCAGAACCCCAGAATCAGCCACCAAGGAGACCGAACCGTGAAGAGCGCCGTGGAGACCCTGAACCCGACTCGGGTTCGGCTCACAGTCGAGGTGCCCTTCGAGGAGCTCAAGGACAGCCTCGACGCGGCGTACAAGAAGATCAACCAGCAGGTCACGGTGAAGGGCTTCCGCAAGGGCAAGATCCCGGCCCGGGTCATCGACCAGCGGTTCGGCCGTGGTGCTGTGCTGGAGGAGGCCGTCAACGACGCCCTCCCGAAGTTCTACACCGAGGCCGTCAACGAAGGTGAACTGAACGTCCTCGGCCAGCCCGAGGTCGACATCACCGAGCTCAAGGACGGCGAGCTGCTGTCCTTCACCGCCGAGGTGGACATCCGCCCCGAGATCGAGATCCCGGACTACTCCGGCATCGAGGTCACCGTGGACGCGGTCGAGGTCACCGACGAGGACGTCGACAAGTCGGTCGAGCAGCTCCGCGACCGCTTCGCGACGACCAACGTGGTCGAGCGCGCCGCCGCCCAGGGCGACGTCGTGTCGATCGACCTGGAGGCCAAGGTCGACGGCGAGGTGCTGCCGGACGGCGTCGCCAGCGACGTGTCGTACACCATCGGTTCCGGCGAGCTGCTCGACGGCATCGACGAGGCCGTCATCGGCCTGGAGGCCGGCGGCGAGGCCACCTTCACCTCCGAGTTGAAGGGCGGCGCCGCCGAGGGCCAGCCCGCCGAGGTCACCGTCAAGGTCCTCACGGTCTCCGCCCGCGAGCTGCCCGAGCTGGACGACGACTTCGCCCAGACGGCGAGCGAGTTCGACACCCTCGACGAGCTCAAGGCGGACAGCCGCAAGCGCCTCGAGAGCATGAAGCAGTACGACCAGGCCACCCAGGCCCAGGAGCGGGTCCTCGAAGAGCTGCTCAAGCTCGCCGAGGTGCCGATCCCGGAGAAGCTGCTCGCGGACGAGATCAACACCCGCAAGCACAACCTGGAGCACCACCAGCTCGGTCAGATGGGCCTCGACCTCGCGAAGTACCTGGAGATCCAGGGCAAGACCGAGGAGGAGTTCGAGGAGGAGACCAAGGAGCAGGCGGTCAAGGGCATCAAGACCCAGTTCATCCTCGACGAGCTGGTGAACAAGGAGAAGCTGAACGTCAGCCAGGAGGAGCTCACCGAGCACCTCATGCGCCGCGCCCAGTCCTCCGGCATGTCCCCGGACCAGTTCGCCCAGGCGGTCGTCGAAGGCGGCCAGGTGCCGATGCTCGTCGGCGAGGTCGCCCGCGGCAAGGCGCTCGCCGTGGTGGTCGAGTCGGCGAAGGTGGTCGACACCAACGGTGAGACCGTCGAGCTGGACGACGACGAGGAAGACGAGACCGGCGAGACGGTCGAGGCGGCCGCCGCCCCGGCCGAGGACGCCGCCGCCCAGGGCGACGACGAGGGCAAGGCCGAGAAGGCCGACAAGACCGACGCCTGATCCGCCCCGCAGGCCGCACGTGAGGACGGGCCCCGGACGCGACACGCGCCCGGGGCCCGCCCCTTCCGCCGGGCGGACACCCACCGCCGCCCGCCCCTGAGCGCCCCTGAAGGCCCCCGGACGACCCCGGAGGCACCCGCGAGGGCCCGGGCGTCCCCCAGGCCCTCAGAGGGCCGTACGGAGCCCCAACTGCCTTGCGCTCCCAGCGAACAGTCACGGAAGCGGGATGGCCCTCGCCGACCAGCGCGTTAGGGTCCATGAATACGAGGGCAGGGGAGTCCCCCGACCCTCGGAACGAAGACGCTGAGACGGCCGCAGCCGTCAGAGACGAGCAGGTGGATACGTGACGAATCTGATGCCTTACGCCGCCGGTGAGCCGTCCCTCGGTGGTGGCCTCGGCGACCAGGTCTACAGCCGGCTGCTCGGAGAGCGGATCATCTTCCTCGGCCAGCAGGTCGACGACGACATCGCCAACAAGATCACGGCGCAGCTCCTCCTCCTCGCGGCCGAGCCCGAGAAGGACATCTACCTCTACATCAACAGCCCGGGTGGATCCGTGACGGCCGGCATGGCCGTCTACGACACCATGCAGTACATCCCCAACGACGTGGTGACCATCGGCATGGGCATGGCGGCCTCCATGGGCCAGTTCCTGCTGACCGGCGGCACGGCCGGCAAGCGCTTCGCGCTGCCCAACACGGACATCCTCATGCACCAGGGGTCCGCGGGCCTCGGGGGCACCGCCTCCGACATCAAGATCCAGGCCCAGCAGCTCCTCCGTACGAAGAAGCGCATGGCCGAGATCACGGCCCGCCACACCGGCCAGACCGAAGAGACGATCATCCGCGACGGTGACCGCGACCGCTGGTTCACCGCCGAGGAAGCCGTGGCCTACGGCATCATCGACGAGATCATCTCCGTTGCCTCGGGTGTTCCGGGCGGCGGCGGCACCGGGGCCTGAGCACCACAGCCCCGGATCGGCCGACCGAACAGCCCCCGCAGCCCCGCCCAGCGAATGCCATCAGGATGGTGAACACCCACATGAACAACAATCCCGCGAGCTACACCGCGTCCGGCCTGTACACCGGCCCGCAGGTGGACAACCGCTACGTCATCCCGCGCTTCGTGGAGCGCACCTCGCAGGGCGTGCGTGAGTACGACCCGTACGCGAAGCTCTTCGAGGAGCGCGTGATCTTCCTCGGCGTGCAGATCGACGACGCGTCCGCCAACGACGTCATGGCGCAGCTCCTGTGCCTGGAGTCGATGGACCCGGACCGCGACATCTCGATCTACATCAACAGCCCCGGCGGCTCGATGACGGCCCTCACGGCCATCTACGACACGATGCAGTTCGTGAAGCCCGACATCCAGACCGTGTGCATGGGACAGGCCGCCTCCGCCGCCGCCGTGCTGCTCGCCGCCGGCACCCCCGGCAAGCGACTGGCCCTCCCGAACGCGCGCGTGCTGATCCACCAGCCGTCCAGCCAGACCGGCCGCGAGCAGCTCTCCGACCTGGAGATCGCGGCCAACGAAATCCTCCGGATGCGCGCGCAGCTGGAGGACATGCTGGCCAAGCACTCGACGACGCCGATCGAGAAGGTCCGCGACGACATCGAGCGCGACAAGATCCTCACCGCCGACGACGCACTCGCGTACGGCCTGGTCGACCAGATCGTGTCGACCCGCAAGACGACGGCCGCCGCTGCGGCCGCCTGAGGCTCCCGGCGCCCTCGGCGCGGGTCGCACGGGTCACGACCGGACACCGCTCACGGTACGGCGGAGTCCCACGACCTTGTGAACCGCGCCAAGGGGGGCCCGAACGGGGGCCCGGGCAAGGTACCGTCGGATATGAGGCACAGGAGCCGCTGAACCAAGCTGCTCCCAGGCGAAGGGGAAGCACCTCGTGGCACGCATCGGTGATGGCGGCGACCTGCTCAAGTGCTCGTTCTGCGGGAAGAGCCAGAAGCAGGTGAAGAAGCTCATCGCAGGTCCCGGTGTCTACATCTGCGACGAGTGCATCGACCTCTGCAACGAGATCATCGAGGAGGAGCTGGCGGAGACCTCCGAGGTGCGGTGGGAGGAACTGCCCAAGCCTCGCGAGATCTACGAGTTCCTGGAGGGGTACGTCGTCGGGCAGGAGCCCGCGAAGAAGGCCCTCTCGGTGGCGGTCTACAACCACTACAAGCGCGTCCAGGCCGGGGAGAACGGCGGCGGGGCGGGCCGTGACGACGCGATCGAGCTCGCGAAGTCCAACATCCTGCTGCTGGGCCCCACGGGCTCCGGCAAGACGCTGCTCGCCCAGACGCTGGCGCGCATGCTGAACGTCCCGTTCGCCATCGCCGACGCGACGGCGCTGACGGAGGCCGGCTACGTCGGCGAGGACGTCGAGAACATCCTGCTCAAGCTGATCCAGGCGGCGGACTACGACGTCAAGAAGGCCGAGACCGGGATCATCTACATCGACGAGATCGACAAGGTCGCCCGCAAGAGCGAGAACCCGTCGATCACGCGTGACGTCTCGGGCGAGGGCGTCCAGCAGGCCCTGTTGAAGATCCTGGAGGGCACGACGGCCTCGGTCCCGCCGCAGGGCGGCCGTAAGCACCCTCACCAGGAATTCATCCAGATCGACACCACGAACGTCCTGTTCATCGTGGGCGGCGCGTTCTCGGGCCTGGAGCGGATCATCGAGTCGCGGGCCGGCGCGAAGGGCATCGGCTTCGGTGCCACGATCCGCTCGAAGCGCGAGATCGAGGCGAGCGACCAGTTCCAGGAGGTCATGCCGGAGGACCTGGTGAAGTTCGGGATGATCCCCGAATTCATCGGCCGCCTCCCGGTCCTGACGTCGGTGCACAACCTGGACCGCGAGGCGCTCCTCCAGATCCTGGTCGAGCCGCGCAACGCGCTGGTGAAGCAGTACCAGCGCCTCTTCGAACTCGACGGCGTCGAGCTGGACTTCGACCGCCCGTCGCTGGAGGCGATCGCCGACCAGGCGATCCTGCGCGGCACGGGCGCGCGCGGGTTGCGCGCCATCATGGAAGAGGTCCTCCAGTCGGTGATGTACGACGTGCCGTCCCGCAAGGACGTGGCGCGGGTGGTCATCACGGAGGACGTGGTCCTCTCGCACGTGAACCCGACGCTGGTCCCGCGCGAGCCGCGCATCGTCAAGAACGACGGCCGCCACGAGAAGTCCGCGTAACGACCGAGGCCCAGACGCGGCCACCCGGTACACGACAGGGGCGCCCGGCCGGTTCACACCGGCTCGGGCGCCCCTGTCATGTGGCGGACGTCCGTCAGAGCTTGACGCGCACGTCGTTGCGCAGCTTGGCGGCGATGGCGGCGGCGTCCTGGAGCGGCGCGCTCTTGCCGCTCACGGCGTTCGCCACCTCGACGTAGGTGACGGAGGCGACCGTGCTGTGGTCGCCCCAGATGCACATCGGGAAGGAGATCTCCGCGGGCCCGCCGGCGGCGGCGCCCGAGTCGTCGGTCTTCACCTTGATCTCCTGGCACTTCATGACCGCGTTGTCGAGCCCGGCCGGCGTGAACGCCTCGGGGCTGCCGACGAGTGTGCCGATGGAGCTGGTGTCCGCGTCCTTCTCGGACTGCGTCTTCAGGTACGCGAACATCGCGTCGACGGTCTTCTCCGGGTCGGCGATCTGACCGTAGGCGCCGCTGAAGGTCAGCACCTTGCCGGCCAGCGGGTTCGCCTCGTCCCCCGACTTGTAACTGGCGCTGGCGTCCTTGGCGTTCTTGACACCCCACTTCTCGGCGTCCTTGAGGTCGCTCTCGCTCATGCCGGTGTCGGCGCTCTGGGCCTTGTCCTTCTTGTACGTACCGCCGATCACGGTCTCCGGGGCGCTGAGCTTGTGCGCGCCGTCGTCGGCGACGGAGCCGCCGCCCTCGCCGCCGTCCCGCGTCACGAAGTACGCGCCACCGGCTATCACCGCGAGAGCCACCACGACTACCCCGATGATCAGCCCGGTCCGCTTCTTGGGCGCGGGGCCCGGAGGGGGCGGGAAGGGGCCGCCGCCGTACGGAGGCTGCTGCGGCTGCTGCTGCCCGTACGGCCCCGGCTGCTGTCCGGGCTGCCCGTACGGTCCGGGCTGCTGCTGGCCCGGCTGCTGGGGGTAGCCGTACCCCGGCTGGGGCTGGCCCTGCGGAGGGACCCCGGGCTGCTGCGGGTAACCGTAGCCGGGCTGCGGCGGACCCTGCGGCGGCTGCTGGCCGTAGGGACCCGGCTGACCGTACGGCCCTGGCTGCTGAGGCTGCTGCCCACCGTACGGGCCCGGCTGGTTGTAGCTCATGTGATCTGTCCCCTCCAGATGCTTTATGCGATGCGAACATCCTGACGGAAGGGTCACCCCTGGGGATCGCCGGGGGCGGCACCGTTACGGAACATCTCGTTTCAGGACAGGGCCGTGACACCTCTAAACTGGGCCCGTGACCGAGAACGCTCAGCACCCGCAGCCAGCCAGCACCCCCGAACTGCCGACCCAGTACGCGCCGGCCGAGGTGGAGGGGAAACTGTACGAGCGCTGGGTAGATCGCGGTTACTTCGAGGCGGACGCGAAGAGCGACAAGCCTCCGTACACGATCGTCATCCCGCCGCCGAACGTCACGGGCAGCCTGCACCTCGGGCACGCCTTCGAGCACACGATCATCGACGCCCTGACCCGCCGTAAGCGGATGCAGGGGTACGAGACGCTGTGGCAGCCCGGCATGGACCACGCCGGTATCGCCACGCAGAACGTCGTCGAACGCGAGCTCGCGAAAGAGGGCAAGTCCCGGCAGGACCTGGGCCGTGAGGCGTTCGTCGAGCGGGTCTGGCAGTGGAAGGAAGAGTCCGGCGGCCAGATCTCCGGGCAGATGCGGCGGCTCGGTGACGGTGTCGCCTGGTCCCGTGAGCGGTTCACGATGGACGAGGGGCTGTCCGAGGCCGTCCAGACCATCTTCAAGCGGCTGTTCGACGACGGGCTGATCTACCGCGCCGAGCGGATCATCAACTGGTGTCCGCGCTGCCTCACCGCGATCTCCGACATCGAGGTCGAGTACCAGGACGACGACGGCGAGCTGGTCTCCATCACGTACGGCGAGGGCGAGGAGACCCTGGTGGTCGCGACCACCCGCGCCGAGACGATGCTCGGTGACACGGCCGTCGCGGTCCACCCGGACGACGAGCGGTACGCGCACCTCGTCGGCGAGCGGATCAGGCTGCCGCTGACCGACCGTACGATCCCGGTCGTCGCCGACACCCACGTCGACCCCGAGTTCGGCACCGGCGCGGTCAAGGTCACCCCGGCCCACGACCCGAACGACTTCGAGATCGGCCGGCGGCACGACCTGCCGAACATCACGGTCATGGACGAGCGGGCCGTCATCACCGTCCCCGGGCCCTTCCAGGGACTCGACCGGTTCGAGGCGCGTTCCGCCATCGTCGCGGCCCTGCGCGCGGACGGCCGGATCGTCGCGGAGAAACGTCCGTACGTCCACTCCGTCGGCCACTGCTCGCGCTGCAAGACGACCGTCGAGCCCCGGCTCTCCCTCCAGTGGTGGGTCAAGGTCGCCACCCTCGCCAAGGCGGCCGGTGACGCGGTCCGCGACGGACGTGTCACGATCCACCCGAAGGAGATGGAGTCCCGCTACTTCGCCTGGGTCGACGACCTCAGGGACTGGAACATCTCCCGGCAGTTGTGGTGGGGCCACCGGATCCCGGTCTGGCACGGCCCGGACGGTGAGACGGTCTGTGTCGGCCCGGACGAGGAGCCGCCGACGGGTGAGGGCTGGAGCCAGGACACCGACGTCCTGGACACCTGGTTCTCGTCCGCCCTCTGGCCGTTCTCGACACTCGGCTGGCCCGAACAGACCCCGAGCCTGGAGAAGTTCTACCCGAACTCGGTCCTGGTCACGGGCTACGACATCCTCTTCTTCTGGGTCGCCCGGATGATGCTGTTCGGCCTGTACGCGATGGACGGCACCCCGCCGTTCCACACCATCGCCCTGCACGGCATGGTCCGTGACCAGTTCGGCAAGAAGATGTCCAAGTCCTTCGGCAACGCGGTCAATCCGCTGGACTGGATGGACAAGTACGGCTCCGACGCGGTCCGTTTCACGCTCGCGCGCGGTGCGAACCCCGGCGTCGACGTGCCGATCGGCGAGGACTGGGTCCAGGGCTCCCGCAACTTCGCCAACAAGATCTGGAACGCCACCCGCTTCGCGATGATGAACGGCGCGACGGTCGACGGCCCGCTGCCCGCGCCCGAACAGATGTCGGCCACCGACCGCTGGATCCTGTCGCGGCTCGGCGAGACGGTCGCCCAGGTCGACGCGTACTACGACGACTACCAGTTCGCGAAGCTCTCGGACACCCTGTTCCACTTCGCGTGGGACGAGGTCTTCGACTGGTACGTCGAGCTGTCCAAGACCACCTTCTTCGACGGCGGCGAGCAGGCCAAGGTCTCCGGCCGGGTCCTCGGTGAGGTCCTGGACGTGACCCTGCGCCTCCTCCACCCCGTCGTCCCCTTCGTCACCGAGACGCTGTGGACGACCCTTACCAGCAAGGAGTCGGTCGTCATCGCCGACTGGCCGGCCGACAGCGGGTTCCGTGACCAGGACGCCGAGCGGGAGATCGAGCACCTCCAGCAGGTGATCACCGAGGTCCGCCGCTTCCGCGCCGACCAGGGCCTCCAGCCCGGCCAGAAGGTCCCGGCCCGCCTCGACCTGTCCGGTACGTCCCTGGCCGCGCACGAGGCGGCCATCCGCCAGGTCCTCCGGCTCCAGCCGGAGGGCGACGGGTTCCACGCCACCGCCACCCTGCCGGTCGCGGGCACGACGGTGGCTCTCGACCTGTCCGGGACGATCGACGTCGAGGCCGAGCACAAGCGGCTGACGAAGGACCTGGGCGCGGCCGAGAAGGAGAAGGCGCAGGCGACGGCGAAGCTCGGCAACGAGGCGTTCCTGGCGAAGGCGCCGGACAACGTCGTGGACAAGATCCGTACGCGCCTGGCCAAGGCCGAGACGGACATCGAGCGGATCACCGCGCAGATCGCGGGCCTGCCGCAGGGCTGAGCGCAACCCTGTTCCCGTCCGCCGGAGGGCCGAAAACGGCCCGTCCGGCGGACGGGGACGGCGCGCTCCGTAGACTGGCCGTGTGAGTGAGCACCGTCCTTCCGACCAGCCCGGCGAGTACGACGAATTCGACGAGATCGTCGGCGCCGAGACAGACCGAGACCCCGACCTCGCGGTGATCGAGGCGGGCAGCCGCACCCTGCGCGCCCAGGCCGGGCCGCGCCGGGGTGACGAGGTGCCCTCCCGCCCCGAGGACCCCGAGGTGGACCAGGCGCTGCGCGCCGTCGAGCAGGAGCTCGCCGGGCGGTGGGGGGAGACGAAGCTCGACCCCTCGCTGGCCCGGATCGAGGCCCTGATGGACGTGCTGGGCGACCCCCAGCGCGCGTACCCGACGATCCACATCACCGGCACCAACGGCAAGACGTCCACGGCCCGCATGATCGAGGCGCTGCTCGGCGCCTTCGAGCTGCGGACCGGCCGGTACACGAGCCCGCACGTCCAGTCCGTCACCGAGCGGATCAGCCTGGACGGCGAGCCGATCCCGGCCGAGCGTTTCGTGGAGACGTACGACGACATCAAGGCGTTCGTCGAGATGGTCGACGCGGCGCAGGAGCACCGGCTGTCGTTCTTCGAGGTGCTGACGGGCATGGCGTACGCCGCGTTCGCGGACGCGCCGGTGGACGTGGCGGTCATCGAGGTCGGCATGGGCGGCAGCTGGGACGCGACGAACGTCATCGACGCGTCGGTGGCCGTCGTCACCCCCGTCGACCTGGACCACACGGACCGGCTCGGGTCGACGCCCGGCGAGATCGCCGTGGAGAAGTCCGGGATCATCAAGGCGGGCGCGACGGTCGTCCTGGCGCAGCAGCCGGTCGACGCGGCGCAGGTGATGCTCAAGAAGGCCGCCGAGGTCGACGCGACCGTGGCCCGCGAGGGCCTGGAGTTCGGGATCGTCGCCCGGGAGGTCGCCGTCGGCGGGCAGCTGCTGACGCTGCGCGGCCTCGGAGGCGAGTACGAGCAGGTGTTCCTCCCGCTGTACGGGGCCCACCAGGCGCACAACGCGGCGGTGGCGCTGACGGCCGTGGAGGCGTTCTTCGGGGTCGGCGCGGAGCACGCGCGTCCGCTGGACATGGACACGGTCCGCAAGGCGTTCGCGTCGGTCTCCTCGCCGGGTCGCCTGGAGGTGATGCGGAGCTCGCCCACGGTGGTGCTGGACGCGGCGCACAACCCGGCGGGCGCGCGGGCGGCGGCCGACGGCATCACCGAGTCGTTCGGGTTCAGC
The DNA here is from genome assembly GCF_009865405.1 of Streptomyces sp. SID3212. Classification (GTDB taxonomy): domain Bacteria; phylum Actinomycetota; class Actinomycetes; order Streptomycetales; family Streptomycetaceae; genus Streptomyces. The sequence continues at coordinate 4,910 of NZ_WWJY01000937.1, read as the reverse complement.
CGGCTCATCGGGGTGGTCGGGTCGAGCGAGGGCAAGGACGTGCGCGGGGTGCTCGAAGCGCTGGAGCCGATCTGTACGGAGCTGGTGGTGACCCAGAACTCCAGCCATCGCGCGATGGACGTGGACGAGCTGGCCGCCGTCGCCGTCGAGGTGTTCGGCGACGAGCGGGTGGTGGTCGAGGCGCGGCTGGACGACGCGCTGGAGGCGGCGATCACGCTCGCCGAGGACGACGGGGAGTTCGCCGGGGCCGGTGTTCTGGTGACGGGTTCCGTCATCACGGTGGGCGAGGCCCGGCTGCTTCTGGGAAGGCGCTGAATTCGATGCGTACGCTGTGTGCGTCCACTCTGATCGCTGAATTCTTCGTCATCGGATTTGCCGGACTGGTCGCGATGAAGTCGGGCGATCTGTCGACGGGAACGGTCTGGACGGTCTGCGGGGTCGCGATGCTCCTGTCCGTTCTGCTCTGCGGACTGATCACCCGCCCCGGCGGGGTGGCGCTCGGCTGGGCGTTCCACGTCGCGCTCATCGCCGGCGGAGTGGTCGTACCGGCGATGTTCGTCCTTGGCCCGGTATTCACCGCGCTGTGGTGGGCGTCGGTCCACTACGGCCGGATCATCGACGAGACGAAGGCCCGGTGGGCCGCCCAGGCGGCCGAGTCCCCGGTAGAGGCTGACGCTGCGTAAGGGGGGTCGCCGGGCGCCCTGTAGCCTCTGAGCACCCGCATCCCGCACCCGAAGGAGCCCGTACCGTGAGCCGTACGCTCGTCCTGCTCAAGCCCGATGCCGTCCGCCGCGGACTGGTCGGCGAGATCATCGGCCGTATCGAGCGCAAGGCGGGCTGGACCATCGCCGCGCTGGAGCTGCGCACGCTCGATCACGAGACGCTGGAGCAGCACTACGGCGAGCACAAGGGCCGGCCCTTCTACGAGCCGCTGGTCGCGTTCATGGCCTCGGGTCCGGTCGTCGCACTGGTGGTCGAGGGCGAGCGGGTCATCGAAGGCGTACGCGCCCTCGCCGGGCCGACTGACCCGATCGCCGCAGCGCCGGGGTCCATCCGGGGGGACTTCGGCACGATTGTCCGGGAGAATCTCATCCACGCTTCGGACTCCGAAGAGTCCGCCATTCGGGAACTGAAGCTTTTCTTCCCCGGACTTTCCTGACCGCGTGTCAGCCAAACGGCCGTGAAGCCCTGGGGCGACCGAAGGAATTCGGTCGCCCTGCGGCATATGAGAGCCGATTCCGGGAACGCAATGGTGCGAAACATCGTCACCTTTACTGAGGTGGGCCACCGCGCCGTCTGCGTGCGGGCGGCACTACGATGACCCTCCAAGCCACAGCACCCACCTCGCCCTCCTGAAAAGCCGTCACACGCTTGGATCGGGAAGGCCAGACGCATCCTCATGGGGAACAACATGTCGTTCATCGGCCGTGACATGGCTGTCGACCTCGGGACCGCCAACACGCTGGTGTACGTCAGAGGCCGGGGGATCGTCCTCAACGAGCCGTCCGTCGTCGCCATCAACACCAACACGGGCGGCATTCTCGCGGTCGGCGCCGAAGCGAAGAAGATGATCGGCCGGACGCCGGGCAACATCGTTGCCGTCCGGCCGCTGAAGGACGGTGTCATCGCCGACTTCGAGATCACCGAGCGCATGCTGCGGTACTTCATCCTGAAGATCCACAAGCGCCGCTATCTGGCCCGCCCGCGCGTCGTCGTCTGTGTGCCCTCGGGCATCACGGGCGTCGAGCGCCGTGCGGTCATCGAGGCATCCACCCAGGCGGGCGCACGCCAGGTCCACATCATCGAAGAGCCCATGGCCGCGGCCATCGGCTCCGGACTCCCTGTCCATGAGGCCACGGGCAACATGGTCGTCGACATCGGCGGTGGCACCACGGAGGTCGCCGTCATCTCGCTCGGCGGGATCGTCACGGCGCAGTCCATCCGGGTCGCCGGGGACGAGCTGGACAACGCGATCATCCAGCACATCAAGAAGGAGTACTCCCTCCTCCTCGGTGAGCGGACCGCCGAGAGCATCAAGATCACCATCGGTTCCGCGTACGACCTCGACAAGGACGAGCACACCGAGATCCGCGGCCGCGACCTCGTCTCCGGGCTTCCGAAGACCGTGGTCATCTCCGCGGCCGAGGTGCGCAAGGCCATCGAGGAACCGGTCAACGCGATCGTCGACGCCGTGAAGACGACGCTCGACAAGTGCCCGCCCGAGCTGTCGGGCGACGTGATGGACCGCGGGATCGTGCTCACCGGTGGCGGCGCCCTCCTGCGCGGCCTCGACGAGCGACTGCGCCGGGAGACCGGCATGCCCATCCACATCGCCGAGAACCCGCTGGACTCCGTCGCGCTCGGATCCGGCAAGTGCGTCGAGGAGTTCGAGGCGCTCCAGCAGGTCCTGGACGCCCAGCCGCGCCGCTGAACAGACCGCGCCGGACACGCGCGTGCCCCCGGTCCCCTCGCGGGTCCGGGGGTTCCCGTGGCGGGAGCCCGCTTCTCCCCGTACGGCGGCTCGTTGACCAAGCGGAACACCGACCCAGCTGATCGTCGACACACAGGCACAACCATTCCTACGAGGAAGGCACGGCCGCCGCACGTGAGGGACACAAAGGAGAGCCGGCTGCTCCTGGTGCTGCTGATCGCCATCGCGTTCGCACTGATCACGGTGGACATCCGCGGGGGTGAGGAATCCCCGGTCGACGGCGCGCGGCAGGCAGCCGCCTCCGTCTTCGGTCCCGTCGAGAACGGTGTCGCCTCCGCGGTCGACCCGGTCGGCAACGCCATCGGAGCCGTACGGGACTCCGGCGAGCGCCACGACCGCATCGCGGCGCTCCAGCAGGAGAACACCGCGCTCAAGCAGAAGCTCGGCAGCGACGACCGCAACCGCAGCCGGGTCCGCGAGCTGGACAACATGCTCAAGAAGGCGGGCACCGGGCAGTACGGCATCAAGGGCGCCGAGGTCATCGCCATAGGAGCGGCCCAGGGCTTCTCCTGGACCGTGACCATCGACGCCGGTGCCAACGACGGCATCCGGCGGGACATGACCGTACTCAACGGGGACGGACTGGTCGGCCGCGTCACCACCGTGGGACCCGGCACCGCGACCGTCCTGCTCGCCAACGACCCGGACTTCACCGTCGGCACCCGGATGGAGAAGTCCGACGAACTGGGCTTCGCCACCGGGCAGGGCGACCGCCCGCTCGCCGTCCAGCTGCTCAACGGCAAGGCCAAGGTCAGGACGGGCGACCGGCTGGTGACCTTCGGTTCCGCCAAGGACAAGCCCTTCGTGCCCGGCGTCCCGGTCGGCACGGTCGTACGTGTGGACCCGGCCGGCGGCGACCTCACCCGGACCGTGTACGTACGGCCGTTCGTCGGCTTCACCAAGCTCGACATCGTCGGCGTCGTCGTCCAGGCGCCCCGGGAGGACCCGCGGGACACCGTCCTGCCGGCCAAGCCGAAGCCCACGCCCACCCCCACCGTCACCGTCACGGTCACCCCGTCGCCGACCGCAGGCGCCGACGCGGGGCAGATTGTCGACGAGCAGAGGTAGAGCTGATCCCCATGCGCTTCAACCGGATGCTGCTCTCGGCCACGCTGGTCGTGGTAGCCCTGGTCATCCAGGTGACCGTCCTCGCCCGCCTCCAGCTTCCCGGCGCCGTCCCCGACCTGATGCTCCTCGTCGTGCTCGCCCTGGCGTTCGTGTACGGGCATGTCGGCGGCGCCCTCATCGGGTTCTTCGCGGGGCTGCTCGCGGACCTGGCCCCGCCCGCCGACCACGCCGCGGGACGCTACGCGCTGGTGCTCTGCGTCATCGGCTACCTGGCGGGCCTGGCCCGCCCCGAGAACGGCCAGCTCAGGTCCGCCCTCGGCCCGATGGCCGTGGTCGTCGGCGCGGCCGTCGGCTCGACCCTGCTGTACGCGGGCGTCGGCGCCCTCGTCGGGGACAACGCGGCCCGCCATGTGGGCCTCGGCAGCCTGCTGTTCACCGCGGCCGTCTACGACCTGCTGCTCGCGCCGTTCACCGTCCCGCTCATCATGTGGCTGGCCAGACGCGCCGACAACAATCCGCTCTCCGAGGCACAGAGCGCCGGAGGCGGCGGCGGTGACGTCGCGGCCGGCTGGCTCACCACCGGTACGGGCCTCAAGATCGGGAGCCAGCGCGGCGGGCTGCGGGTGAAGGCCGCGCGCGGCCGGGCCGCCCGAGCGGGCCGTATCAAGGGGGTGAAACGGCTGTGAGCAACATCCCGGAGACGGGCCGGACGCCCCGGGTCAAGACCCGGCTGATCGTCATCCAGGTCCTGGTGTTCTCGCTGCTGCTCACGCTCGGCGGCCGGCTCTGGTACCTCCAGGTGCGCAACGGCCAGGAGTACACGGACGAGGCGAAGAACAACCACGTCCAGCAGGTGGTCGAGCCGGCCGTGCGCGGGTCGATCCTGGACACGCGCGGGGTGCCGCTCGCGGACAACGAGACCCGGCTGGTCGTCTCGGCCAGCCGTACCGAACTGATGAAGATGCGGGACGACGGCAAGGCGGTCCTCGCCCGGCTCGCGGACGTCCTCGGGGTCAAGCCCAAGGACGTGACCGACAAGGTCAGGCTGTGCGACGCGAAGACGCCGCAGCCGTGTTGGAACGGGTCGCCCTACCAGCCGATCCCGGTGACCGACGAGGCCACCACCCAGCAGGCCCTCCAGATCCGTGAACGCACGGAGGACTTCCCCGGCATCACCGCGGAGCCCACGGCCGTCCGCCGCTACGCCGCGCCCGGTCTCGCCAACACCTCGCAGGTGCTCGGCTATCTCTCGCCCGTCACCGACGAGGAGATCACCAAGGCGCAGGACACCCTCTCGCCGTACCTGCGCTCGGACCAGGTGGGCCGCTCGGGCCTGGAGCGTACGTACGAC
>NZ_WWJY01000936.1 GCF_009865405.1 Streptomyces sp. SID3212 | reverse complement strand
GGGGTGGGTGGGGTGACCTGGGCGGTCGGCTCGGCGGGGTTGACTTGGGCCGTCCGCCCCGGGGGACCGGGACGGTCGGCGCGTCGGTACGGAGTTGGGCGGTCCACTCCGGGCGCCTGACCTGACTGGCCGGCCAGGCGAAGCCGTCCTGGCTGGTCCATTCCGAGCGGTCGACCTGGCCGGTCGGCTCGGCGGAGTTGCCCCAGTCAGTCCGCTCCGGGCGCCTGATCCAGCCGGCCGGCCCGGCCAAGTCGTCCCGGCCGGTCCAATCCGAGCGGTCGACCTGAACGGTCGCCTCGGCGGAGTCGACCCACGCGGGCCACTCCAGGCGCCTGACCTGACTGGCCGACTCCGCGAAGTCGTCCCGACCGGTCCGCTCAGGGCGCCTGACCTGGCCTGTCGGCCCGGCGAAGTCACCCTGGCCGGTCCAATCCGGGCGGTCGACCTGAACGGTCGGCCCGGCGGGGTTGACCAAGGTAGTCCACTCCGGGCGCCTGGCCCGAGCCGTCGGCTCGGCGGGGGTGACTCAGGCAGTCCACTCCGGGCGGAGGGACTCAGCAGTGCACTCCGTACGGCTGACCTGAACAGCCGACCGGACGGGGGCGACCCGGGCGGTCGACTCCGTACGGCTGACCCCAGCAGCGGGTCCGGCGCGATTGTCGCGGGCGGTCGTCTCATTGCGGGGCGTCCCCGCTCGGCGGGGCCTCTTCGCTCAGCTCCCCGAAGGCGGAGCCGAGACGGGCGAGCGCCTCCGCGACCTGGGGCAGCGCGAGGGGGTCCGGTGCCGTGAGGGACTCCAGGCGCTCCTCCGGGGTCGTTCCGAGCAGCGGGCCGGTCGGCAGGCGGACGCGCAGCGTGTCCGGTGCCTCGCCGAACCGGTGACCGCCGGGGACAGGCGTCCCCAGCCGGTCGCTCAGGTGGTCCTCCAGCTCCAGGGAGTCGGTCACCCCCAGCGCGGCCAGGCGTTCCCGCAGCGGGCCGAGGTCGGCGTAGAGGTGCCGGCCCGCCTCGGGCGGCAGGGACAGCGCACCGCAGGAGAGCACGAGCCGGTGCGCGGCGGCGGCGACGCGCGCGTGCAGGGTGGCGACGACCCGCGCCCGGTCCGCGACGGGCCTGGGCTCGTCCAGCGCGTAGACGGCCGCGGCCCCGACAGGACCGGCGACGAACGCGCCGAGCGCGGTGAGGATGTCGAGGGTGTCGGTCCGCCGGGCGGCCCCGTCCGGGGTGGCGGGGAAGCGCGCGACGGCCGCCGGCCAAGCGGCGGGCAGGAGCGCGCCGACGGTGTCGTACAGGACGGTGACGTCGTCGGGCCACCGCTCGGCGGGGCTGAACAGGACCGTCCCGTGCGGCGCGTGCAGGGTGTCGCACCAGGTCTCGTCGCTGACGAGATGCAGCCCCTCGGCGACCGCCGCCTCGCACGCCTCGCTGACCAGCTCGGGCGGCGCGACGGTGCCGGTGGGGTCGTCGGCGGGCGACAGCAGCAGGACCCGCGGGTCACCGCCCTCGGCACGCACCCGGCGCACGGTTTCCAGCAGGGCGTACGGATCGGGTACGCCGCCGCACTCCGCCGGGGTCGGTACGGAATACGCGGTCCGCCCGAGGAGACGGACCTGCGGGGCCCACCAGGCAGGACAGGGACGTGGTACGAGGACATCACCGCCCAGGGCGGCGAGCAGGGCGAACAGCAACGACGGCGCACCGGGCGCGGCGACAACGTCCTCGGCCCTGACCCGGTGCCCGCGCCGCCCCCAGTAACCGCAGGCGGCCTCGCGCAGGATCGCACCGCCACCGGGGGGCTCGGCATCGTCCCGCCCGGCAGCCGCCGCACAGACCTCACCCAGCTCAGCCAGCACAGGCACCCCCACCTCGGGCGCGGAGGGCCCGAACCGAACGGGCCCCCGCCCCTGGACCGACTGCCCACCGGGGCCCGAACCGTCGGCCGGGTGGCCGCCATCAGCCGCACCACCGACCACGTGCCCCCCGGAAGCAGGACCGCCGACCGCATGACTACCGGGACCCGAACCCCCCTTGGCCGAACTCCGAGCCGCACGCCCCCCGGAGGCCGGTCCACCATCCGCCGAACTCACGGCCGCGTCACCACCAGGCGCCGGACCGCCGGTCGCGCGGCCCCCGGTCGCACCGCTCACGGCCCCGCCGCCTCCGTACCCGCCGAAACCGAGCGCGGTGGTCCGGCCGTCCCGCGATGTTCGCCGCATGTCGCCACCCTTCCCGGTCGACCGGACCGCGGTCCGCGCGCTCGTACGGCCCGTTCCGCTCGGGGGCCTCCTGTCCTTTATACGGAGATATGCCCTCGCGTGCCCCTCGGGTACCGCCCGCCGCCCCGACGCCGTACCGCCCCGCAGCCTCGCCTCGCGCCCGCCCGGATGCCGTACCCCCTGCTTGGGGTCCCGGTCCGCGGGGTACCCGCGTTCCATGTCAGACACCTCAGCGCGCTTCCGTCAGGCGACGCCGGGCGCCAGAGCCCGGATCTCGGCCCTTCTGGAGGCCTGGGACAAGCAGGTCTTCGACTCCGTCGCGACCCGGCACTGGCCGGGAGCCGGGCCGGTGCTCCCCCGGCTCAGCCAGGCCGCCAACCACGGTCTGCTGTGGTTCGGCGCCGCCGCCGGGATCGCCGCCGTGGGGCACGGACCACGCTCCCGGCGGGCCGCCGTGCGGGGCATCGCGTCGCTGAGCCTCGCCTCCGCCGCCATCAACACCGTCGGCAAGCGGGCCGTGCGCAGGCGGCGGCCCCTGCTCGACGCCGTGCCCGCGATACGGCAGCTGAAGCGGCAGCCGTTCACCACCTCCTTCCCGTCCGGGCACGCCGCCTCCGCCGCCGCCTTCGCGACAGGCGTGGCGCTGGAGTCCAAGGGATGGGGCGCCGTGGTGATCCCCGTCGCCGCCGCCGTCGCCGTCTCGCGCGTCTACACCGGCGTGCACCATCCGAGCGACGTGCTGGTCGGCGCCGCCCTCGGCGTCGGCGCCGCCTACGCCATACGCGGCATCGTGCCGACCCGCAACCAGCTCCCCCTGCCGGGCCGGCCCTACACGGAGGCCCCCGCGCTCCCGGGCGGCCAGGATCTCGTCGTCGTGGTGAACCGCGCCTCCGGCACCTCCGAGACCGCCCTCCTCGTGCGCGACGCGCTGCCGTTCGCGGAGGTCGTGGAGTGCGAACCCGAGGACGTCGAGGACGAGTTGGAGAAGGCCGCGGGGCACTGCCGCGCGCTCGGCATCGTCGGCGGCGACGGGACGATCAACCGCGCCGCGGTCGCCGCCGTACGCCACGGCCTACCGCTGGCCGTCTTCCCCGGCGGCACCCTCAACCACTTCGCGTACGACCTGGGCGTGGAGGACGTCCACGCCACGGTACGGGCCCTGGCGGAGGGCGACGCCGTACGGGTGGACCTGGGGCGTTTCACGCCGGGCCCCGAGGGCCCGGGCTCGGTGGGCCACTTCATCAACACGTTCAGCCTGGGCGTCTACCCGGAGCTGGTACGGGTGCGCGAGCACTGGTCCCCCCGGATCGGCGGCTGGCCCGCCGGCGTACTCGCGGCGGTCAAGGTGCTGCGCGCCGAGCACCAGCTGCACGCCGAGTTCGAAGGGCGGCAGCGCTCGCTCTGGCTGCTGTTCGCGGGCAACGGCATGTACCAGCGCATGGGGCCCACCCCCGGCCGCCGGCACGATCTCGCCGACGGTCTGCTGGACGTACGGATCGTGCACGGCGGCCGCTTCCCGAGCCTGCGCCTGCTGTCCGCCGCCCTGGCGGGCCCGCTGAGCCGCTCGCCCGTACACGCGGCCGAGCGGATGCGGCGGCTGCGGATCTCGGACATCGCCCCGGGGACGCCCCTCGCCTTCGACGGCGAAGTCGCTGAGGCGCCGAGGGAGTTGACCGTCGACAAGGCGGTCGAGGCCCTGACGGTCTACCGGCCGAAGGCCGTCTTCTAGGGCGGCCCCCCACACCCCACCCATCCACATCGTGAGATCCGTATCTCACTCCTCGACATGTCGGCGTACCGTGGCCCTACCGTCCACGAGAGGAAGTACGGCCATGCCGAAGGAGACCGCCGTCTACACCCACGGGCACCACGAGTCGGTGCTGCGCTCGCACCGCTGGCGGACCGCCGCCAACTCCGCGGCGTACCTCCTCCCCGAACTCCGGCCGGGCCAGGACCTGCTGGACGTGGGCTGCGGGCCCGGGACCATCACCGCCGACCTGGCCGCGCTCGTCGCGCCGGGCACGGTGACGGCGGTCGACGCCTCCCAGGACGTCCTCGGCACGGCACGGGACGGCGCGCGGGCGCGGGGCGTGGACAACGTCCGCTTCGCGGTCGCCGATGTCCACGCCTTGGACTTCCCGGACGACTCGTTCGACGTCGTCCACGCCCATCAGGTGCTCCAGCACGTCGGCGATCCGGTGGCGGCCCTGCGGGAGATGCGCCGGGTGTGCCGGCCCGGCGGTGTCGTCGCGGCACGCGACGCGGACTACGGCGCGTTCACCTGGTTCCCCGAGGTGCCGGTGCTGGACGAGTGGCAGGACGTCTACCGTACGGTCGCCCGGGCCAACGGCGGTGAGCCCGACGCGGGGCGGCGACTGGTGTCGTGGGCGCGGCGGGCCGGGTTCACGGACGTCACCGCGACCGCCACGACCTGGTGCTTCGCCACCCCCGAGGAGCGGGCGTGGTGGAGCGGGCTGTGGGCGGACCGTACGGTCGCGTCGGCGTACGCGGACCGGGCGGTGGACGGCGGCCACACGACGCGCGAACGCCTCACCGAGTTCGGCGACGCCTGGCGGCGGTGGGGCGCCGAGGAGGACGGCTGGTTCATGGTCCCGCACGGCGAGATTCTCTGCCGCGTGTGACCCGCCGTTGCCGTGTCGCGGTCGATCGACGCCAACTAGGGTGACCCGTATGGAAATCCTGGGAACCACGTTGCGCATCTGCGTCGACGACCTGGAGACCTCGGTGATGTTCTACGAACACCTCACCGGAAGCCGCGCGCTCCGCTTCGAGCGCGACAGGGTCTCGGTCGCGGCCGTCGGCTGCTTCCTCCTGATGAGTGGCCCACCGGCGGAGATCGACGTCCTGCGCAAGGTGACGGCGACGATCGCGGTGAAGGATCTCGACGAGGCGGTGATCCGGCTCAACGGGGTCGGCGCCAAGGTCCTCGTGGGCCCGGTGCCGACCCCGGTGGGCCGTAACCTCATCGCCGCCCATCCGGACGGCTCGGTCTTCGAGTACGTGGACCGCCGGGCGGTCTGAACACCCACCCGACAGGATCCACCCCGGCAGGACCCCACCGGGGCACCCGCCCTTACGGCCGCATCCGGTACTCGTACGCGTCCGGCAGCGGGTCGTCCGTCAGCTCCGCCCACAACTCGTTCAGCGTCTCGGCGCCCTCCCGGAGGTCCGCGACCTCGAACCCCGCGTCGAACAGGGCGCGGGCCTCCTCCTTCCGCCCCTCCGCGCTCAGCAGCCGGGCCTCCGCCAGTACGAAGGCGCCGCGCTCCCGCACGGACGGCGGCAGCCGGTCGTGGACGGCGCGTGCCTCGGCGGTACGGCCCACCGCCAGCAGCGCCGCCACCGCCTCCCGCGCCAGCGCCGCGAACACCGCGGTCCAGGCCTCCCCGTTCCTGTCGTCCACATCCGCCCCGCGCTGCCCCCAGAGGTCGTCGCACGCCTCCACATACAGGTCGGCGGCCCGCTCCCGGTGGTCGCCCAGCTGGTCGGCGACGGCCAGGCAGCGCAGCAACGGCCAGCGCGGGGCCGCCCGTTCGAGCCCGCGCTCCCAACTGCGCACCGCCTGGGCCAGATCGCCCGCGTGCCACTGCGCCACCCCGAGGTGGTACTCGGTGTGCGGGTCGGCCGGGGCCGTCTCCAGCATGTCCCGCCAGTGCGGGGCGACCAGCGTCGGCCCGGGCGGTACGGCGGGGGACGGCGCCGGCAGCGCCCCGTTGGTCAGCAACTCCACCCAGGGCGCCTGCTCCTCGCCCAGCGTGGCCTCCTCGAAGGGCGTGCCGGGCAGCTTGTGCCCCGCGCGCAGCACCTCCAGCGCGCCCCATCCGGACCCCACCGCCAGCGGCTCCCCCGGCCGTACGTCCGCACAGGCCAGCCACGCCGTGTAGGCGGCGTCGACCTCCGCGCGCGGCAGGGCCGCCTCCAGCCGGTCCGCGACCTCCGCACGGGCCGCGCCCCAGTCGGGGCCGTGCACCGTCCCGGGGTCCGTGGCGAGCGGACCGTACGCCTCCAGCCAGCTGAACTCCCCGCCCGCTTCGAGCGGTACGTGCTCCAGCTGGGTACGGGCCAGGCCCGCCTGGATCTCCGCGTACCCGGGTGTGCCCGGCTCGGTCAGCCACCGCTGCCAGCGCCGGCCGCCCCGGCCCGCGCCCCACACGAAGAGCTTGCGGCCACGCAGTGTGTCGGTCGACGTCTGGACGAGGCCCTGGCCGGCGCCGTCCAGGGACGCGATCCATTTCCGTTCCCCGGCGGGCACTTCGTAGAAGTAGTCGGCCGGGAAGGTGCCGCGCGGCGGGTAGGTGACGTCGGTGCCCGCGATCTCGGGCACGGGGACCCGGCGCAGGTCGCGTTCGTACCCGAAGTGCCACGCCTCCGTCGCCGGGGCCAGGACGCGGGTGCGCTCGTCCTCCTCGACGGCGATGTTGGACCACCAGTAGACGGGCGCGGTCCGCTCGTGCGGATTGCGGATCCGTACGCCGACATAGAGGAAGTCGGACCCGTCGGGCAGCCACAGGTCCACCTGGAACGGCAGGTCGCGCAGCCGCTCCCACTCCCAGAGCCGCAGCATCTCGCCGCCGTCGGGGGCCGGGACGAGCGCGGCGTGCACCGGGGCGCAGGAGAGGGTGGTGTGGCCGGTGGCGCCGATGTTCCACTCGACGCCGCCGGAGAACCAGGCGCCGTTGAGCGCGAAGCACGCGGGCTGCATCACCGGGTTGCGGTAGACCAGTTCACGGCCGGTGGGCTTGTGGTGGATCGAGTGGATGCGGCCGCCGAGGCCGGGCAGGACGGTGACCCGCAGCCGCTCGTTCTCGATGACGAGGGCGTCGAGGTCCGTGGACGTCCGCTCACGCCCGTACCCGTCGAGGATCCGGACGGGCAGGACGGTCCGCAGCGGCGCGTACCCGACCTGGCGGGCCATGTCGCGGGGCATGCCCCGTTTCGCGCGGTCGTCGACCGTGTGGGTCTCGTCCAGGGCGCGCAGGGCGGGCAGGGGGTTCTCCGGCCCCAACGGGGCGGCGGGCAGGGTCAGTACGGCACGTCGCACGCTCGTGGCCACGGCAACCTCGCTTCGTCCGGGGGCCGCGCGCTCTTCCGGTGCCGGGCCCGGTGACCATGGAACACGCTCGGTGGCGCTCTGACCAGGTGTCAACACGTACGGGGGACGCGCGGCGCCCTCCGTCTCACTCCCCCTCAGGTACGGTCCCCTCGTCCCGGAACGCCCCGACGACCAGGTCCGTGAGCAGCGCCCCGGCCGTCCCCTCCGGGTCCAGGTCCGGGTCGTAGATGGTGACGTTGAGGCCCACGCAGTGTTCGGATCGGACCAAGGTCCGCAGCAGGACGGCGAGTTCACCGGGGAGCAGGCCGCCGGGGTCGGGGCTGTCGACGGCGGGCATCACGGACGGGTCGAGGACGTCCGCGTCGAGGTGGACCCAGAAGCCGTCGGTGACGGGGGTCTCCAGGGTGGGCAGTACGGCCCCGGCGAGGTCGGCCGTACCCCGTTCGCGCAGCTCGCCGACCGTGACGGTCGGGATCTTGAGGCGGGCCAGTTCGTCGCGGTCGTCGTCGTAGTCCCTGATCCCGAAGAGCCGTACGTCCTCGTCGCGCAGGTAGGGCCGCAGCCCTTCCAGGTCGGTGAGGTCCCGCTGGCCGCGTCCGGTGCTCAGCGCCAGCTCCTCGCCGCCCGCCGCGCCGACGGAGGCGGAGTTGCCCGGGTGCCGGAAGTCCGCCGACCCGTCGATCGCCGCGAGCCCGTACCGGCCGAGCCTGCGCAGCGCCAGGGAGGCGCCGAGCTGGATCGAGCAGTCGCCGCCGAGCACGACGGGGAAGTCCCCGGCGCGGACGTGGTGTTCGATCCGGTCGGCGAGGCGCGGCGTGTACGCGGCGATCGCGGCGGCGTTGAAGACCCCGTCGCCCTCCCGCCACGCGCCCCGGTCGTAGCGCGGCGGCACGACGACCCCGCCCTCGGACGCTCCGAGCCGCTGGACGATCCGCTGCTCACGCAGGGCGCCGGCGAGCTTGTAGCAGCCGGGGACGGTACCGGGGGCGGGCGGGCGCAGGCCCAGGTTGGAGGGGGCGTCGATGACCACGATATTCCGCATGCGGATCATCCTCCGCGTCGTAGGGTGCGTCTTCAAGCGGGTTCGCACGCGACGGACACGCTCCGGCGCGAGGCGATCAGGCACGAGGCGATCCGGCACCACGGGACACGCGAAAGGGCAGGCGGGACGATGGCGACGCAGCACACCTACCGGGTGATCGTACGAGGGGTGTGGGACGGCCTGACCGACGAGGTACGGTCCCGGCTGCTCGCGGAGGTGGACGCCCACGGCCTGACCGAGATGCGCTTCACCCCGGAGGGCGCGCTCTCCTACGACCGCGCCCTCAAGCGCTTCACGTACCGCTTCGTGGTCCTCTCCGACGCCGAGGACGGCGAGGAGATGGCCGTGGCGCTCGCGGAGGACCGTGCGGAGACGGCCCTCAGGGCTCTCGGCTGCGGCCACCGCGACCTGCGCTCGACCGCCACCGACATGGACGCGATGAAGATCAACAGAAAGGGCCGCTGACGGTCAGCCCCGCGCGGTGCTGTCCCCGGCCTGTCCGGCGTCCCCCGCGGCGCCCGCCTTCTCGCGCATCTTGCGCACCAGCTCCGCCTTCTGGTCGGCCGCGCCCTGGCGGTCGAGGTTGCGGTGCGGGCCGTTGTTCTGGCGTTCGGTGCGGGACAGCTTCTTGCGCTGGCCGCCGCCCATGCCCACGGGGTTGTTGATGTTCTTGCTGACGGTCACGGGTTCTCCCGGTGGTGATGTGAAGTGATCCACGGATCTCGGCCCGCCAAAGGTACGAGCCCGGTGGTGCTTGGTGCTCCCGCTGTGCGCGGGAAGGGCTCCGGGCGGCTCAGGCCACCATCTCCGCCGTGATCGCCCAGCGTTCGTGGTCGCGCCACGCGCCGTCGATCAGGAGGAAGTCCGGGGAGAACCCCTCCAGCCGGAAGCCCGCGCGGCGCACGAGCGCGATCGAGGCCGCGTTCGCCGGCTGGATGTTGGCCTCCAGGCGGTGCAGGCCCAGCGGGCCGAAGGCGTGGCGGATCACCAGGCCCAGGCCTTCCGAGAGCAGGCCGCGCCCGGCCGCGTGGGCGAAGGCCCCGTAGCCGAGGGCTCCGCTGAGGAAGGCGCCCTGGACGATGTTGTTGATGTTGATGAAGCCGGCGACGCGGTGGTCGTCCCGCGCCCGGACGAGGAATCCGGTGCGGGTGGGGTCCTCGATGAGGCGGCGCGCGTACGGCGTGTAGTCCTCGGCGCGGGTGGGCGGGAAGAGCCAGGGGTGGTGCAGTTCCCGGCTCTCGCGGGCGAGCGAGGTGAACTCGTCCATGTCCTCCTGGCGGTACGGGCTCAGGTAGGTGCGCGGACCTTCGGCCAGGTCAGGGCTGTCGGGCATCCCCTCAGCGTACTGCCGGGCAGGGGTCCGCGCCGCTCACACCAGCGCCGGTACGTCCAGGGTCAGCGTCCCGCGTTCCGCGTCGAGCGTCGCCGGCACCCCCAGCGGCACCGTGAGGTTCGTGGGGCCGTGCCCGAAGCCCATCTCCTCCACGACCGGCACGCCGAGCCCGCCCAGCCGGTCCCGCAGCACCGCCCGCACCTCGTCGTACGGGCCGCACTCCGCCCAGGACCCGAGGCCGATCCCGGCCACCCCGTCCAGCACGCCGGAGCGCAGCAGCTGGGTCAGGATGCGGTCCAGGCGGTACGGCTCCTCGCCGGTGTCCTCCATCAGCAGCAGCCCGCCGGCCGTGGTGGGCCGCGCGTACGGGGTCCCGAGGTCGGCGGCGAGCAGGCTGGCACAGCCGCCGAGGGTGACGCCCCTGGCCCGGCCGGGGACCAGCGCGCCTGCCGCCGGGCCGCCGCCGAGGGTCATCACCGACTCGGGCTCGAAGAGCGTGGCCCGCAGTGACTCCTGGGTGTCGGTGTCCTTGAGGAACGTCACGGCGGCCGCCATCGGGCCGTGCAGCGTGGCCAGGCCCATCCGTACGGCGAAGGCCTCGTGCAGCGCGGTGATGTCGCTGTACCCGACGAAGACCTTGGGCCCGGCGGCCCGCAGGGCGGTCCAGTCGAGCAGGTCCACCATGCGCTGGACTCCGTAACCGCCGCGCGCGCAGAGCACCGCGGACACGGTCGGGTCGCACCACGCCTCCTGGAGGTCGCGGGCCCGGTGCGCGTCCGTGCCCGCGAGATACCTGAACTCGCCGTGCCGGTCCAGGACATGGGGCGCGACGACCGGTTCCAGGTCCCAGCCGCGCAACAGGTCCAGGCCCGCGTCGAGCCGTTCGGCGGGCAGGGGGCCGCTGGGCGCCACGACGGCGACCTTCGCTCCGGGGCGCAGCCGCGCGGGCCGGGTCAGGGGGGTGACGGTCACCGGGAGAGCTCCAGCTTCGGGACGTCGGTCCTGGCGAACCGGAACGTCTGGGCGTACAGGGACAGTTCGGCCTCCAGCGCGCGGACCATCGTGGCCGCCTTGCGGAATCCGTGGCCTTCTCCCTCGAAGGCGAGGTAGGCGTGCGGGATGCCGCGCCCGGCGGTCCTGGCCAGGAACCTCTCGCACTGCTCGGGCGGGCAGATGACGTCGTCGAGCCCCTGGAGCAGGAGGAACGGCGAGGTGATCCGGTCGACCTGGTTGATGGGCGACCGGTCGCGGTAGCGGTCGGGGACCTCGGCGAGCGGCCCGATCAGCGATTCCAGGTACTGGGACTCGAAGTCGTGTGTCCCGTCGGTGGCCCAGCCCTCCAGATCGAGGATGGGATAGCTGATGGTGCCGCAGCCGTAGACGCCGGTGGTGGCGAGGGAGGCCGCCGCCGTCCAGCCGCCGGCGCTGCCGCCCCGTACCGCCATCCGCGCTCCGTCGGCGGTGCCCTCGGCGGCCAGCGCCCGGGCGACGGCGGCGCAGTCCTCGACGTCGACCACGCCCCACTGCTCGCGCAGCCGGTCGCGGTACTCCCTGCCGTAGCCGGTGGAGCCGCCGTAGTTGACCTCGACGACGCCGATGCCCCGCGAGGTGAAGTAGGCGATCTCCAGGTCGAGGACGAGCGGGGCGCGGCCCGTGGGCCCGCCGTGCGCCCACACCACGTAGGGCGGCAGTTCGCCGTCGGGAGCCGCCGTGTCGGGGCTGTACGGCGGGTAGACGTGGGCGTGGACGTCGCGCCGGCCGGGTCCGCTGAAGGTACGGATGTGCGGCTCGGGGTAGTAGGCGGGGTCGACGGGGTCCCGGTGGGCCTCGCCGACGACGCGGGCACGGCCGGTGACGGTGTCCAGTTCCACGATCTCGTACCCGGAACGGGGGCCCGCCGCGACGCCGATCACCCGGTCGCCCTGCACGGTGAGGTCGGCGGCCCATTCGGTCCACGGCCCGGCGGTGTCCACGACGTCGCCGGTCTCCGGGTCCAGTATCCCCAGCGCGTTGGCGCCCTTGCCGTGGATGACGGCGATCATGCCGTTCGCCAGCGGGTGGAACCACCGCAGGCCGATCTTCCAGAGCGGTCCGCCGAACTCCTCGCGGCGGCCGGGGCACAGCGGTGTGGCCGGGGGCAGGGGGGCGGGGCGGCCGCCCGGCGACGGGAGGGGGCCGGACAGCGCCGCGTCGAGGCCGAGGCGCTGGATCTCCCACCAGTTGCCGATGTCGGAGACGAGGAGCAGCGCGCCGTCCGGTGCCCAGTCGACCTGGGCCACCGACTCGCCGACGCCTCCGGCGACGGTCCTGACGCCGGTGAAGGGGCCGGTGGGCCCGGGTCCCGCCGGTGCCACCGCGCCGAGCTGGACGACCGTGCCGTCCCAGGGCATCCGGGGGTGGTCCCAGGCGATCCAGGCGACGTGGGCGCCGTCGGGCGAGAGCCGGGGTCCGGTGACGAAGCGGTGGCTGTCGTCGGACAGTTCGCGTACGGCGGTACGGTCCCCGGCGGCGGACCCGTCGAGCGGGACGGCGGCGATGACGCGCCGTACGTCGGTGGGCCGTTCGCCGGTGAACTCCTCCAGGACGCACCAGACTTCGCCGCGCTCCTGATCGATCCGGGGGTCGGCCCACCGGAGGCCGCCGCCGGTGGCGGACACCGGGGTGAGGGGGCGGGGTTCGCCGCCGCCGTCCGGCTCGTACGCGTACAACCGCTGGTCGGGGAAGTGGACGAACACGATCAGCGGCCCGCCGTCGGGGCGTCCGGTGCCGGCCCAGGGCACCCCGCCGTACTCGACGACCCGGCTGCGGACGTTCCACGGCGGGGGCAGCACGGACTCCTCGCGGCCGTCGGGGTACCGGCGTACGAGCGCGCGGCGGCCGTCCTCGGCGGGCCGTGGCGCGGTCCACCACAGCTCGTCGCCGACCGCCCCCACGTACTCGGGCCGGCCGTCGTGCGACGCGGCGAGGGTGGCGTCGATCGGCGACGGCCACGTTCCGTAGGCCCCCATGGGCACCATGGACAACTCTCCTAAGCGGGCTGAGGGTGGTGGTCCCCGCGCGGACCGGTGGTGGAGGTCCGGAGGTCCCTACGCGGACCGGAGGTAGTGGTCGAGGACGCGGACGCCGAAGTGGAGCGCCGAGACGGGGACCCGTTCGTCGACGCCGTGGAAGAGCGCCTGGTAGTCGAAGCCGGGCGGCAGTTTGAGGGGCGAGAAGCCGTAGCCGGTGATGCCGAGGCGGGAGAACTGTTTGGCGTCCGTACCGCCGGACATGCAGTACGGCACGACGTGCCCCTCCGGGTCGAACCGCTCGACGGCCGCCCGCATCTTGGCGAACGCCGTTGAGTCCACGGGGGCTTGGAGGGCGATCTCCCGGTGGTGGAACTCCCACTCGACGTCAGGTCCGGTGAGCAGGTCCAGGGTGGCGCTGAACTCCTCCTCGCCGCCGGGCACCATCCGCCCGTCGACCAGCGCGGTGGCCTGTCCCGGGATCACGTTGACCTTGTAACCGGCCTCCAGGACCGTCGGGTTGGCGCTGTTGCGGAGGGTCGGCTCGACCAGCGCGGCGGCCGGGCCGAGCTTGCCCAGGAGGTCGTCCGGGTCAAAGCCGGGGGCGTCCACATCGGTCTCCACCCCGTGCAGGACGGCCAGTTCACGCAGGGCGGCCCGGACGGTCGGGGTGAGCCGGACCGGCCACTCGTGGTCGCCGATCCTGGCGATGGCGGCGGCGAGCCTGCTGACCGCGTTGGCGCGGTTGACCTTGGAGCCGTGTCCCGCCTTGCCGTGCGCGGTGAGCTTGAGCCACCCCGTGCCGCGTTCGCCGGCGGCGATCGGGTAGAGCGCCATGCCCGGGCCTGCGTGGAAGGTGAAGGCACCCGATTCGCTGATGCCCTCCGTACAGCCGTCGAACAGCTCCGGGTGGTGGTCGGCGAGGAAGCCCGAGCCGTCGACGGCGCTGGCCTCCTCGTCGGCGGTGTAGGCGATCACGATGTCGCGGCGCGGCCGGACGCCCGCCCTGGCCCAGGCGCGGACGACGGAGAGCACCATCGCGTCCATGTTCTTCATGTCGATCGCGCCCCGGCCCCACACCACCCCGTCCCTGACCTCCCCGGAGAAGGGGTGGAGGGTCCAGTCGGCGGGTTCGGCGGGCACCACGTCCAGGTGGCCGTGGACGAGCAGCGCCTCGGCGGAGGGGTCCGTGCCCTCGATCCTGGCGACCACGTTGGTACGGCCGGGGGTCCGCTCGATGAGGGTGGGGTCGATCCCCGCGCCGGCGAGCCGTTCGGCGACGTACTCGGCCGCCGGGCGCTCCCGGCAGTCGCCGCTCCCCCGGTTGGTGGTGTCGATGCGGATCAGGTCGGAGGTGAAGGTGACCACCTCGTCCAGCGCCGCCGCGTCGAGTGCGTCGATCGTGTCGCTGGGCGTCGTGTCGCTGGGCGTCATGTCAGCCATACTGCTCCTCCACCGCGGCCGAGACGATCGTGGTGACCGCCTTGAAGGTGCGAATGCCCTCGTACATCGTCCCGCTGGTGTACACGACGCGGCGTTCGCCCGCGGCGGCGACCCCCGGAACCACGGTGGCGGCCGAGGCGAGATGGGCGGCGTCGAACTCCAGCTCGACGGTGAAGGGACCGGCGGGGGCCGGTTCGTACCGTACGGCGAGCGCCGTGGCCTCCTTCGCCGCCGCGCGGATGTCGGCGGCGGTACGGGCCGGGGTACGGCACACCGCGGCGTACCGCGAGACGTGGTCCTTCACCGCGACCTTGCGGGCCCCCGGCGCGTAGCCGTCCGCGTCCGCGCAGGTCAGGTCGTCGCCGGTGACCAGGACCACCGGGACGCCGTACTCCGCGACGACGCCCGCGTTCAGCACTCCCTCGCTCGCCCGTGTGCCGTTGAGCCACACGCCGGTGATCGAGTTGGCGAGGTAGGTGTGGGCGAGGACCCCTTCCGTACCGGCGCCGGTGTGGTAGCCGACGAAGGCGATGCCGTCGACGTCGCCGTGCTGCACCCCCTCCACCATGGAGAGCGACTTGTGGCGTCCCGTCAGCAGCTCGGCTCGCTCGTCCAGTTGCTCCAGGAGGAGATTGCGCATGGTCCAGTGCGCCTCGTTGATGAGGACGCTGTCGGCGCCGCCGTCGAGGAAGCCGAGCACGGCGGCGTTCACGTCGGAGGTGAACAGGGCGCGGCAGCGTTCCCACTGGGGCGTGCCGGGCAGGACGTCGGCCGGCCAGGTCACGCCGGTCGCGCCCTCCATGTCGGCGCTGATGAGGATCTTTACCATGCACCAGTCCTATCGCAGGTGACCGCCCGGTCGCTCGGGCGCACCCGGGCCAGCAGCCCGGCGGCGTCGGGGCGTGCCTGGAGCCCGGCCAGCAGCAACAGCCACAGGTCGCGGAGCCGGTCCTCGATGTGCTCCCGGCCGTCCAGGGCGTCCGAGACGGTGTGGAGGCCGAAGAACGCGTACACGACGCCGTGCGCGGCGACGCCGGGGTCGAGGTCCGGGTTGAGCTCCCCGCCGTCGCGGGCCTGTTGGAGGAGCGTGGTGACCGTGGCCAGCCAGCCGACGAACGGGGCGGGCAGCGGGGCGTCGATCGCGGTGCGCTCGGCCCAGAGGCGGGCGCCGGCCCGGACGACGACGTCGTCGCGGAACGCCGTCGCCACGTCGAAGCTCAGTCCGACGAGCCGGTCGAGCGCGGGGCGCTCCGCGGTGAGGTATTCCCCGACCAGCTCGGGCCAGGTCGCGAAATGCGCCTCGACGATCGCGAGGGCGAGTTTTTCCTTGCTGACGTAATGGAAGTAGATGGCTCCGCTGGTACGGCCGGACTCCGCGCTGATGTCGCTGATACTGGTCCCGGCGTATCCCCGCTCATCGAACAGGCGTGCTGCCGCTTCCAGAAGAAACCTACGCGTGTTTTTCGCCCTAGCCTGCACGTGCACTCCGAGTCCCGATTCCGCTGCTGACATCACGCAATGTAGTGCTATCCGCCAATGCCCCGACAACGCTGGCGTGCAGATCCCGGGAAATTGGGATTGTTTTATTTCATGATGGATTTGTTCGATGAACTCGGCGGTGACCCAGGACCGCTGAGCTGGTCGCGCACCGTCGCCCGTGAGGCGGTCCACCGGGCCTCGGTCGCGGAGGTGCTCCTGACCGACGTACGGCAGGCCGGGGACGGCCGCTTCGAGGCCGCCGCGTGCTGGCCCCGGTCCCATCCCACCTTCCCGCGCGGCGGCACGGACCTCCACAGCCCGCTGATGGTCGTGGAGACCCTGCGGCAGCTGGGCATCTACCTGCCCCTGCGCCACTACGGCGTCGCGCCGGACGCCCGGCTGCTGATCACCGACCTGTTCTTCCGCATCGACCCGGCGGCCGAGCCCCGGGTGGCCTTCGGCGCCACCGAGATCACCTGCCTGGCCACCGTGAGCGAGGTGCGGCGCGGGCCGGCCGGCGGCGTGACGGCGCTGCGCCTTGAGGTGGCGTTCCTGGTCGGCGGACGGGCGTTCGCACTGGCCGGCGGGGGTGCGCTCTTCCTGGACGAGGAGCGGTACGGC
>NZ_WWJY01000094.1 GCF_009865405.1 Streptomyces sp. SID3212 | reverse complement strand
GCGAGGGTGCCGCGCAGCACGCCGCGACGGCCGGGCGAGGCCGCGGACTCGGGGGAGTTCGGGTGGTACGACATCGATGCGCCTCCAGGGCAGACGGGTGCCGATTGCCGTGCCATGCCTAACGCCTGGTGGCAGCCGCCGCGCGAACCCCGGATGAACAACCGCCCGGTGGTGTCGTCAGGTGTCGTCGAGCGCCGGACGGGCGGGATCAGCCGGCCGTGGGCCGGGAGGCGGGGGCCTCCTTCTCCGCGCTGTCCGGAGCGAGTTGGGGTTCAGGTGAAGGCCGGGGCTCAAGCGAGGGCTCACCCGATGGCTCACGCGCAGGCTCAAGGGAAGGCTCAAGGGAAGGCTCAAGCGAAGGCTCGGGCTTCAGGATCCGGGCGGTGAAGCCGGCGACCACACAGAAGGCCGCGGGGAGCAGGAAGGTGAGGTTCAGCGGAATCGCATGGGTCAGCGGGCCGATCACGGCGGGACCGGCGAGCATCCCCAGGTAGCCGAGGCCCGCCACGCGCGAGACGTTGGCCCCGGCCGCGTCCGGATCGGCGTGCCCCGCCGCACTGAACAGCTGCGGGACACAGCCGGACAGACCGGCGCCGACGACGGTCCAACCGAGCAGCGCCAGGGGGACGTCGG
>NZ_WWJY01000935.1 GCF_009865405.1 Streptomyces sp. SID3212 | reverse complement strand
GTGCTGATCTTCCCGTCGGCCGTCACCTTCCTGATCCGGTTGTTGAGGCAGTCGGCGACAAAGAGGACGCCGGCGCTGTCCACCGATACCGCGTACGGCAGGTTGAACTGGGCTGCGTTGGCGGGGCCGCCGTCGCCCCTGAAGCCCTTGACGCCCGTGCCGGCAACGGTGCTGATCTTCCCGTCGGCCGTCACCTTCCTGATCCGGTTGTTGAGGCA
>NZ_WWJY01000934.1 GCF_009865405.1 Streptomyces sp. SID3212 | reverse complement strand
GAGCCGAGTGGGTGGTGGGGCGAATGCGGCACGACGGGACGGCCGTCCGGCCTCCTTCAGTGGGATGTGAGCCGCCAGACCCCTTTAACGAAACACAGGACGCAAGGCCAGGCGGAAGAGGCCTCGAACGGGCCTCAAAGGCTTGGCAAATGGGGCTTATTTGCCACCGGAATGGATGATGACTCCTGCCCGACCCCGCAGCTGACCACGGATCTCAGACACGGTGC
>NZ_WWJY01000933.1 GCF_009865405.1 Streptomyces sp. SID3212 | reverse complement strand
GACGGCCGCTTCTTCGCCGCCGAGTACGGCCGCAAGTGGATCAAGGCCATCGAGGTCAAGGCCGACGGCACCCCCGGTGTCATCGAGGCCTTCCCGTGGACCGGTACGCAGGTCATGGACCAGGCGTTCGGCCCCGACGGCGCGCTGTACGTCCTCGACTACGGCACCGGCGCCAACAACCAGGCCCTGTACCGCGTCGAGTACGTCGGGGGCAGCAACCGCAACCCGGTCGCCAAGGCCGCCGCCGACAAG
>NZ_WWJY01000932.1 GCF_009865405.1 Streptomyces sp. SID3212 | reverse complement strand
AGGTCGCCGGTGCGGTACATCCGGGTGCCCGCAGGACCGTACGGGTCGGCGACGAAGCGGTCCGCGGTGAGGGCCGGGCGGTCGAGATAGCCCTGCGCCAGGCCCGCGCCGGCGATGTACAGCTCGCCGGGGGCGCCCGGCGGGACGAGCCGCAGGTGGTCGTCCAGGACGTAGAGGCGGTGGTTGTCGAGGGGTTCGCCGATGGGAAGTGTGCCGGAGTAGTCGAGCGGGCGGTGGATCCGGTGGGTGGTGGCGAAGGTGGTGGTCTCCGTCGGGCCGTAGCCGTT
>NZ_WWJY01000931.1 GCF_009865405.1 Streptomyces sp. SID3212 | reverse complement strand
TGGAGCCGTCGGAGCCGCGGCGCGTCGAGGTCCCCTCGCTGGGGATCGAGGCGCCCGTCGCGCCCCGGGGCCTGGACGGCGCGGGGGCGGTCGACCCCCCGTCGTACGGGACACCGCAGACGGTCGGCTGGTACGGCCGCGGTGTGCAGCCGGGCGCGGCGGGCACCGCCCTGTTCGTCGGGCACGTCGACACCGAGACGAAGCCGGCCGTCTTCTACGGGCTCAGCTCGGCCCGGCCCGGCGCGAAGGTCCGGGTGGCCAGGAGCGACGGTTCCGTCGCCGAGTTCACCATCGACGACGTGCAGGTCTTCAGCCGGGAGCGGTTCGACGCGAAGAAGGTCTACGGGCCGCGCGAGAAGTCGCGTGCCGAGTTGCGCCTGATCACCTGCGGCGGGACGTTCGACAAGAAGGCCGGCGTGTACACGGCGAACGTGGTGGTGTCGGCGTACCTGACGGGCGTGGACGAGACCCGCGACAGCTGAGCTTTTCCCCGGGATCGCGCGAGGCGGGGTCCCGGGGCTTCAGGCGGGACTCCCCGGGCGAGGGGGCCCGGAAACCGTAATGTGGGGGCCGTGGTCCTTGACTTGGGGGAGCGGATGGACGGCAGTGCGGTACGGGCCACGGCCCTCGCGGCGAGTGCGCTGATCCTGCTCGCGGGCTGCTCGTCCGGTGGCTCGGGCGGCTCCGGCGGCGATGGTCCCGACGGCCCGGACGGTCCCGACCGGGGTGAGCGTGCCGCTTCCTCCGCGCCCGTCGGCCAGCGGCCCAGGGCGGAGGTGCCGTACTGGGTGGATCCCGACAGTACGGCCGCCCGCGAGGCCGTCGCGTACGCCGACCGGGGCGATCCGAAGAGCGCGCGGCTCCTCAGGAAGATCGCCGAACAGCCCGCCGCGTCGTGGATCGGCCCCGACGACCCGAAGGCGCAGGCGGAGGCGATCACCACGGCGGCCACCGAGGCCGGCCGGGACGCGCTGCTCGTGCTCTACAACATCCCGCACCGCGACTGCGGTCAGTACTCGAAGGGCGGCGCCGCCGACGGTGACGCGTACCGGACGTGGATCGACGAAGTCGCGGACGGGATCGGCGCGCGCCGGGCCACGGTGATCCTGGAGCCGGACGCCGTCCTGCACCTGGCGGACGGCTGTACCCCGGAAGCGTTCCGCGAGGAGCGGTACGGGCTGCTCGGCGCGGCGGTCGAGCGGCTCGGCCGGCAGGCGGGGACCTCCGTCTACCTCGACGCGGGCAACCCGGGCTGGCGTACGCCCGACGCGCTCTTCGAGCCGCTGCGGCGCGCGGGCCTCGCCCAGGCCGACGGCTTCGCGGTGAACGTCTCGAACTTCTTCTTGACCGCCGAGAGCGTGGACTTCGGCAAGCGGCTCTCCGCGCGGGTCGGCGGCAAACCGTTCGTGATCGACACCAGCCGCAACGGCAACGGCTCGTACACCTCGGGGGACCCCGGCGAGAACTGGTGCAACCCGCCGGGCCGCGCGCTAGGCGAGGCGCCGACCGTCAGGACCGGCGATCCGCTGGTCAAGGCGTACCTGTGGATCAAGCGCCCGGGGGAGTCGGACGGCGAGTGCCGGGGCGGGCCGCGCGCGGGCGAGTGGTGGGCGGAGTACGCGGTGGGGCTGGCGCGGAACGGGGCGTGACCCGGCGTGCGCGGGTGAAGGGCCGGGTGAAGGGCGTACGTACGCGGAGGGCGCACGCACGCGCACGCTCCAGGCACACGCCCTCGGCGTGCGAACCCCAACAATGGCGGACATACGCCATGTTTCCGAGGTGTACGGGACGGGTGGCGCCGTACGGGAACAGGGGCTGATCCGGCGAAGGAACTGACGAAGGAACTGGCGAAGCCCCCTCACGTGGCGTGAGGGGGCTTCGACCGTCGGTGCGCCGTCAGGGACTCGAACCCCGGACCCGCTGATTAAGAGTCAGCTGCTCTAACCAACTGAGCTAACGGCGCGCGCTGACCTGGAGAACTCTACCCGATCGTCATGGGTGGGCCGGACCATCCGAGGTCCCTCGCGGCTCGTCGGATAGTCGTTTTTTACCTTTGATCCGTCAAAATGCGACTTGTCCAGACAGTTGAGACACTGGCGCCCGTGCAGTCGTGCCGACAGATCTTGATGAGTGTGGAGGGGATTCGCATGACCGTCCCGGCCTTCCAGGAGTACGAGCCCGCTCTTGACTGTCCCTGCCCCGGATGCGCGGGGCGGCGCCGGGATCTGGCGAGAGGGCTGCCGGTACGGGCCGGCGGCCACCCGGGCGCGCACGGCGCCCGGCGGGCGTTGGTGCTGGTCACGGCGGCGGGAGTCGCTCTCGGCGCGACGGGAGTCGCCTTTGGCGCGGCGGGAACGGGCGCGCGGGCCGACATCGGGCCGGACGGGACGGGCTTCGACGGGATCGCGTCCTCGGCCGGCCTGTCCGGGGTCGGTGCCCAGGTCGGCGCCGGTGCCGGGGCGGTGCCGGGAGCCGTGCTCGCCGCCGTACCCGGTGGGGATCCCGACCCGGAGACCCCCCAGGGCGGCAGCGGACCGCTGCACGGGCGGCCGTCGCCCGGACCGGTGGCGGGGAAGCCGTCCGCGCCGCTGCGCGCCACGACCCGGGCGGACATCATCAACCGCGCCAAGCGGTGGGTGAGCGCGCGGGTGCCGTACAGCATGAGCACGTACTGGTCCGACGGGTACCGGCAGGACTGCTCCGGCTATGTCTCGATGGCGTGGAACCTCGCGGGCAACGAATGGACGGGCAGCCTCGCGGAGTACGGCGTGAAGATCGCGCGGGAGGACCTCCAGCCGGGGGACATGCTGCTGTTCCACAACCCGTCCGACCCCAACAAGGGGTCGCACGTCACGCTCTTCGGCGGCTGGACGGACTACACGCACGGGTACTACATCGCGTACGAGCAGACGGATCCGCACACGCGGGCGCAGTCCACGCCGATGGCGTACTGGAGCAACTCGGCGCGGTACGTGGCGTATCGGTACCGGGGGCTGACGGAGGGCACCAGCGGCGCCGCCGGTGGGAGTGGGAAGGCGACGGCGGCGGTGGCGGTCGCGTACCCGGGCGCGCGGGCGTTCGGGCCCGGCGCGCACAACAAGTACGTCACCCAGCTCGGCCGGATGCTGGTCGCTCGCGGCGCCGAACGCTTCTACAGCCTCGGTCCCGGGCCGCGCTGGGAGGAGGCGGACCGGCGGGCCACCCGCGCGTTCCAGCTCGCGCAGGG
>NZ_WWJY01000930.1 GCF_009865405.1 Streptomyces sp. SID3212 | reverse complement strand
ACCCCCGGCGGGGACGCCTCGGCCCGCCGCGCGCCGCCCTGGCCACCGGGCGCCGCCCAGCCGGATCCCCACCCGGATTCCCACCCCGATCCCCGCCCCACGGCAGGCCCGGCCGCCGCCAGCAGGCTCACCAAGTAGGACCTGCGCAGCAGCAACTGCCCCCTGCGCGCGTCGAGTCGGGCCAGCTCCTGATCGAGGATCACCAGCTCCTGGTCGGGCCGTAGCACCTGTGTCATGGCAGCGAGTGTGGTCCGCGCCACAGCCCGTGCCATCGGCACGCCTACTCAGATCCCCGGGTGAGTACGTCCCCTCCGGTTTGAAGCGGACCCGTCCGGGCCTGTATGGTTCAAGGCGTTCCCGGGCGATTAGCTCAGCGGGAGAGCGCTTCGTTCACACCGAAGAGGTCACTGGTTCGAA
>NZ_WWJY01000929.1 GCF_009865405.1 Streptomyces sp. SID3212 | reverse complement strand
CTCCGGGTCCACGTACAGCCCCATCACCCACACGTCGGCACCGGGCAGCGGCGGCCTGGTCGGTACGGACGGGGCCGGGGCCTCGTCGGGAGTCAGCCGCCACCGCCGCCGTATCCCCGCGACCGTCGCGTGCGAGAGGCCCAACTCCCGGGCCACGGCCCGGGACGCGCCGCTGCCGCCGGGCGCCAGCAGAGTACGGGTGACCACCTCCGCCTCGTCCACCGTCGCCGGTCTGCCGGTACGGGGCCGCTGCTCCAGCCCGTCGATCCCCGCGCTCGTCCACCGCTGCCGCCAGTTGCCCACGGTCTGCCGGGACACCCCGAGCCGCCGCGAGATCTCGGCGTCCCGCAGCCCGTCGGCGGCGAGCAGGACCACACTCGCGCGGGTGGCCAGGGGCCCGCCCGCCGCCTCCCAGCGCCGTAGGACGGCCCGGTGCTCGGCCGACAGCGGTCCGGCCGCCCGGTCGGCCGGACCGCCGCCCGTCCTCGTGGCCGGACGCGCGTCAGGCACCGGTGTCCCCCGTTCGCCGGCCGTCCCCGCGTACCAGCCGCAGGGTGAGGATCTGGAACGGCCGCAGGGTCAACGCCACGGACCCGGAACGCTGCTGACGGACAGTCAGGGTCTCCTCCAGCAGATCGGTCTCGTGCACCGCCGCGACCGGGAAGGCCGCGGTGAGGGTCGTACGGGCCCGGCCGCCGCGCGATTCGTAGAGCCGGACGACCACGTCGCCCGAGCGGTCGTCCGCGAGCTTGACCGCCTCCACCACCACGTCGGGGCTGTCCACGCCGACCAGCGGGGACACGCCCCGCCCGGCCGGCCCCGGCCGCAGCGGCAGGTTGAGCGCGTACCCCTCGGCGATCGCGTCGCCCACGTCCGCGCCGGGGCGCAGGGTGTGCCGGAAGCGCTGGGGACCGCGGTCCGCGTGCGGGTCGGGGCTGTGGGCGGCGCGCAGCAGGGAGAGCCGTACGGTCGTGGTCGTCCCGGCGTCCGCGCGGGTCGCGCGCGACACGTCGTACCCGTACGTGGAGTCCCCGGCCAGCGCCACCCCCCAGCCGTGCTCGCCGACATGGATCCAGCGGTGCGCCCAGGTCTCGTAACGGGCCGCGTCCCGGGCGGTGTTGTCGTGCGTGGGGCGCTCGACATGGCCGAACTGGATCTCGCCCCTGCTGTGTTCGGCGTGCACGTCCAGCGGCCAGGACGCCTTGAGGAGGGTGTCCCGCTCCCGCCAGTCGACCTCGGTGTCGAGGGTGAGGACCCTGCTCCCGGCGGCCAGGGACAGCTCCTGCTCGACGGTGGACCGCCCGGTGGACCGTACGACCCTGACCGCCGCCAGCAGGGGGCCGTGCTCGGTGACCTCCACCGAGCCCGCCGCGTCGAGGTCACGGCAGCCGGCGCGGGGCCGCGGG
>NZ_WWJY01000928.1 GCF_009865405.1 Streptomyces sp. SID3212 | reverse complement strand
GGAAGGCGCCGCCGACGCGACGGGCACGGAATCGGACGCCCCCCGTGACGAGCGGTGGCACAGCACCCTCGCCCGGGTCCGCGAACACGCCGCCCGCCACCTGCCCGCCCACCTCGTCCCGTCCGTCTGGGCCCGCATCGACCACGTGCCGCTCACCCGCCACCACAAGGTCGACCGCGCCGCCCTGCCCGCCCCGGGACCCACCGGGGAGCAGGTGGCCTCCCGGCCCCCGCGCACCGACCGGGAGCGGGAGCTGTGCGCCCTGTTCGGTACGGTGCTCGGCCTCCCCGCGGTCGGCCCCGACACCGACTTCTTCACCGCCGGCGGCCACTCCCTGACCGCGCTGCGCCTGAAGTCGAAGATCGAGACGGTCCTCGACGTACGGATCCCCGTCTCGATCCTGTTCGACGCGCCGACCCCGGCCGCCCTCGCCGCCCGCCTCGACGCACCGGCCACCGCGCACGGCCGCGCCCCC